>NZ_CAKVJB010000012.1 GCF_934754935.1 uncultured Holdemanella sp. | reverse complement strand
GTCGTGCTTTCAAATAAAAATACCATCCAGACAATAGTATCTGGATGGTTCGTCATTTCTTAACTTAATGACATTGGTTTAAAGCCCCATATTTATAAAAAAGGTATGGGGCTTGTTGATGTTTTAATTGGAGTGTAATTTGGCAATTAATGCTTCTTGAAGGACTTGCGAAAAATTGATGTTCTTGCTCATGGCTTCTTTGTTTAACCATTCGGGTATTGTGAGTGTTTTTTTGATAGCCTTATTGAAATGGGTTTTCGCATATTCTTTAACATCAACAGATACAAGGGTGACAAAAGATTGTTTAAATTCGAATTCAAGTTCAGATGCGATTTGAGTTGGATCAATTTCTTCTAACTTTGAAGGAATTGGAATATCTTGATTGTCTAGTTTTGCACTGAACAATGCACCAGCTAGACAATCAATGGCCATTTCCATTGCGTCTTGTAGTGAATCTGCACAAGTGGAAAGGTAATTGAAGTCTGGAAAAATAACTGAATAATGATTTTCTTCTTCAAAGAAACATGCTGGATAAATTGACAACATATTGTTTGCCTCCTTTTTAAATAGTATATTAAATAATACGTATATATACAATACGTATAATCATAAAACGTGTAAATAAAAAGAAGGAGATTAATCCTTCTTTGAAATATAGAGTGTACAAGTAAAATCTAGGTTTTTAGATTGGTCAATTAAGTATTGTGGTTGTACTTTTGCGCCCCAGCTATTGATTCCGCCTACGCCCATTTGTTGTTTTGTGATTCTTAAATAGGTTGTATTTGTTTGTGGAAGTTCAAATGTGTGTTTTGCGTTATATAAGTGCATAAAGGAATATTTGCTGGCTTGACATTCCATATTTTCTGCCTTGATGTTGAATGTGTTTGTTCCATTGGATAGGCAGCACCATTTGCAGTCCACATGATTGCCGTGTTCTTGTGGTTTTAAGTATGGAATGTAGTTTGTATCTATGTTTTCTGAGTAGAAATCGGTTAGCGCGTGATTTCGATCTGTGTATGTGTCTTTTTCGCCTTTTCCGAAGTACGCAAAGTTTTTAAATGTTTCTTTAAGGGCAAACTCGATTCCAAATAGGGGTAGGGTTTGTCTTTTTGAGTTTTTGTCTAGGTGCAATTGGATTTGAATACTTTGATTGTTGTAGACTGTATAGACGAGTTTACATTCTTCTTCAATGGATTCAAGTTGAATTGTATAGATCATTTGTGCGCATTTTGAGTTGCGTATCATTTTAAAGTCAATGACATTTTGGAATAGGCTTGCGTTTAGCCAGTTGGCATATGTTTGTTTGGCACCACGATCATTGTCGGTTAAGGCTCTGTAGAAGACGGGTTTTGGTGCTTCTTGAAGTAATTCTTTGTCGTTTACTTGAATGGATACTAAGCCTTTTTGTTTGTCGAATAGATATTCGGTGTCTATAAATTGAATGCCGATTGTATTTTGTCCTTCCACCACTAGCATGGCGTTTTCTTTTGGTTGGTCTTGTTTGACTTCGAAGACTTGTTGGTCAAAGGCTTGAATGCCAAGTGGTGTTTTGTAGTAGATGGTTTTTGTGTAATAGCCTGGCGTATTGATTTGTTTAAATTGTACGGGCATTGTTTTTGTAGTGCCTGGTTCTACGCTTGTTTTAAAGTTGCCGGATTGAATGGCGAGTCCATTTCGTTTGAGTTCAAAGATAAAGGTGTCTTTACTTAGGTCGTAGAATAGGTTTTTATTTTTAATTGTGACAGAATCGAAATGGATTTCCATATCAACATATCTGTAGAGTTGTTTTAGTTCTTGGCTTTTGCCTGTTTCTTGTCGGTTGGCTAGAAGGATGCCGTCTCCACAGAAGTTGGAGTCATTTGGATAATCATCAAAGTCTTGTCCGTAATAGTAGTTGCCGTCTTTTTCAATGGCTTGATCAATGTAGTCCCATACAAATCCGCCTTGGTATTGTTCGTATTCGTCTTCTAGGTTTGTATATTCTTCCATGCCTCCTAGACTATTTCCCATGGCGTGCATATATTCACATAGCATGATTGGTTTCATTGGGTGTGCGTCTAGGTAGTCTTTTACACTTTGTGGTGTGGCATACATTCTAGATTCGATGTCACTGGCATTTTCGAATGTACGATCTTGTGTAATGCCTTCATAGTGTACGAGTCTTGATGGATCTTGTTCTTTGAAGTAGTCGTGTAGAATCATAAAGTTAGATCCGCTTCCAGCTTCATTTCCAAGTGACCACATTAAAATGCATGGGTGGTTTTTGTCTCTTTCATACATGCTTCTTGCTCGGTCTAATAGACAATCGGTCCATTCGGTTTTGTTTTGTGGAAGGATGTCATTGGCTCCGTGGGTTTCTAAATTCATTTCGTCAATGACATAGATTCCGTATTGGTCGCATAATTTATACCAATAGCTGTTGTTTGGATAGTGTGATGTTCTTACGGCATTGATGTTTAATGCCTTTAGCATGTGAATATCTTCTTCCATTTGTTCGTAGGTAATGGCTCTTCCGGTTTTGGCATTCCATTCGTGGCGGTTAATGCCGTGGAATACGATGCGTTTACCATTGATTTTCATAATGCCATATTCAAGGCTGAATTTACGAAATCCTACTTGTTCGTGAATGGTTTCAATGACTTCATTATTTGTATCGTATAGAACAATTTCTAATTGGTATAGGTTTGGGTATTCACTACTCCAAAGACTTGTGTTTTCTACAGGTATTTCAAATGTGTCTTGCATATTGGCATTCCATACGATGTTTCCTTGTGGATCGTATAGTTTGGCTTGTAGAATATGGTTTTCATTACTGCTCATTTTACATGTGCATGTAAGAACACTTTTATTTGTGTCTAGATCAATATTTGTATCGATTTTTAAGTCTTGTATGTGAAGACTAGGTTGTTTATAGATCATGACATCTCTAAAGATTCCGCTAAAACGCCACATGTCTTGGTCTTCTAGCCATGTGCCTGTGCATTTTTGAAAGATGCGTACGCATAGAACGTTATCTTTTTCTTGTGTATATTTTGTGATGTCAAATCGACTTGGTGTAAAGGAATCTTCGCTGTATCCGACAAATTTTCCGTTTAGCCATACGTAGATATTGGATTCTACGCCTTCAAAGGAAAGAATGAGTTTGTTTCCAATGAAGTCTTGTGGTAAATCAAATGTTTTACGGTATTGATAGACTTTATTTTTATCCATGTCAATTTGGCCTGGCTTTACGACGTCATGTCCATCCCATGGGTATGTCACATCTGTATAGTGGGGGTTGTCAAATCCTTGTAGTTGGATGTGTCCTGGGACTTGGATGTCGTTCCAGTTGGCGTCGTTAAATTCTGTGTTATAGAAGAATTTAAAGCTTGTATCATAGTTTTTGGATTGGTTGAATTTCCATGTTCCGTTTAGTGAAAAAGAGCTTGGCTTTTTATCTTTTCCAATTGTATATATATGATCACTGTATGCTTGTAGTCGGTTGACTTGAAAGATACGTGAGTCTTTAAGCCAGTTTAAATCTGGTGTTCGCATTGTATCACTCCTCTATTCGTGCATTCTTCATTATAGCAAACCGCCCTATTGAAAGGAAGGTGAAAATGAATTAAAATAAGTGTTAAATTGGAGGTTGAAAGATGTCAGACATTCTTGGTTTAGTGGTTTCAATAGCTTTGATTTATTTTGCGATTAAGTTTACTTTTAAATGTATAAAATGGATTGGTATTCTTTTGATTGTAGTCTTTGTGTTTAAAATGGTGGCACTTCTTATATAAGGGAACATGGAGTTCTCTTTTTTTTATGATCTAACGAATATTTATAGTTTTTACGTATTAATTTGAAAATAATTTAATTTTTTTATTTTTTATATAACCGATTCTAAATTTACTTCGTCTTAATAGTGTAAGGATAAAAAACAAAGTAAGAAGGAGAGATTTAGTATGACTAAAAATAAAGTGATTTTATCAATTGTAGTATTTATGGGTGTATTTTCATTGTTGTATGGATATCAAGATTTAATTGTGACAGATGAAATTAATATGGTGGATCAAGCTATTATTAATGGATTTGATTTTCAAATGTCATTCTTGGTTGGATTATTGAGTGGGTTGTTGGTATTGGTTTTGACTTATAACAAGGAAAAGATAGATCCTAATATTTTAACGGAGGAATATATTCGTACAAAGTTTTCTACATCGGATTTAGAGAAGTTTGAAATGTTGGATGAAGAAACAAAACAGGGTGTCTATGATTATTATCAAGATCATTTTGATTTGGATGATGTAGCGGATTGTTTGAGTTATATTGAAAAGAAACAACCTAAGACAAATAAGTTTGTGAAATTTGGATTGTTGGGTGTGATTTGTTGCGCGTTGATTTTAGTTTTAAGTCCGGTTCATTCGGATTATGTATCGGCTAAAGAACAATATAATGAAATTCTTAGACAGCAAGAGGAAGCATACAACCAGATTATTACAGATCAATATTTATATTATGAGGGTTTACCTACAATTGAGATTCTTCCTGGTAATAATTTAAAGGCTGGAGATGTTCAGAAATATGTGGATGAATTTATTAGAACGCAGCCGCAGTTCTTATTGGATAATTGTAGATTGATTAAATTTTGTGAACCTCAAAATTTTGATGCGATTGCAGTTGCGGATGGTGTTGATATTGATAATAGAGGATTTGGAACCTATGCATATGCATCTGCTAGTGATTTTTCAATTACTCTACAAATGGATGTAGATAAAGATTATGGTCAAAAAGGAACAGTGAGTCATGAGTTAACACATATCTTTGATTTTGCACATGCGAATTATTATACATATTTCGGTATTTCTGATAGTTATGAATGGCAAAGATTACATGAAATGGCTCCTGGAAGTTTAGGAGAGTATGGTAGAGATGATACGGCAGAATTCTTTGCGGATGCAGGTGAAATGTATATTAATTATCCAGAAAAATTAATGGAAGCTAATATGGATATTTATAATTTTATGAATAGTTTATATCAGTTGTATTAAAAAAATAAAAAAATTTAAATTTGGTATAACCGATTGATAAACTAGTTCGTCTTATATAGTGAAGAGGTAAACAAGGAGGAAAAAGAAAATGAAAAAAGTTATTGGTTTATTGGTGATGTTAGTGTGTTTTACAGGTTGTGCAAGCAATAAAGGTGTTGATTATAATGATCCATCTACATTTCAAGAACAAAATTTTGCGTCTTATGAAGAATGGGTAGATGCAGAATTGGATTTAGCACAATACTATGGAGGTTTCACAGATGATCAACTAGCCTATTTTAGAGAGGTTGCTATGCAAGATGAAGCATTGTTCAGAGAAGAATTTCGTCGTTTTAATGAAGAGGTTGATTATTACTTGCAGCAACAAAATGAGATGGCCCAACAACAATATAATCAGCAACAACAACAGATGTTTGAACAGCAACAGCAGATGTTTGAGCAGCAGCAACAAATGTTTGATCAACAAGTTCAGATGAGTATGGGCTTTTAAAGGAGGCGTTTAAATGCAACATGATTTAGATTGGTTGGGCAGATATTTAGATAAAAAAGGAATTGATTTGATTGTACTCTATCAGTTGAGTGTGAAAGAGAGTGTTAGGTATTTGAGGCTGAGTCCTTTTCAAAGAAAATGTTTTAATGGAATCTATTGTAGTTGTTTGTCAGATTTTACATATAAAGAATTGTTGTTGATTGTAGAACGGAATGTATGGAGCTTACTATTTACGCTCTTATTTATTGGAATGATAATTTTAAAAGTGAGGTAAAGAAAATGTTAAATAAAAAAGTGTTTAGTACGATGTTTTTGTTAAGTGCATTATTAGTGGGGTGTTCTAGTACAAATGGTTTTAGTGATGATAAGGTAAAAAACAATAAAGAAAAAGTAGAAGTGGTAGAAGAGCAAAAGGAACAAAATAAAGAGTCAAATGAGAATGAATCTATAGAGGAAAATTCGAATACGAATGATCAGGTGACTAGTTATAATGAGCAAATTGAATCCAATTCAAATGATACTTATGTTCCAGAGGTAAAGGAGACACCACAACCTGAAGATAGTGGTGAAAGAGAAATCATACTTGTTCCAGAAACAATTCCAGCTTGTGATGATACGATTCCTTATGGTGCCTACACATCTTATGATGAAGCCAATAATGCAGCAAAAGCAGCTTTAAATGAAGCGTTCTTTGCGGAAGGTTGGATGAATGGTCATTATGGAATTGATACACATCAAACAGAGTGTGGAACCATTTACTATACATATTGGTATGAAGAGTTTGTTGGTAATTAATTAAGTGGTTATAAAATGATAGTATTTATATTGAATATCGTCTATAATGTTTATGCATAAATAAATAGGGATATATAAATATGGGTTATAATATTTTGATTTATAAAAGGGTTAAAAGGAAATGGAAAAGGGTTTAATTGTAAGAGCAAGAAAAAAGGATAATGAAGCAATTGCTGAGATTATTCAATTAACTGAAAGAAAGGCATATTTTATTGCGTATAAAGTAGTCAATAATGAAGCTACAGCTAAAGATATTGTACAGGAAGCGTATATTCAAGCATTTCAAAAGTTGGATCAATTGACGGATGATTCTAAGTTTGAGAGTTGGTTCAATCAGATTGTTTCACATAAGGCATTGGATTATACAAAATCAAAAATTGGTAAGAATAAACCAGTCGAGTTTAGTTCTTTAGATGATGAAGAGGATAGACTTGAGTTTGAGGCCAACATCAAAAATGATAAGGCTTCTTTTGAACCTGAAGCGAGTATGAATTATAAAGAGCTTCAAGAAGGTGTACAGGGCGTATTAAATGAACTTCCTGAAAATCAAAGACTAGCATTGATGATGTATTACTTTGAAGATATGAGTGTTTCTGAAATAGCAGATGTTTATGGTGTGAGTGGAAATACTGTAAAGGGATATCTAGCTTATGGAAGAAAGAAAATCAAGACTATCATCGAATCAATGAGAGAAAAGGGTGTATCTTTCTATGGTGTTGCACCAATGCCATTCTTAACATGGATGTTACATGATCAAATGGCTAAGACAGCTGTTACACATGTTTCAAAAGATATTATCATCAAAACGGTTGGAACAAGTGCAGCAGCTACAACGGCTGGAGCAGCGGCTACTAAGACAAGTGCATCTAAATCTGGTTTTGCAAAATGGTGGGCTAGTAAAACAGCGAGTGTAAAAGCTGGAGTATGTGCTGGAACAGTAGCTGTGACGGGTGCCGTTGGATATGCAGCTGTTGATTATAATAGTAACTATAGACAGGTAGTTAGAGCTGTGAATAAATTAAATGATTTAAGTATTTATCATTTAGAGTTTAAAGAATCAGTTGGTGATGAATATGCAGTTAGTCAATATTACTTTAAAAACACGGATAATAAAGATGAATACTATGGTGCTTATGGTGGTAATGGCTTATCTATTGAATATAAAGTAGAAAATGATCAAATATCTTATTCAATGGTGGATGATTTTGATATGGATAATATTGATAAACGTACATTTGATAATCAGATTACTCCGACAAAAAAGAATCGAGAAGAATACATGTATTTAACTATGGGTACAAAAGCATATTATACGTATCTTTTAACAGGAGAAAACTTAAAACCACAGACAGCTTTAACTAATGTTGTTGATAATAAAGAGGCTGCAGATATTGAATTAAAACAGTGGAAAGATTCGTTGAAAAACAATATTAATAAAGCAGATGTGACAAAAGATAAAAATGGAAATACGGTTTATTCATATACAACAATAGAGCAGGTTGTAGATGAAAACGACGATTCATCTGTTAATGATACGAATGATCTAAAATCCATTATAATGATTAATAAAGATGGATATATTGTGAATAAAAAGATTATAAGAATTACAGATAACAAAGTGGTCAAAGAATTTAACTTTGATCTGTTTGTGAAATAAGGGAGTGCGGGGTATATTTATGAAAATTTGTCCAATTTGCGAAGAATTAGTCGCAGATGAAGTTAATATTTGTAAAAATTGTGGCTTTAGTTTTAATGGAACTAAAAAGGTGGTAGAAACACCAATTCACAAGTCAAAAGAAAAGGCTAGACCTAGAAATAATAATCGAAACAATAAAAATTATAAGATTTTACAACTGTCTAATGTGTCGTTGGATGAAGTGAATCGATGGATTGATGAGCATAATGGAAAAATAAAAATTATTGGTTTTTATGGTTCTTTACAATACACCATGTTGATTGCAGCAATGGCAAAATTTAAATATAGTACTTTAACAATTAAGTATTATCCAGATGTAGAGGGATATGAATATAAAATTTATAAATCACAACATGTGCAGTTGTTCTTTAGTGATCCATTGAAATCATGCTTGAATGATCTTACACCGATTCCTGATGATTGTAGGATGGTTGGTCGTATCCAAAAAAAATCAATGTATCCTGGAGGGAATGGTCAAACCTTGGCTTGTGTTATTCAATTATTAGAAAGAAAAATTTATTAATAAAAAGAACAGTAGATGTAGGAAATAATAATTATGGAAATCAATAAAAATATGACAAGAGCTGAACAGATTGGTCATGTATATGAATATACTTCAAAGTACGCGATCTACATCGGAAGTAGAGTTAAAAATGAATCTGATTTTGTGGAATCAGTAATTGAAAAAACATATATGGAAGCGGATGAAAGAACAGCTCATTTGTGGGATGATTATAGTTTTGAATATTGGATTGATTATTTTCACAAAAAGTGCATGGAAAGTATTTATGATTCATTAGAACCTGAAAGATTCTCCTTTGATTTTTGTGAAATTAGTGAGGATGTAATTGATTTTGAAGCAAATTTAAAAAGTGATAAAAAAGATTTTATTTATGATGAAAATGTGAATTATAACGCACAAATACAACTTTTAGATGAAAGGCTCAATTTATTATCGCCAAAACAAAGGTTTGCGTTGATCTTGTTTTATGTTTTTGATACAGATTTATCTGAAATTGCTGATTTATACAACTTGAAAGAATTAAAAGTAAAATCAATTTTGGCAGAATCTCGTAAGAAATTAAATATGCCAATACCATTCTTTCGTTGGTTGTTGAGTTATCAATTGAGTTTACAACCACCTAAAAGATTTATTGTAGATGATTTAATTTCTAATACATACTACAAAACAGGAGTGGAACAATATAGGCCATACTAATCATTTTCAAAAAAAATTAAAAAAATTTAAATTTAGTATAACCATTTGAAAGATTGTTTCGTCTTATATAGTGAAAAGGTAAATTAGGAGGATATGAGAATGAAAAAATTAGTATTAGGAATGGCTACAGCATTTATGTTGATGTTAGGATCTGTTTCACCTGTGCTTGCATATGAATATGATGGTGTTGATACTTCGGAAATGACACAAGAAGAACTTTTGGCGGCTCAAGAAAAACATCTTCAGGAAAGAACAGAAGCTTCAGAAGATATGCAAAGGACAAAAAAAACGGTTGATACCATGTTTCAAGTATTTCCAGTGCTTATGGTGATAATGGTTGGAGGAACTGTGATTTGTTCTATCTATAATGCGTTTTCTACAAGTCATATTTCAGATGATATGAGTGAATGGAGTAATAGTTCTTCTAAATATGATTGTAACAACTATGATCAAAGAGATTATGAACAAGCTGTTGAAGAACAAGTAAAAGTACATGCATCTGTTCATAAACAAGAAAAAGAAATCAAAAAAAATAATAATCTATTCGATGATGATTATTTGATTTAAAAATATATTGAAAATCATTAAAAACTTAATGTTATAGGAGGAGAAAAAAAATGAGTTTAAATATGGATGAGTTAAATCGTAAGATTGAGGAAAATTTGAAATTGCAAGAGGAAATGAAAAAGCAGCTTGCAGAAATGGAAGAAATTAAAAAGAATTTATTGAATTCTGAATTACAAGGATTGATGGATAAAAGAAAAGAATTGTTGTCAGAGAAGGATAAATCAAAAGCAACATTAAGCAATTTAAAGAACGAGAAAAGAATTCTTGAAGAAAAGATTTTAAAAGAAGATGAGCACTATAACAGCATCCTAAAAGAATTGGATTCTTTGGATGATAAAATTGCAGGTGTATCTGATATAGGATATGTAAGTAATAAAGAAGAGGCTGTATCTGAAAAGAAAAGTACTCCTGAACCAATGATTGAACCAGTAGTAGAAGATATTCCAGAAGAGGTTGTTGAAGAGAAAGCACCAACCAAAACAGAATTGTCTGAAATTCCAAAACAACCAGAATCTATTTTTGAAGAGGCTGTTAAAGTTGCAAAGTCTAATGACAATACTGGTGTTCATTATAGTAATACATTTAGTGGCTTGAAGAAATATGATGAAGAACTATATTATTTTGTGGATGGATTAGAAAGAAGTGCAGAATATTCTTTTAATGAAACATTTACTAAGTTAGGAAATTTCTTGGATTTATTTACAAATAAGATTTTGGCAAAAAATAATGTAAATATCTCTGCAGTAGTACAAAATAAAGTGACTACAGTTGATAAATTAACTGCGAAAATTAATTATATTATTTCAAATCAGATTATTACTGTACCAGCAGATAATGTAAGTTATAAATGTGCAGCATGTGATGAATATATTAAGACAAACTGTTTTACATTCTTAATGATGCTTTATAAGACTGCTGTATTACCAAAAGAACAATTACGTAGTTCATACCCAATTTATAACGATGAAGTAATGACAAAATGTTTAAAATGTATCTTATTTATTTTAAATAGATTCTATGTAGCATAGGGATTAAAGTATGGAAAAGGGTTTAATTGTAAGAGCAAGAAAAAAGGATAATGAAGCGATAGCTGAGATTATTCAATTAACTGAAAGAAAGGCATATTTTATTGCGTATAAAGTAGTCAATAATGAGGCTACGGCTAAAGATATTGTACAGGAAGCTTATATTCAAGCATTCCAGAAGCTGGATCAATTGACGGATGATTCTAAGTTTGAGAGTTGGTTCAATCAGATTGTTTCGCATAAGGCATTGGATTATACAAAATCAAAAATTGGTAAGAATAAACCAGTCGAGTTTAGTTCTCTAGATGATGAAGAGGATAGACTTGAATTTGAGGCCAATATAAAAAATGATAAGGCTTCTTTTGAACCAGAAGCGAGTATGAATTATAAAGAGCTTCAAGAAGGTGTACAGGGAGTATTAAATGAACTTCCTGAAAATCAAAGACTTGCATTGATGATGTATTACTTTGAAGATATGAGTGTTTCTGAAATAGCGGATGTGTATGGTGTAAGTGGAAATACTGTAAAGGGATATCTAGCATATGGAAGAAAGAAAATCAAGACTATCATCGAATCAATGAGAGAAAAGGGTGTATCTTTCTATGGTGTTGCGCCAATGCCATTCTTAACATGGATGTTGCATGATCAAATGGCAAAGACAGCTGTATCACATGTTTCAAAGGATATTATTATCAAAACGGTTGGAACGAGTGCAGCAGCTACAACGGCTGGAGCAGCTGCTACTAAAACAGGTGCATCTAAATCAGGACTTGCGAAATGGTGGGCAAGTAAAACGGCGAGTGTAAAGGCAGGTGTATGTGCTGGAACAGTAGCTGTAACTGGTGCAGTTGGATATGCAGCAGTTGACTATAATAGTAACTATAAACAGGTAGAGAGAGCTATAGAAAAACTTGATGATTTACATTCTTATGAAATTTACGAATATACTATGGGTCCTACTGTTGAAAATGATGAATATGTAGGTAATTATGAATTAAATGATCGTTTGTATGTAGAGAATACAGATTCACCGGATGTTTATAGTGTAATTTATTATGCAAATCCTGAAGCAGGTGTTAAACAAAACTTGTTTGAGAAATTTGATGGTAAAAAAATGGCATCATGTTATTCAGATGCGAATAGTTTTGATGAATTGGATCCAAATTTAATTTCAGACTATAAGGAACCGGTGATTGGTGAGGATGGAATGCCATCTAGTGATGCTCCTTCTGTAGGCTTATGGAAATTAAAATCTGAAACTATAGTTAAATATGATACTTATAATGAAAACTACTTGAGCTTATATAATATACATTACAAAAGCTTATATGGCAAAGATAATATACAAACAAACTTGAAGAAGAAATATCGAGAGATAGCTCGCGAATGTTTAAACAATGCAAAAGTAACAGAAAAAGATGGAGAAAAAACATTCTCGTATCAAACTTATGATTTATCAATTGATGATGAAGGCAATATTCAAGAACATAAAGATATTACTTACAATCTTACTGTTACTATCGATAAGGATGGATATTTAAAAAAATATACAAATCATAGTCATATAGATTTTGAGTATAAAAATGAAATAACTATAGCTAATATGCAAAAGAAATAGGGACTGGTTTTGATTGAAGATGTGATCAGAAGATTGCATCTTTATTTTCATAAATAAAAGAAGTAGGGATACAAGGTGTTAGAGGAGAAATATGGAAAAGGATTTAATTAATAGAGCAAGAAAAAAGGATGTTCAAGCCATTAGTGAGATTGTTCAAAAAACACAGCGTAAGGCAATTTATTTTGCGTATAAGGTTGTTAATGATGAAGCGTTAGCTAAAGATATAGTTTTACAATCTTATATATTGGCTTTTCAAAATTTAAATCAATTGATGGATGATGGAATATTTGAACATTGGTTTGGTCGAATAGTTTCAGAACAATTGTTGAATCAAATTGAATATGAAAAGAGTTCATCTTTAAATTCTAGCTTTTATGTAGATGAAGAAGATCGAATTGAATTTGATGCCAATGTTCGAAATGATAAAATGCCGTTTAAGTTTGAATCATTTATGAATGTTCAAAAGATTCAAGATACTACACAAAGCGTTTTAAATCTCTTAACGGAAAAACAACGTTTGATGTTAATGATGTATTATTTTGAAAATATGAGTATTTTTGAAATTGCTGATATTGTTGGTGTAAGTGAGAATGCTGTAAAAGATAATTTGGCTTATGCCAGAAAGAAAATAATGAATACTTTAAGCGATGCAAATGTTAAATCTATGGCATTTTTAAGTTGGTTTTTAAATGATCAAATGTCAAAAATGATTTCATGTCATGTGTCTGTGGATACTATTGTTGAAGCAATAAGTTGTATACCTCAACAAGTAGGAATATACGACAATATGTCTGGTATCCTTGGTTGGTGGCTTCGAAAAACAGCGATTTCTAAAGCTTTGATTGTTGTTCTTTCAATGACTCTAATGTCATTTATTTTGGGTGCGTTAAGTGATAGCAACTATAATACAATTGTAAAGGCTACAGAAAAGTTGGACACTCTTGAATCGTTTCATATAAAAGGAGTGCAGCACACACAAAATGGTGATATTGATTTTGATGTTTATATCAAAAATACAGATGATATAGATGAGTATTATGCGGTTGCTACAACTACAATTCCTGAAGAAGTTGGTTATTATTATGTTTTCCATTATAAAGATAATCAATGCCAAAAGTATATAACGACTACACCTGTTGATTTAAATTCAATAGATGGAAGTCAATTTGGAGAATATTTAACACCATCAACCAATGGAAATGATCTTGTGGATTGTTATATACTTTCTTCAAAATCTATATATAAAGAGCTATTAACAATGCAACCTGACAGTTATGATATAGCGCTTTTGAAAGCATGTGGTATATTGTTTAATGGAGATGAAAATTTACGGATTAGAGCTGTAGATAAAGTACGAGTTTTAGATAAAGAAAATATAAATGAAGCTAACTTTGAAAGAGATGGAGATATAAAGAGAATAAAGTATAATCTCGCATTATGGAAAACAGACAATTCAAATGAAATAATTACAGAACAAAAATCAGATTCAAGCAATATGGTTGAAATTCGTGATGGATACATAACACATTTAGAGTTAAATGATCCGATTGATGGTGGACAATATTACTATGGTAGTTATTTAAAAATGGATTTTATAGACTTTGTTGAATAGATACAGAAATGTATCTGTTTTTTTTGTTTCTAATGAAAACACTCATTCTATTTGTATTAGACGAAAAAAATAAAATTTATTAATCATTTTAATAACCATTCTTACTTTTACTTCGTCTTAATAATGTAAGGCAAAACAGAAGGAGAAATTTTATATGAATAGAAGTAAAGTTATGTTTTCGGGTTTAGTGTTTTCTGTTGTATTTGGATTGATGTATTGGTATCGAGATTTGTTAGGTAATAAGGAAATTACCATTATGGATCAATCGCTTATTAATCATTTTGATTTGAAGCTTTGTTTAACTGTTGCAGTATTGAGTATGTTGCTTATTGTAGTTCTTCTTTATAGCAAGGAAGTAGATCCTGATCAATATAGATTTGAATTTATTCGTAGCACTTTAAGTCAGGATGAGTTAAATCGAATTGATGGTTTGGACAAAGAGGGTAAGCGTATTGCGTATGAGATGCATTTTAATGAGTTTTCTTATAAACAAATATTAGAATGTAGAACTTATGTGAATGAAAATAAGCCAAAGACAAATCATCGTTTAAAGTTAGGCTTGATTAGTTTGATTTCAATGACTTTGGTTTTTGTGTTATATCCTACGTATTCAGCTTATAAGGTTGCTGAGAATGAATATAATGAAATGTTAAGACTTCAAGAAGAGGCTTATAACCAGATTATTGAGGATGAATATATCACTTTGGATGGTTTACCAACAATTCATGTGATTCCTGGTAATTCTTTAAAAATTGGGGATGTACAAAAGTATATGGATTTATTTGTAAAATCACAACCTGATTTTTTATTAAGTAATTGTCGTATGATCCATATTTGCGAGCCGAAGAATTTTATGGATATCGCAATAGCTGATGGAGTGGATGTAAGAGATGATGGACTAGGAACTACATGCGCATATGCATCAGAGGAAGATTTTTCGATTACTTTACAAATTGATGTAGATGATGAGCATGATCAACAAAATACAGTGAGTCACGAATTAAGTCATATTTTTGATTTTGCGAGTGGATCTGGATATGGAGATTATGGTATTTCAAATAGCGCACAATTACAGAGTTTATATCAAAATTATCCGGATTGTGTAGGGGCATATGGAGCTACGGATTCAGCAGAATATTTTGCGCAAGCTGGCGCTATGTATGTGAATGATCCTGAGAATTTGAAATCTGTTTGTATGGATTTATATAACTTTGTGGATAGTCTTTATCATATGTATTAAAAAATTTAAATTTTATATAACCAATCATGGAGTTGTTTCGTCTTATATAGTGAGGAGGACAGAGATATGAGTTAGAAATATATAGTTATTTAGTTGAGACTGTTTTAGAAAGAAAGAAGGTAATGAAATGAAAAATAGGAATAAGACATTAACAAGTTTAGCTGCAGCTAGTATGGTTTTGACACAGGCTGGTCAAATGAGTGTATTTGCGAAAGAAGAGCCAATCAAGAATTTATCCGATACAGAAGTGGTAAGAGTTGAGAAAACACAAAAGGAATTGTTGGAGGAACAAATCAAGAACACTTTGGATCAAGTGAATGAGGCTAAAAAGAAATTTGATGAGGCTCAAGAAAAATTTGAAACGTATAATAAGAATGATTATGCGTATGCAGTTTCAAATAGGGATTTGGCTGAAAGAAATTATTTAAGTGCAAAGGATGATGCTCAAGAAGCAATTGTTTCTGCTTTAGAAAAACAGATTCAAGAATTAGAGGCGAATCAAGTTGCTTTAAAAGATGCAAATGATAAAAAGAAGGGCTTAGAGTCTAGATTAGAGAATGCGAACGAGGAGTTAAAGCAGGCTCAAAATGAATTAATTGAAAAACAAAAGGAGTATGAATCTTTATTGAATGGTAGTTCAAAAGAACAGATCGAACAGAATGTAAATGAACTAAAAGCTCAATTGGAAAGTGCAACACTTGCTTATCAAGATGCTTCAAATAGAGTAAATGAACTTTTGAATGCAAAACAAGAAGCAGATACTAAAGTGTTGAATCTGCAGAATGCTTTAGAAAGTGCGCGTGTTGAGTTATCTAATGCTAAGAGTGATGTGGTTCATGCACAAAATGCGTATGATATTGCGAGTGTGGATTATAATGAAAAGCTGGAAATTTATAATGGTGCAAGTGATCCAGAATTAAAGGCAGAGTATGAAAAACAGGCTGTTGAGGCAAAGAATACTTTAGATCTTGCACAAAATGAGTTGCAGAATGCTAAGTTGATTCAACAAAGTAAGGTGGATGCGGTTGCGAGTGCAGAGTCTAGTGTTGTTGAGGTAGAGAATGAGATTCGTGATTTAAAGTCTTTGATTGATGCAAAGGAAAATGAATTGTTAGGTATAAATGAATCTATAGGGATTGTGGAAAAGGAATTGAGTGCAGCTAAAGAACAGTTGGATAGGGCTATAGAATCAGAAAGCAGTATGCAAGAGGTTTTAAATAAGGCTCAAATTGCTTTGGATGCAGCAAAAAAGGAAGTTGAAGCTCAACAAATGAATGTAGATAAGGCTCAAAGTGATGTCGATGCACAACAGAAGATTGTGAATCAATTACGTGTAGATAAGGAGCAGGTAAGTCAAAAAATATCTTTGGGTTCTAAGGGGTTCTTTGAGGCTTATGGTTATACAAATGCATTGAAGGTGTTGGAAGAAAATAGTGTAGAGATTGGTAAGTATACTGAGGTTGGTGCTGAAAATGATGCGACGAGTTTAGAAAACTTTAAAGAGGCAATTTCTATGGTTAAGACGGGGAATGCGTTGCGTGTATCGGATGATAATTTTAAGGGGTTAAATCCTTTAAAAGTTAATGCGGAAATGTTCGCAATTTCTCAGGTGCAGGTAAATCAAATGGCTAAAACGAAATATGGTCATACACAATTGTATAATGTGGGTGAAAATATTGCGGTTGGTTATGATGATCCTTATGTTGGTTGGTATACCGAAGAGAAGGCTGTCTATGATTATCTTCAAGCAAAGGGATGGGATATAAATGATATTAGAGATCATCAAGGAAATTATATTGATGTAGATAAGGCAAATGAAATTGTTAAGGCTTGTAATCTTCCAGATATTCCTTGGGTTCAAACTGGACATTATACAAATATGTTAAAGTCTAGATATGTTGGTACCGGAACAGCTTGGATTGAGGGGTATACTTCAAACGAATATCATAAACATGCTGGACAAGTATTTTCGAGTCAATGTAGTTTAGATAGTTTATTAACGATTGAAGAGTTCGAATCCCAATTTAATGCATATTATGATTCATTAATGAATGCAGATGGTGCTTATGAAGATGCGAATGTGATTTTGGAACAATTAAAAGGAGAATTGTATAAGCAAAATTCTGTATTAACACAAAAAACAAATGATCGAAAGGTTACTGAACAAAATAAAGTAGATGCAGAAAATAAATTGAATTCAGCAAAAAATGAAGTGGGTCGTTTAGAAGGGATTGTTAAGGAAAAACAAAAAAATCTTGATGATTTGTGTTCAGAAGAAGCAACTTCTAATATTATTAATGAAATTCAAAACTTGAAGGCATTGAAATCGAATAAAGAGTCGTTAGACTTGGTTGTTGCGCGACAAGAGGTCGAGAACGCTAAAAAAGAGATGGCAGAAGCAAATGCAAATGTAAATAATAAAGAAACTTTAGTTAAGAATGCTCAGATGGAATTGGATAAGAGAAGTGAGATTTTAGAAGAATCAAATAAGGGTGAAGAGAAGGCGTATAATAATTTAAAGGTTTCTGAAAGTGTATTAAAAGAAATGGGTAAAGCATTGGAGGATACTAAAAAAGTGGTTTTTGAGAAGCAGTCAAATGTGACTTCCAAAGAGCGTGAAATGGATTGTGCTAGTGAGTTATTAGATGGTATTTCTAAAGATTTAAGTGATTCTAAAAAAGCTGAAGAGATTAAAAAAGTAGAAATGAATAATATAAATGATCATTATCAAGCATCATTATCAGTTCAAAACAGATTGAATAGTACAAGTGATACAATTATGCATTTAAATTCTAGAATACAGGATTTGAATAATATGATTACTCAAATGTGTAAGAGTATAACACTTAATAATCTAAGTGTTCAGAAGATAAATGCTAAGATTGAAGAATTAGAATCTTTAAAATTAGAAATTGAAGATGCGAAAGCAGAATTTGATTCTTTCACTGTAAATCATCCAATTCAATCCTATAAAATGCGTAGTGGTTTAGTTGAATCTTTATATGAAAAGATTGACGTAATGAAAGAGGCTTATAGAAATTATGAAGATGCTTTAAAAACTTTTAAAGAGGCTGAAACTTTGAATAATAAGAATGTAAAAGCATTAGAGTTGGCTGGTAAAAATTATGCTTTGGCGAAATTGGATCTAGAAAATGCGAACAATAATTTGAGAGTCTACTTAGAGAATGTAGAAGGTGATGTAGAAATCAAAGAAAAGGAAAATGTAAATACTGCAACAGAAACTGCATTAGGATTATATTCATTAAGTGGTGTCTTAGGTTTAGCAGGAATTGCATTAGTAGGAAAGAAAATGAAAAGAGAAGAAGAATAATTTAAACGTTTTTAGGAATAGGCTGGAAATTTGAAAGGGTTGTATGCCATTGATATGGTTAAAGAAAGAAGGTGTAAATATTTAGGTGATTCTTTGATTGTTGAAGTATTAAAAAGAAGAAATAAATAATGGTTCAATTTGGAGGTAGATGCTACCTCTTTTTATAACCAATTGATTGAATATCAATATAATATATTTTTGTTAACGTATGATGATTTATGGTCAAGTTCTAACTGAAAACGCTTTTAATGATACTTTAAATCTAGTACAATGAAGTTAGTTAGGAGGGTTTAATAATGAACAAACTTACGAAACAGTTACTTTCATTAGGGTTGAGTGTTGTAACTGTGGCTGGTATGGTTTCACCGGTACTCGCAAATGATAGAGTGAATGTTTTAAAAGCTCAGGATTCTTCAACTCAAACAACTAAGGAAGGTACGAAAACAATTAAGTTGCATGTTTTCAAGGATGGAAAAGAAGAACCAAATCCTATTGATGTGGAAGTACCTGCAAATGCTAATGTTATCGAAGTAATGGATATAATTGCGAATAATTATGTTCCTGCTGGATATGGCATTGATGGAAAAGGTGGTGCTTCAGGCCTTTATAATACTCCGGAAGATGAAAACGTATGGTATATGCATTTAGTGAATAAGAATGCTCCACAAGTTCAATTGAAGGATTACAAAGTTGAATTTGTACTTTATGGATCTGATGAAGTGGTTGGAAATACTTTGCTTAAATTAAGTGACTATTTAGATGCAGACAAGGTAAGTACAGATGTTGAATTTTTTGTTCCAACTGAATATAAACTTGCGTATGAAAATGAAAAGCCATTGATTGAAAAAGATGGTAATGGTGGATATAGAGCTTATGTAGTCAAAAAGTCTACAGATGTTTTGGAGAATTATCATTTAAAAGTTGTTTATCAATATGAAACTAGGGAACCACAAAATTTTGATTTTGTGCTAAATGAAACTGAAGATGGTTTTGATTATATTCAAGAGCACTATGTTCCAGCTGGATATAAATCGCTTACTACGGGATATGAATTTGATAAAAATGGTGAAAAACAATGGACTTTACTAGTTTATAAGCCAAAAGCTGTAAGTTACAAAGTATATATCAATGATGCTACAGATGGAGTGACTCATACTGCAGAAGTTCCTGAATATGGTACAAAAAAAGATATTCAAGATCGATTACTTAGTGAGAATGGATATATATTCTATACTTTTGATAATTTGATTGAAGAATCTACTGATGTATATGTAATGTATTTACATAGTAGTGATGCGATTGTGGCTAAACCAGAAAAACATCCAACAGATACAGCAGATTTATTAAAAAATAGTTTAGCTTTAGAGGCTAATAAAGATCTTAAAGCTAAATATGATGAGGCTGTTCAAAATGGTGCTACACCAACACTTGTTCCGGTTATGAAACGTGAGGGTGCTGTATCTGATGCAGACAACACTAGTTTAAATAAATTTGCGAAAGAAAATGGATTTGGTGCTGGAAATGTATTTACAATTGATGTTGCGTTGGTAAGTGATGGAGAAACTTTGGGTTATTTAACTCAGTTATCTGAACCATTGACTTTCAAAGTTGAAATTCCTAAAGAATTGAAAAAAGCAAATCGTAAATTCTATGTATTGCGTTTACATGATGGTAAAGTTACAGCATTAGATTTAGCTGAAGATGGAACATTTACTACAGATCAATTCTCAAGTTATATGTTGGCATATAAAGATGTAGCTGCAACTAAGCCTTCAACAGGCACAACTACAACTAAGCCTGCAACACAAGCTAAGAAAGATCCTGCTGCTAAAAAGGATCCTAAAAAGAATAAAACTGTGAATACGGGTGTACAAACAGCTGGTACATTCTTTACTGGCTTAATGGCTGTTTCAGTTGCTGGACTTGGTGTTGTAGAAGTATTAAAAAGAAGAAATAAATAATGATTTAATTTGGGGGTAAATTTACCTCCATTTTTTTATGCATATCAATTGAAGGCTATTTTAGAAAGGTCCATAATAGGCCAGGGTGGTGATAATATGAAACGTTTAATGAATGCATCCATCGTATATGGAGTACTTGGTTTAATTGGTGGTGTATTTTATCGTGAATTTACAAAATTAAATGGTTTTACTGGTTTTACAACTCTATCGGTTGTTCATACGCATTATTTGATGTTGGGAATGGTGTTTTTCTTAATGCTTGTATTATTAGAGAATAACTTTCGTTTTATAGGTAATAAGGTAAGAAAGTATTTGTTGTTTTATCATATTGGATTGAATCTAACAGTAGTTATGTTAGTTGTTCGCGGTGTAGTACAAGTGCTTAGTTTAGATGTTTCAGGTGCAGCTATTTCTGGAATTGCTGGTATTGGGCATTTAATTTTGGGTATTTCTATGGTTTTAATCTTAATTTCAATTCGAAAGAAGCTAGATGTCTGACGTATAATGTTGGACTTTTTTAATAAAATTATTATTACTGGCAAAAAATTTTAACAATTAGAATTTTAAAGTTTATTGATTAATAGAATTATTGTATGTTATGGTTATGTTTGTTAGTTTACAAGGAGATATGAAATGGTTTTTAGTTCGGCAATATTTTTATTAATGTTTTTGCCAGTAACATTTATTGTGAATTTCTTTTTGAATAATAAATTCTCAAATGTTTGGTTGTTACTGGCAAGTTTGTTTTTTTATGCATGGGGAGAACCTGTTTTTGTTCTTTTAATGATTCTTTCCATTGTTTTAAACTGGTTGGTGGGTATTTTAATAACAAAGACAAAAGATAAAAAGAGAAATATTATATTAACGGTTGGTATTATTTGTAATTTATCTTTATTAGGTTACTACAAATATGCTGGCTTTGCGGTTAGTATTTTAAATCGGTTGGCACATCATGAAGTATTACCAGTTCCACAAATCGCATTGCCAATTGGTATTTCGTTTTTTACATTTCAGGCAATTTCTTATATTGTGGATGTTTATAGAAATGATACAGAGTGTTCTTTTAATTTGATCAATGTAGCTTTATATATTTCGTTCTTTCCACAATTGATTGCAGGACCTATTGTAAAGTATCGCGATATAAATAAACAAATCATGAATCGTAAAGTAAATTGGCTTAAGGTTTCTGCTGGTTTTAAACGGTTTATTTATGGTTTATCAAAAAAAGTTTTGATTTCAAATGTATTAGGTTTATGTGCGGATACAATTTATTCGTATGATATTTCATTGTTAGATTGGAAAATGGCTTGGATTGGGGCATTGGCGTATACATTTCAAATTTATTATGATTTTTCGGGATATTCGGATATGGCAATTGGTTTAGGAAAGATGTTTGGGTTTGATATTTTGGAAAACTTCAATTATCCATATTTATCAAAATCAATTTCTGAATTCTGGAGAAGGTGGCATATTTCACTTGGATCTTGGTTTCGTGAATATTTATATATTCCGTTGGGTGGAAATCGTAAAGGGGAATTTAGAACATACATCAATTTGTTTATTGTGTTTTTGTTGACAGGTTTATGGCATGGTGCTAATTTCACATTTGTGTTATGGGGCTTATATCACGGTTTCTTTTCAATTATTGAACGCCTTGGTTTTGGTAAATGGCTTAAGAAACATAATGTACTCGCAACAATATATTGTTTTTTAGTTGTGAACTTTGGATGGGTCATGTTTAGGTCTACATGTATTAAGGATTGCTTGAGATTTATTTTAAGAATGATTTTACCATTCAAATATACAAATAAAGGGATTATGATTCAAAATTATTTTGACTTAAAGGTATTATTCATAGGAATTATAGCTATATTGGGTGCTGGAATAGTAAAGAAATATACGCCAAGAAAAATAGCTGATAAATGGAAAGATTCAATTCCTGAAGCGTTGTATTGTATATTTATATTGGTTTTATGTTTAGCTTCAATTGCGAGCAATACATATAATCCATTTATTTATTTTCAGTTTTAAAAGGGGGTATTTGAATGAAAAAGCATAAAGTAGCACAAAAATTAATTCTATTATCCTTTGTTGTAGTGATTTGTTTATCATGGGTTTTTGGATTTGTTTTCCGACCATTCTTAGATACGGCAAACCATGAAAATCGAAAGATGGCTGAAATACCCACGTTTAAATTAAGTGAATATGAAAAGTATCCTGAGGAATTCACAAATTGGTTAAATGATAATATACCTTTTAGAAATGCATTAATTTCATTGAATTCATATATTGATTATTCTTTGTTTAGAAAATCTACAAATCCTGTTGTTAAAATTGGTAAAGGAAACTGGCTTTTTTATTCAAATGTAGCTGATGGAGATTCAATTGGTACAGTTCAAGGTACAAATTTATTATCTGAAGAGCAATTAAAACAAATCGCAGAACATTGTATCGAACAAAGAGACTTTATTGAGAGTCAAGGCAAGGAATTTGTGATTTTTATTGGACCCAATAAAGAGGGTATTTACAGTGAATATTTGCCTGATTATTATGGAAAACCATCGGAGGTTTTTAAGACAAAACAAATTGTAGATTACTTGAAGAAAAATACAGATTTAAGAATCATTTTTCCGTATGATCAACTAAAAGAAACTAAAAAACAATTAAAAGAAGACTTGTACTATACCACAGACACACATTGGAATTATCTTGGTGGTTATATTGGCGCAAGTGCTCTATTAAAAGAGCTAGGTATTAATATGCCTACTATTACGGATTTAACTATATCAATGGACGGAAATCATCCAGGGGATTTGGCTGCCATGTTGAATTTGAGCAATCAATTATTATCAAATGACTTTGAATATTCTTTGAGTGGATATGATAAGCATAATATTAAAGAAAAAGAAAACTCTTTTTTTGATGTATTGTCATATAGTGCTAAAAATGCAGATAATCGAAGTATATATATATTAAGAGATTCATTTACTTCTGCAATGGCACCATATATTGGATCGCAATTCAGAGAATCTTATATGCGCCATGTTAGTAGTTATACATATGAAGATTTAGAAAAGCAAGATCCTGATATTGTTGTTTATGAAACAGTAGAAAGAGCAGTTGATGGTTTGTCAACATTTTCGTTTAAGTAAGTTTAATTCAAAGATTTAACTACAGAGTTAATTCAATGCTTAATCTTTAAAAATAATTGCTGAAATTAAATGATAATTTTTGACAATATCACATAATTTAATGTATGTACTTTATATAAAGTGGATAAATGTACTTTTATCCGCTTTTTTTGTGTTTGGGTTTTTGTGTGATGATATTTCATGTGTTATACTTTTACAGATAGGGATACCTATCGAATTAGAAGGGGAGTCAAGCATGATTTCAGTATGTATGGCCACATATAATGGCGAGAAGTATTTAAAAGATCAACTGGACTCTATTTTAAAGCAGATTCAGAGTAGTGACGAAGTCATCATTTCGGATGATGGTTCAAATGATTCTACAAGATATATTATTGAGGAATTTCAAAAGGAATATAAGAATATTTATTTGGTGGATGGTCCTAAACGTGGGGTTCAAAAGAATTTTGAGAATGCCTTAAAACATGCCAGGGGAGATATCCTTTTTTTGAGTGATCAAGATGATGTTTGGATGGATGGCAAGGTAAAAAGAGTTTTAAAGGAATTTGATAATTCTAAGACTTTGTGTGTGGTCCATGATGCACAGATTGTGGATGGAAATATGAATAAGGTGAGGGATTCGTTTTTTGAATTGAAGAATGGAAAGCCTGGCCTTTTACATAATTTATATAAGAATGCGTTTATTGGATGTTGTATGGCATTTCGTAAATGTGTTTTTGAGAAGAGTTATCCGTTTCCAGATCATATTGAGATGCATGATTGGTGGATTGGTTTAGTGGCTGAATGTATGGGGAATACGGTATTTATTTATGAGCCGTATTTAAAGTATAGAAGGCATGGTGATAATGCGTCTTCTTTACATCATCATCCATTAAAGAAAATGATTTTTAATCGCTTATATTTTATTGAACAATTGATGATTCGTTGGATACAGGTGGGATGGCATGCTTAAAATAGGTTCTTGTACAGTATTATTCAATCCGGATAGAGATGTAATTTCGAATATTGAAACTTACAAAGATTTAATGGATGTTTGTGTTGTAGTGGATAATTCGGACAATAAAAATGAAGTATCGAAATATTTTGAGGAAGATTTTTCCTACATATATATTGATATGCATGGTAATCAAGGTATTGCGGCTGCATTAAATGCGGGTATTGAATATCTTCATTCTGTAAATATGGATATGGCTTTAACGATGGATCAGGATAGTTTATTTCCTACATCTGATTATTCATCTATTTATCAATTGATTGAAAAATATCAGGATGAGTATTCTTTAATTGGTTTGGATGTCAATAAGGTGGATCCAAGTCAAGAAATAGTATCCGTTCAGTATTGGATTACTTCTGGTAATTTTGTGAATATTTCAGATTTTTATTTGGCTGGTAAAATGAATGAAGCTTTATTTATTGACTATGTCGATTTTGATTTGGGATATAGATTTAAAAAGGCGCATTTAAAGATTGGGTATTTAAGTGGCTATTGTATAACGCATACAATAGGGAATCCAATTCCAATTCATATATTGAATAAGACTTTTTATGCGTTGAATCATTCTCCAATTCGTTATTATTATCGGTATCGTAATGCGTATTACTTATATCATTATGTGGATAGAGAATTCTTTAAAAAAGAGTATCGTCGTGAGATGTTTGGTAGTTTGATTAAGATGTTTATTTTTGAAAAGAAGCGAAATGAAAAGATAAAAATGATTAAAAAAGGACTTTCGGATGCGAAGAAAAAGCGTTTAGGAAAGTTCACTGCCTAATTTTTTTGTTTCAGTGCTGTAATTATGGTATACTTTTGTGCGTGGGAATAATTCCTGCAGGAAATGAGATGTATTGGTTATTCAGTCATTTTGACTATAAAATAAGTAGTTTTTAACTGGGGGATAGTTAAAGGCATAAACAAACTTTAGACAAGGGAGTCAATTATGTTGGTCACAATTATAAGTGCAGAGCACTCTTTACGTAGTAAATGGGTAAGAGAATATTTTGCTTCAAAGGGGGACGAAGTCAAAGTAATCTTGGTTGATAAAAGTTCTGTACATTCTTTCTTTGCGAGAATTGATTTTTCAAAGCAATTAAGAAAGAGTTTGGATGCATTAAATCCGAATCTTATATATTGTGAAACAACTATTGATTTTCTTATGCGTGAACTTAAGGTATATAAAAATAAAAATAATAATGTAAAATTAATTTTTGATGTATGTGATGATTTCAATGTAGATCAAAAATATTTAAATCAGGCAGACCATCTATTTTGTGCGAGTGAATCATGCAGGGGGCATATTCATGGTGCACAAGTCTTATATCCAACAAATGGTCAATCTTGTTTGAATACAAGTCCTGAACTGAGTAAAGAGGAATTGTTTTTTTGTTTAATTGGAAATAAGAATATAGATATGAATTTTTGTGTTTCCTTTTTAAGAGAATGCTCTATATTAAAAAAGTGTACTCTACATATTTTAGGGGATTGGAAACTCAAAGAAAGCTTTATACAAAATGTTTTAAATGTTGGTGTAAATGTCGTAGATCATAAAGGCATAGGTAGTCAATCTACAAGGCAAGAAGTCTATGATCAATGTCATTATGGATTGAATATAATGGATTTTGAAGGAATCAATTCAGAATCTTTAGAATATATGTGTGGACAGATTCCAATCATAAATTCTATAGAAGGGGATCTTAGCCAATTTTGTAAGTTATGGGATATTGGAAAGAATATTGATGCTCAAAACTATAAAATTGTTGCTTCTAATATTTGTGCAGAAAGCTTAGATGTGCAATTAAATCGAAGGTTACATATGCGTAATTTATATAAAACATATTTTACGAAAGATAAATTTTTTGAAACATTAGATGAAATAGGAGGAAGTTTATGAGTCGTCATGAAGAAAAGAAGAAGTCTATAGTTTTTATAATATTCGGAATTTTATTGTCCATTATATTGGTTGTATTTACGGGTGCTTTAATTTATCAAATCTATAAATTACAAGTTTTACCAGATAAAATTTTAATTCCAGGAATTTTAGCTATCATCCTATTTGGCTTGATTTTGTTGTTGGTGCTTAACTTCTGTACACACGGAATTATTAGTAAAATCATTTATTCATTTTTAGTCATTGCGATTTGTGTTGTATATGGATTTGGAAACTTTTATTTGTATTCTACAAGTAAGACATTAACAACAGTAACAACACAATCAAACAAAGCTAAAAACACAGTTTCAGTCATTGCGATGAATTCTAGCAGCATGGAAGATGTAAAGAGTTTAGAAGGTGCTAAGCTTGGTGTTTTGACAAATATTGGTAAGGAATCTACACAAAAGTCATTGAAGGATATTAAAAAGAATAAGGTAACTTATACAAAATCAGATTATGATAATGTGCCTAGTTTGATTAAGGCTTTGTATGATGGTGAAGTAGATGCGATTGTATTAAATGAAGCGTATCGTCCTAATGTATGTGATATGGAAGAGTATGCCAATTTCAATAATGAGACAAAGGTGATTCATAAAACGGTTTATTATACAAAAGAAAATAGTTCTCCATTAGCGGTTTCGGATATTACTTCAAAACCATTTAATATTTTAATTAGTGGAAATGATTCATTTGGTGACTTAAATGAAAACTCAAGATCTGACGTAGATATGTTAGTTACAATCAATCCTGTGACTTCAACAATTTTACTAACAAGTATTCCTCGTGATTCTTATGTAACAGAAGTATGTGATGACTATGCATGTAACTATGGGGTAACAGATAAGTTAACACATACAGGAATGTATGGTGTAGATACGACAAAGGATACAATTGAAAATTTATTAGACATTGAAATCAACTATGTATATCGTGTCAACTTCACAAGTATGATCAATATTGTGGATGCACTAGGTGGAGTCGATGTAACGGTACCTGAAGGTATGGCGGTTTCTAAATTTTATACAAATAGTAATTTAGAAGGTGTACATGAAGGTGAAAACCATTTGGATGGTAAACGTGCATTAGCTTATTCTCGTGAAAGAAAAGCTTACTTAGATGGGGATGTGCAACGTGCTCGTAACCAGCAACAAGTATTGCAGGCTATGTTTAAAAAGGCTACATCACCAGAAATTATTAAGAATTATGTAAACTTATTAAATGCCTTGATTGGTGCTTTTGATACAAATATGACGACAGATGAAATTACTTCTTTTATCAAATACCAAATTCAGGCAAGTCCAAATTGGAAATTTGAACAATTTGTTCTTAAAGGTGATAATGACTTACGTGTCAGTCCAGAACTTGGTTCAGAAGTAAGTGTTGTTATTTTATATGATTCTTATATCAATATTGCGCATGATAAGATTCAAGCTGTACTAGATGGAAAATCCAGTGATACAGTAGAAGCACAAGAAGATACTCCAGCAGGAACTTTATCGGAAGAAGAAATTGAAGCTCAAATCCAATATGGTTTAATGACTGAAGCACCAATTGAAGATGAAGGTGCAGATATTTATTATGGTGGTTAATGGTTTCTTTATTTATTAAAGTAATTGAAATTAAATAGATTAGGGGAAGCTTTGCTTCCCCTATTTGATTGTAGGTGAAATTATGATGCATTATACAACGGGAAAATTCGCAAAAAAAGCAGGCGTTACAGAGCGTACGCTTCGTTATTATGATAAAATTGGATTGTTGAAGCCTAAAAAGAATGATGAGAATTCATATCGTTTGTATACAGATGAAGATTTTGTCCTTCTTCAAAAAATTTTGGTCTTTAAATCATTGGGGTTTTCATTGGATGAAATACGTTTTCTGATACATGATAATAATGAAATTGAAAAATCGTTGGATGTACAAAAAAAATTAGTCAAACAAAAGATAACTTATTACACTAAGGTGTATGATTCTTTAAATTATACTTCAAGGCTTTTAAAGAATGATGCCAATGCACTAGATCATTTAGTAGAAACCGTACGTTTGTTGTCAAAACAAGATTCTTTGGCTGAGCAATATAAAAACGCAAACAATTTAAATGTGCGAATTGAATTACATGAAAAATATTCTACCAATCCAATAAAATGGTTTGATTGGTTATATGAAAATATTGATTTTAGTAAAATCAATACGCTTTTAGAAGTTGGGTGTGGAAACGGGCAGCTTTGGATGAATAAGCGTAAGGATATTCGTAATCGTGAAATCTTTTTAACGGATGTATCTGATGGTATGTTAGAGGATGCAAAACAAAATCTAAATGACAATTTTAGTTTTTTTGTCGTAAACTGTGAAAATATTCCATTTAAGAAGGAATTTTTTGATGCGATTATCGCAAATCATGTATTATTTTATTTGAATGATTTAAATCAAGGCCTTTCAGAAATTAAACGCGTTTTAAAGAAGAATGGTGTTTTTTACTCAACGACATATAGTAAAAATCATATGAGAGAAATCAATGAACTTGTTAAAGAATTTAATTCGAATGTTTATCTTTCTGAACAACCACTATATCATCGTTTTGGATTGGAAAATGGTGAGATGCTTTTAAAACAATATTTTAAGAATGTTGAATGTAAGATTTATAATGATTACTTAGACATAGATAATGCGAAGCTGATTGTGAATTATATTTTAAGTTGTCATGGAAACCAAGACATTCTTTTAGAGAAGTATGATGAATTCTATGATTTTGTAGAAAATAAAATCAAAGAAAAAGGTTTTATCCGCATTACCAAAGAGGCGTGTCTATTTATTTGTGAAAATAGATGATTTGGAAAGATTTTGTAGATTAACGTTTCAATGGTATAATTTATATTTGTAGAATAGTGAGGTATGAAAATGGATAGTCGTAATGCGATAGAAGTAAGAAATATGTCTAAATATTTCAAAGTTGAATACGATAAGGCAAATACTTTAAAAGACAAGTTATTACATTGGAATCGTCATAATGTAGAACGACACCAAGTTTTAAATAATATTAATTTAAATATAAGAAAAGGGGAAACGGTTGCGTTAATTGGAACAAATGGTAGTGGTAAATCGACTTTGTTGAAATTGATGACTAGGATTATTTTTCCAAATACTGGAGAAATCACAACGAATGGAAAATTAACTTCTTTACTAGAACTTGGAGCTGGATTTCACCAAGATTTTACAGGAAGAGAAAATATATATTTTAATGCATCAATCTTTGGTTTAACACGTAAAGATATTGAGGCAAGAATTGATGATATTATCGAATTTTCTGAATTAGGCACATTTATTGATAATCCAGTACGTACATATTCTTCGGGTATGTATATGCGTTTAGCTTTCTCAGTCGCAATCAATGTAGATGCAGATATTTTATTGATTGATGAGATTTTAGCAGTTGGAGATCAACATTTCCAGGATAAATGTTATAAAAAACTAGAAGAATTAAAGAATAGCGGAAAAACGATCGTGATTGTTACACACAGTTTGGATGTTGTTAAAAAGTTATGTCATAGAGCGATTTGGATTTATAAAGGAGAAGTTCGCTTAGATGGAGATCCTGTTTATGTAATTGATGAATATTTAGATCAAGTTGCTAAAGATCATAAAGAAGAGCGTAAAAAAGCAATTGAATCTGGAAAAGGAAAAGGAAGAGCTTCCATCACTATTGATCATCCTAGAGATTTTTCAAGAATTGAATTATCGGATGATAAAATTAAATTTGATGGTTGGGCAATTACCGATGATGAAAACGCAAAATTGATCATTCAATTAGATGATGAACCGGTTGAATATGATTTATCTTTAAGAAGAGATGTATATGAAGTCTATAAAGAAATCTATGCTGGTTTTATTGATGAAAATAAAATCGGTTGGATTTTCTACAAAGATAAAAAAGAAATTGGTGTAGGAGAACACAAATTAACTGTGCAATATGTAGATTCAAATGGAGATGTCTTAGATGAAAAAGATTGTCAATTTAAGATATTAAATGAGGTAGAGTAATGCAAGTATTTAAGAATATATATGATTACAGAGAATTATTAAAAACGAATGTAAAAAAGGATATTCGTGGTAAATATAAAGGTTCATTTTTAGGAATCCTTTGGTCTTTCTTGAACCCATTACTACAAGTTGTTGTATATTATATTGTTTTCCCATACTTAATGCGAGGAGCCAATATTCCGAATTATATTGTTTATCTAGTAACAGGTATCATTCCTTGGACATTCTTTGCGACAGTAGTTACATCTGGAACTACATGTATCAAATCAAATCAAGGAATTATTAAAAAAGTATACTTTCCAAGAGAAATTTTAGTAATTAGTCAAGTTTTAAGTGGTTTGATCAACTTCTTTATCTCTTGTATCATCGTTATTTTATTCTGTTTTGCCTTTGGCGTAGGTATGTCCATTCATATTTTGATTATACCAGTCATCGCAATCATTCAATCTATTTTAGGTTTAGGTATCGCATTTATCCTTTCTAGTGTGGATGTATATATCCAAGACTTAGAATACATTGTGACATTTATTGTTAATATGTTATTTTATGGAACTCCAATTTTGTATTCTTTGTCGCAATTTAATGATGCAGGTATTTTGGGAAGATTGATTCAATTAAATCCATTAACAACAATTATGAATGCATATAGAGATGGATTCTTATATCATCAATGGCCAGATATGAGTGCATTATTAATTGTTACTTTATTTAGTTTTGTAGTATTAATTGTTGGCTATATAATTTTCAAAAAATTAGAAAAAGGATTTGCAGAACAACTTTAATAAATTGAGGAGATAAATATGGTAGATATAATTGTACCTATTTATAATGCGTATAAAGCGGTGGATGAATGTATCGCTAGCATTATTAAACATACGGATTTAAATAAAAATAGATTGATATTGATCAACGACAAAAGTACCGATGAAACGATTTTAGGATTGTTAAATACTTATAAAGAAAAGAATCCTGAATTAAATATTGTCGTATTAGATAATGAAGTAAATTTAGGCTTTGTGGGTACTGTAAATAAAGGTATGAAATATTCAGAGCATGATGTTATTTTGTTGAATAGTGATACAGAAGTGTCTGATTTTTGGGTAGAAGAAATGGAAAAATGTGCGTATTCGCAAGAAGATGTTGCAACAGTAACTGCTTTATCAAATAATGCCACATTAGCATCGGTTCCAAATGGATTACAGCCGAATCAATTACCGGATTCAATGACTTTTGATGAATATGCACATATTGTTTATACACGTTCACTTCGCAGATACCCTCAGATACCAACAGCTCATGGATTCTGTATGTATATTCGAAGAAATGTATTAGACATCGTTGGATATTTTGATCAAGAAGCTTTCGGTAAAGGGTATGGAGAAGAAAATGATTTCTCATATCGTTGCATGGATTATGGTTATAAACATTTATTGTGTGACAGTGTCATTGTCTATCATAAAGAAAGCCAATCTTTTAATGAGAAAAAAGAGCAGCTGATTAAAGAGAATATGAAAATCTTAAAGAAACGATATCCATTATATGTCAAGAATACAGAGCGTTGGTGTTCACATTTTCCAATTAAAGATATTTGCGACAATGTTCGAATTGGAATTGAGAATGTGAATCGTGACAATGTTTTATTTTTGATTCATGATTGGTCAAATGTAAAGACAAATGTGGGTGGTACAACCATTCACTGTGTCGATTTGATTTCTCGTTTAAGAAAGGATTTCAATGTCCATGTATTAGCACCAGAAGATGGAGTATATAAACTATATTCATATTTTACCGATAGTGAAATCTGTAATACAGTTGGCATATTTAAATCTAATGTGATGACTTCTTTTTATGATGCCGATTATCGTTTGATGTTAGAAACAATTATAGATGGATTAGGTATTACTACTGTACATGTTCACCATATGATTGGACATTATTTTGATATTGCGAATGTATGTAAAGAAAAGGGTATTCATTCAATTATTACATTACATGATTTCTATAGTCTTTGTCCGACAATTAATTTACTTTATATGAATAAAGAATATTGTATGGAAATGGAGCATAAAGATTGTGTACATTGTTTAAAAGATAAAATGAATGTACGCAATAATATTGTTAAGAATTGGCAGATGCACTGGAATCAATTTTTATTAAAATTTGATGAGATTATTGTACCTTCTAATTCAACAAAAGAAATTATTGAAAATGTATATACAAATATTAATTGTCATGTTGTTGAACATGGTATTGATTTAAAACGCAATAAGGCCATCGAAAAAAAGGATGATGAAGTATTTAATGTAGCTTTTGTAGGTGTCATGCTTCCTCATAAGGGCAGTAAAGTATTAGAGTATTTTGTCAAACATTGTTCAAGTAAGAAAATTAAATTCCATTTATTTGGACAAGCGCATTCGGATTTACTTAAAAAAAATCATACAAACTATGTATATCATGGAAGATATACACGTAGTGAATTACCTCGACTATTAAAAGAGAGTAAGATTCATTTGGTATGTAACTTATCTATTTGGCCTGAAACATATTCTTATACGTTATCTGAAACCATTGCCTCTGGTGTACCTGTATTATCTTATAATATTGGCGCTGTAGGTGAACGCATTCAAAAGAATGGGTTTGGTTGGGTATTAGAAACAAAAGATATGGAACATGCTCTAAAAAAAGTAATTGATATATCTAAGAATTTGAATGACTATAATGAAAAAATTAAAAATATTAATTCTTATACCATCAAATCGACTTCTGAAATGTGTTTAGAATATAAAGACAAGTATATAAATACAAGAGATATGTCTATTTCAAAAGAAGCAATTGAAAACTTATGTCATTTGTTTGCCAAGAATAATGAATTGGCGACTTTATTAAAAGAACAACTTACAGATGATATTAAGTTGAAATTGAATTCAAGAAGATGGAGAATGGTGCAAGATATTCGAACTCCAAAAATTATTCGATTCGCAAGAAAGGTGTTAACTAGGTAATGTGTATGAAACTTGCAGGTGTAGTTGTTTTATATAATCCAGATCAAAAAGTAATCAATAATATTAATTCTTATATTGATGAATTAGATACATTATATCTAGTTGATAATTCAAGTGCAGATAATTCGACACTTTTCACGCATGAAAAGGTTGAATATATTCCACTACAAAAAAACACAGGGATTGCGCATGCGTTAAATGTAGGTGCTAAAAAAGCTATTGATCATAATTTTCATTATTTATTGACTATGGATCAAGATAGTATGTTTGAAAAAGATGCTTTAAAGAACATGAAATCTATTATTGATGCAGATGAAGAAAAAGATCAAGTAGGAATCTATTCGCCCTTTCATAAAACGGCCATTTCTGAACCGGTTCCTGAAGAACTATTCACAAGTCCTTTGGTGGTAATGACCAGTGGAAATATTATTAATCTTGATATTTATAAATGTGTTGAAGGATTTAAAGAATGGATGTTTATTGATTGTGTAGACTTTGAATATGGATTGAATGTACGTAAACATGGATATACAATCAAACAAATCAATACTGTATTTCTAGATCATGAATTAGGAGATTATGAAATCAAACATATTTTCAATAAGAAAATTTTCTGTGATAACCATAGTGCTTTAAGAAGATATTATATTGTACGAAATAGTTTTTATTTGTATGACATGTACCATAATGATTATCCAGATTATTGCCAGGCTGTTGTAAAACAAGCGAAACAAAGCTTTTTCTATGCCACTGTTTTTGAAAAACATGGATTCAAAAAATTGATTTATATGATTCGTGGATATAGAGATTATCGAAGGGGTAAAATGGGAGAATATGGAAAATAGGATTAGTAAATATTTAAAAAATATAGACATAAAGAAGTGTATTATTCCAATTTTAGTTTTATTTGTTATTTTGAATACATTTATGGTATATCAAAATAAAATTTGTCGATTGAATGAAGTTCCTATATATAGTGGCGAAGAGACATCTTTGACAAATTTATCCTCAAATTATGATATGGAATTTAATACAAATTTTAAAACAATCAAAGGGTTTAAATTGTATTTGAATTCAAATAGTGATAATCAAACTAAAGTTAATGTATCTCTATTAGATGAAAATAAAAATGTTCTAGCGGTTAAGGATGTACTTGTTTCTAAAGAAAATACATCAGAACCTGTGAATGTTATGTTTGATTCAAATGTTGCTCTTGCAGGAGAAAAGAATTATATTGACATTAAAAGTGATAGTACAGATGTGGCAATTGAAGAAGTTGATAATCATGCAAAATTAACTTTAATTACAAAAGAATTGAATAATTTTCAAAAGTTATTTAGGTTGATTGGAATTCTATTTGTTGTATTGCTTATTGTTATTTATTTATTTAAAAATTCGATTTTTAATTCAAAATATATTTCTATTGTTTTCGTGGGAACTATTTTTATAACTGGGCTTATATATTCAGTATTGATACCGATTGGTAATGCGCCAGATGAAGCATTACATATGAATACAGCTTATTATTATTCTAACGAAATTCTTCATATAGATAATAGTAATGGAATTCAAATGCGACAATGTGACACAGAAACTTTTAAAAATAACGGTGTTAGTTATTCTGAAATGACAACATATATTAGTCGTTTTACTGAAAAATGTGGTGATACAACATTGGTACAAACGGATAGACAACCATTAAATGTAAAAAGATATGCATTTACCTATATTCCACAAGCGTTGGGAATTAGTGTTGGAAGAATTTTACATCTTAATACAGTATTAACATTTTATTTTGCTAAGTTATTTAACTTAATTTCATATTGTTTATTAGTTTTATTAGCATTTAAACTTACTAATAAAAACCATCTTTTATTGTATTTTGTTGCATCACTTCCAATGACACTGCAGCAAGCTGGCGCTATAGCATATGATTCCATGACTTTGGGTTTGTCACTTTGTGTCACGGCTATTATCTTTGAATTATTTGAAGGGAATGTGATTAGTAAAAAGAAAACAGTTTTATATGTTGTTCTTTGTCTACTTTTATTGTTGTGCAAGCAATGTGCTTACATTGCGGTAGCCTTATTACCTTTAATGTTAATGTTAATAAATTGGCTAAAAACAAAATATGTATTTGATAAAGATAGAATTTTAAATTTAATACTAAAAGTTATACCGATAGTAATTTTGATTTATTTTATGACATGCCTTGTGCTTGGTCGAAAATTTAATACAAGTTCTCCATTATATTTTGCATTAAATCCTATGCAATTATTAAAAACAGTTGATTTATCTCTTGATAAATGGGGCGTGTATTATTTTAGAACTTTATTCACAGGTGGTTTTGGAACAGATGAACTACAAGCATCTCAATTCATGAATATGTTTTATTTTGCGTTCTTTGTATATTTAATTTTCGCAGGAAGAAAATCAGAGTTAAAAACATTGTTTCAAAGAATTTGTATATGGTGCGTTTGTTTAATAACTACATATGGATTATTATATGTTTTCCAAAATCAAACACCTCTTGAGTGGGGATACATTTGGGGAATCCAAGGAAGATATTTTGCTCCTGTACTTGTTTTATTTATGTATAGTCTTTCGGAAAAAGGATCTTTTGATCAAAATGAAAAGATAAGCCTTATAAATTTAAATATGTTTTTAAATACATGTATGTTATTTGAATTGTTCTTTTTAAGAACTATGTTGTAGGAGGTGGTAAATTTGGAATATTTGGTTTTTATTCTAGGTTGCCTAATTGCTTGTGCAATAGCATTTGCGGTCAATAAAACTAAAATATTTAACTTTATGAATCGAATAAAAAAAGATATATTTGGATATATTATAGAATTTATATTGTCTGTTGTATCTTTAGTTCTATTATTTCAATGTTTTATACTTTATCATTATTGGCATAATTTCAATGTGATTTTATATGTTTTATGGATTATTAGTTTATCTATATTGATTCTTTTAATATACAAGAAGGCAAACAATTGTAAAAATGATTTGAGTAAATTATTTATTATAATTATGATTCCAGTTGGCTTGATATTTATGATGTGTATGTTGCCTGACTTTATTCCAGATGAACAAGCACATTTTCAAAGAGCATATCAAGTTTCATGGTTTCATTTAAATACAGGAATTCATGGAATGATTGACTCGGATTATGAAATCATGAAATTTAGTAATTATAAGAAAATTTTTTCTTATATTCATATCAATTCGAATCCTACATATAAAATGTATCATGAGGCCTGTGCATATAATTTTACATGTTATATAATTCCGGCAATTGTACTTGCTTTAGGAAGATTGTTCCATTTTTCTTTATATCTATCTTATTATTTAGGAAGAATGGCAAATTTAATTTTATATATTACTTTGATTTCTTATGCGATTAAAATCACTCCAAAAGGAAAGAAGATTTTCTTTGTGTTAGGGTTTAATCCAATGTTTATTCATTTAGCTGGTTCTTATTCTGCAGATGTTTTAGTTACAAGTATTTCTGTTTTGTCAGTAGCTTATGGCTTATATTTATTTGAGAAAGAAGTAATCACTAAGAAAGATGTAATTATTGTAATGACTATGATTTTCATTATTGCTGTTACAAAATATGTATACATACCAATTTTTGGTATTTATTTTGCAATCATACCTAAATTATTAAAGATGCCAAAAACAAATTGGTTCTTATTAGCGGGATGCGCATGCATCGGATTGGTATATGTTTATATTTCACTAAAATTAAATTCGAATACAGAAGTTATCGCTTCTCAAAAAGAATATTATGAAGCTGCAAATGTGGATGGAACTCGTCAACTTGAATTTTTATTATCGAGTAAATTAAATGTATTACGAGTCTTAAAATGTACTTTTGAAGCAAAAATTCTTTATTACTTTGATAATTTTATCAATCGTTTGGGTTGGTTACAGATTTTTATTAATAAGTTCTCATTTGTTTTCTATTACATAATTTTATTCTTTTCCGCCTTTGTAGAAAACACAAAGTTGAATATCAAAAATAGAATTTGGTTTGCTATTATTGGAATCGTTATTTCAGTTCTAGTTGTTATGGGATTGTACTTATATTTTACACCAGTTGGCTGGATGACGTCAGAGGGAGTTCAGGGTAGATACTTTATTCCTTGTTCTGTGTTATTCTTATTGGCAATTTCTAATGGATTGTTAAAGAAATTCGACAGTAATATATTATTTACAGTTTCAGTCTTAATTATTAATATTTTAGTGGCAAATGATATATTGATGTATTTTGTGTGATTTTAGCTTTACGTAAGTAAAGCTTTTTTCTTATGATTTTGGTATAATTTAAAGTAGATATTTTGATTTGAGGTGTATCGTTATGAAAAAAATATTAGTCACACAATCTTCTATGCCATCTTTAGATGAGTATGTTGAAGAAATTAAGGATATGTGGGATACACATTGGCTAACTAATATGGGCCCTAAACATAAAAAATTCCAAGAGGAATTGATTCAATATTTGGGTGTTGAAAATATAGATTTAATGACAAATGGACATATGGCTTTAGAATTGTCTTTACAAGCTTTAAATTTATCTGGTGAAGTCATTACGACTCCATTTACTTTCGCATCTACGACGCATGCGATTGTTCGTAATGGATTAGAACCTGTGTTCTGTGATATTGACCCTGTTACATATACAATGGATACGACAAAATTAGAGTCTTTGATTACAGATAAGACTTGTGCCATTATGCCTGTTCATGTATATGGGAATGTTTGTAACATTGATGAAATTGATCGAATCGCAAAAAAATATGGCTTAAAAGTAATCTATGATGCTGCCCATACTTTTGGTGAAACTTATAAGGGTAAAGGTATTGGTTCTTATGGGGATGTTTCATGTTTTAGTTTTCATGCCACAAAAGTATTTAATTCGATAGAAGGTGGAGCCGTTTGTTTTGGAAATGAATTAAAAGACTTTGGTTTAGATTTATATCGATTAAAGAATTTTGGAATTCGTGGAACTGAAGTTGTGGATGCAGTAGGAGCCAATGCGAAAATGAATGAATTTTGTGCTGCTATGGGTATTTGTAATTTGCGTCATGTAGATGAAGAAATTGAGAAAAGAAGAGTTGTAGTTGATAGATATCGTAGTCATTTAGAAGGTGTAGAAGGACTACAATTAAATCCGATTCAAAAGGATGTCAAACCAAATTATGCTTATTTTCCAGTTGTGTTTGATGATAAAGTCTTTGGTGCAACACGTAATGAAGTATTTGAAAAATTAGCTGAGCATGGAATTGGAGCAAGAAAATATTTCTATCCATTAACGAATAGTTTTGAATGTTTCCATGGAAAGTATGATTTAGACAAGACACCTGTCGCAAGACATATTAGTAATCGTGTTTTAACTTTACCTTTATATGCTGATTTATCATTGGAAGATGTCGATCGAATTTGTGACATTGTTTTGAAGTGTAGAGGTTAATTATGGATAAAATATTGATTCTTGGGGGAACGGCTCAACAAATAAAACTTATAGAAGCCGCAAAGCGAAAAGGATATTATACAATTGTGACAGATTATTTGTCGGATTCACTCGCAAAACGAATGGCAGATAAAAGTTATATGTATGATATCAATGATATTGATGGCATCGTAAACATGTGCAAAGATGAAAATGTTCAAGGTGTAATTTGTGGATATATTGATCCTTGTCAAAGGCCGTATCAGAAAATATGTGCAAGATTAAATCTTCCTTGTTATGGGACGCAAGAGCAGTTTTATTTAATGACAGATAAACATGCTTTTAAAAAAATGTGCAATGATAATGGTGTAAATACAATCAAAGAATATAAAGAAAATGATTCAGATATTGAATATCCTGTTTTTGTCAAACCTGTAGATAGTAGGGGTTCTCGAGGACAAAGTGTTTGTTATGATGAAAAGGAACTTCAAACTGCATGTATGTATGCAAAATCGGAGTCATCAAATGGGGATATCATAATTGAAAAGTTCATGAAGGGTGCACAAGAATTTCAAGTCACATATTTCTTTGTGGATGGAAAGCCATACTTGATTCGTACAACCGATAGTTATTGTGGTTCAGAAGAAAAGCATCTTGAAAAAGTTGTCGCATGTGCTGTTTCACCTTCGAAATATACAAATTTATATTTGGAAAAAGCACATAATAAAGTTATAAATATGTTTAAAAATATGGGTTATAAAAATGGTCCTATTTTTATGCAGGGATTTGTATATCAAGATGATTTTTATTTCTTTGATCCAGGATTAAGATTTCCAGGTGTTGATTATGAAAGAATTATTCAAAAAGTATATGGTGTCGATTTGATGGATGCGATGATTGATATCGCAACGCAAAATAAGATTTCAATAGAAATACCTGAAACGTGTTATTCTCTTGAGGGGAAAAAGGCAGCGGTTTTATTTCCTACAGTCAGTAAAGGAACAATTGAAACGTTAGAAGGTATTGATTGTTATTGTGATGAAATTGTATCCGCAATACCTCGTTGTGAAGTAAAAGATACATTAGAATGGACATATAATGTGAATCAACGTTTGGCTGAAATGGATGTTTTGGCTAATGATTTAGATGATTTAAAGAAAACTCTACAGGAAGTACAAAATAATATTAAGGTATTAAATGAAAAAGGTGAAAATATGATTTATGAGTATTTTGATGTAAATCGTATTGATGGGTAATATGTATGAATAATAATATAAGTGTAAAATTGATTTCTTTAGAGGATATTAAAAAAACGAAATCTTTTGATCTAAAGAAAATTATTGAAATAATCGAAAACTCCTTGATTGCGTATAGTAAGAATGAAATTTTATTGCCAGATAAGATTTCGCAAATTTTTGATACTAAACTACAAACGCGCATCAACTGCATGCCTTCTACACTTCTAAAAGAGGGAATTTGTGGAGTAAAATGGGTTTCTGTATTTCCTAATAATCCTGTTTTGTTTGATAGACAAAACGTGAGTGGAGTAATCTTATTATCTGAAATCAAAACGGGATTTCCCTTTGCGATTGTAGATGGGACATTGATTACTGCATTAAGAACAGCTTGTTTAGGTGCAATTGGAGCTAAATATTTAGCTCGAAAAGATAGTACTGTATACGGAACGATTGGTACGGGTGAACAGGCAAAGACACATTTTTTATTGATTAAAACATTATTTCCTGAAATCAAAACATGTTATGTGGCATCTAGAACAAGTAAAAGTGAAGAAGCATTTATTCAAGTCATGAAAAAGAAATTTGAGGATGTTACTTTTATTGCGTGTAATTCAGATTATGATCTAGCCGCAAAAAATGCAGATATTATTGTGACTGCTGTCAGTTGTCAAGAGCCATTGTTAAAGGCAAAATCCATCAAAAAAGGAGCTTTCTATTGTCATGTAGGTGGATGGGAAGATGAATATTCTGTTCCACTAAGGGCAGATAAAATTGTTTGTGATGATTGGGCATCCCTTAAACATAGGGGTTCTCCAACAATTGCTCGTATGTATGAAGAAGAGATTTTGATGGACGAAGATATATACGCAAATTTGGCAGATATCATTTCAGGTAAATTACCAGGTCGAGAGTCGGATTTAGAATTTAATTATTTTAATTCGATTGGTTTATCTTTTGTAGATGTGTCTGTTGCCTATTATATATATCAAGAAGTAATTTCCAAAGGATTTGGAAAGGATTGGACAATTCAAAATGCCGATACTTTTGAAGTATTGGAAGATTTAGACTTTTAAAAAGTGAAAGGAAAAATAATTATGCCAAAAGTAACGGTTTTATTAACGTCTTATAATCATGGAAACTATATTCGAAATAGTATAGATAGTATATTAAATCAAACATTTAAAGACTTTGAATTATATATTATTGATGATTGTTCTACAGATCATAGTTGGGATATCATTCAGGAATATAAAGATGATCGAATTATTGCGATTCGCCATGAAAAAAATGAGGGTGGATGTACTACAAGAGCTTTGTATTCCTCTTTTAAAGGCAAATATTTTGCAATGGCACATTGTGATGATGTTTGGGAATTAGACAAATTAGAAAAACAAGTTGAATATTTGGAGAATCATCCAGAAACTGGAGCTTGTTTTACTAATGTGCAAGTCATTGATGATGAGGGAAATGATTTTGATCAAGAGAATCATCCATATTCGAAAGTATTTTTAAATGAGAATATGAACCGTTTTGAATGGTTGAACCATTTCTTTTATAAAGGGAATCGATTGTGCCATCCAAGTTCTTTGATTCGCATGGATGTACAGATGAACGATGATTTATTTGCGGCAGGACTTGGAGCATTACCTGATTTCTATAGATGGGTCAAATTATGTTTGAAACACGAGATTTATGTGCATCCAGATAAATTAACTAAATTTAGAATTCATGCGGATGAAAGTAATACGAGTGGTCAAACGCCTACAAATCGTATTCGTGTACATAATGAGTTTTATCAAATCGCAAAATTATATGGCAAAATTCAAGATCAATCTGAATTTTTACAGGTTTTTCCTGAGGCGAATGAATATGTTGTTGATGGAAAAATGAATGTGGATTATGCATTAGCACAGATCATGTTAAATAGAACAAATATAAAAGGATTCCATTTTTATGCGATGAATAAATTGATGGAATTGGTTCGTAATGAAGAAACAAAAGATGAATTGATGGAGTTATATGGTTTCACTAAACGAGATGTATGTGCAATAAGTGGAAAATTAGATGTATTCCATGTAGTTGATGATAATGAATACTTGACTTCGTCTTTATATTATACGAATAATGAAGGTTTTTCTGAGTCTAATAAAATCGGTAAAACAATCACAATGATGAACAATCATTTTAAAGTCTCATTTGATTTAGATCATAAAAAAGTGAGTCAACTTCGCTTTGATCCAACGGAAGGTAAATATATTAGTTTAAAAAATCTATTTATCACAATTGATGGAAAGAAAATAAATGATTACGTAGTTCTTCGTCACTATGAAATAGATGAGGATTGGTATGATATTTATTCTTTAGATCCAACTATATGGATTGATTTAAAGGAATCTAAAGAAGTTTGTGAAGTAACAATTGAAGCAGATATTAAATATATTGAACAAGTAAAATTGTTGGATTATGAAAATAAAGTTTCAGAATTAAGAAGAAAAAACGTGGATGATTTATCTGTAAAACAATTGTTAGGAATTATAAAAAGACGCGCTAAACGTTGATGGAGGTGTTATTTTGAAGTTAGTGAATAAATCAATGGAGGTATTAAAACGCGAAGGTGTTTCAGGCTTAGCTAAACATGCCTCACATTATATTCATAAAAAAAGAGAATCAAGACCTAAGAGTGATGCGTTTAAGGATGTCTTGTTTATTAATGGCTGTCCTAAAGATTTGTTGCCGCATCCACCTCGTTATCGTGTTACACATCAAATGGAGCAGCTACAAGTAAATGGTTATACTTGTGATGAAGTATTCTATGAGAATGTGGATTTAAAACAAGTGCGTATGTATTCTTGTTTCATTATTTTTAGAGCACCTTATACAGAAAAATTGGATGCGCTTATTCAATTGGCTAAATCATGGAATAAACCTGTGCTTTATGATGTGGATGATTTAGTAATCGATACGAAATATACGGATCAGATTGAGTATGTTAAGAATATGGATTCTTCTCAAAAGGCTCGTTATGATTTGGATGTGATGAAGAATCAAAAGTTATTAAAGCTTTGCGATGGATGTATCACTACGACTTTAGCCTTGAAGAAGGAGCTTGAAAAATACAATCCAAATGTATGGATCAATCGAAATACGGCTTCTATTGAAATGGTAACTTTATCACAAGAAATTAAAAAAACATCAAAAGATACTGTGGATATGGGTTACTTTAGTGGTAGTATTACGCACAATGAAGATTTTGAAATGATTAAGCCAGCCTTGATTGATGTGTTGAATGCATATGATTATGTGCGTTTGCATCTTGTTGGAGAAATCGATTTGCCTCAAGATTTAAAGATGTATGATTCTAAGATTGAAGTCCATCCTTTTATGGATTATAAAAAACTTCCTGAATTGATTTCTAAGATGGATATTAATTTAGCGCCTTTAACTTCAAATATTTTCAATGAAGCTAAATCCGAAAATAAATGGGTAGAGGCAAGTCTTGTTAAGACTTGTACGATTGCGAGTAACTTTGGTGCTTTTAAAGAGATGATAGAAGATCATAAAACGGGTATTCTTTGTTCCAATATTGATGAGTGGAAGATCGAATTGTCCAATTTGATTGAGAATGAAATGATAAGAAACACTTTGGCAAATAATGCCTATACATATTGTTTGAAGCATTGTGTTACTTTATATACAGGTTCAAATATGGTTTCTATTCTACAAGAGAATCGTAAGCGAATCATTTGTATGGGCTTTGCGAAACTTGAAATTTCTGGTGGAGTTATGGTGGCTTTGCGTCATGCAGCTTATTTACAGGATGCAGGTTATCAAGTGATTTTATTATCTTTCTATGATACTTGTACAGAATTTACATTTATGAATCATTCATTTCCAGTCTTGCCATTTAAAAATGAAAAGTTGGATGCGAAAATTGATTGTGGTGTAGCGACAATGTGGCCTACGGTAAAGATGTTGGATGATGTTCGTTGTATTGAAAATAAAAAGTATTTAGTTCAAAATTATGAGATCGACTTTTATGATTTTAAAGATCCTCGTAAAGTAGAAGCTAGTGTGACTTATTCGTATCCATTTGATTATGTCACAATTTCAAAGTGGTGTAAGGAATGGTTGAAGTCTGAATTTAATCAGGATGCAGCGTGGATCTTAAATGGTATTGATATTGAACAATATAGACCGCATAAAAGAGAATTGAAGGATAAGATTCGTATTTTGATTGAGGGTGATTCTTCGAGTGCTCATAAAAATGTGGATGAGGCTTTCTTGGTAACGAATAAGCTAGATTCTTCTAAATATGAAATTTGGTATATGTCTTATAATGCGAAACCCAAGGATTGGTATCGTGTTGATAAATTCTTGCATAGAGTGCCTTATGAAGAAGTACAAAAGGTATATGCGGATTGTGACATCTTATTAAAGACTTCTTTATTAGAAAGCTTTAGCTATCCACCGATTGAGATGATGGCTACTGGTGGTTATGTAGTGGCTTTATTAAATGATGGTAATAAAGAGTATTTAGAGGATGGAAAGAATTGTTTGATTTATCCAAATGGAGATATAGATCAAGCGGTTAATTGTATTGAAAGAATTGTTTCGGATGAAGAACTACGAGAAGTTTTATATACAAATGGTGTAGAAACTGCGAAGTCTAGAGATTGGAATTTAATTAAAGAATCTATAATTCGTGTATATTGTACTTGACCCTAACGTTACGTTAGGGTTTATTCTTTTGTTATGATATAATTGATTTAAATGGAGGAACTATTATGAAAGGTATTATTTTAGCTGGTGGTAGTGGTACTCGTTTGTATCCTTTGACTAAGGTTACAAGTAAGCAATTGCTTCCTATTTATGACAAGCCAATGATTTATTATCCTATGTCTATTTTAATGCAGGCGGGGATTCGTGAGATCTTGATTATTTCAACTCCGGATGATACACCTCGTTTTCAAGAATTGTTAGGGGATGGGCATCAATTTGGGATTGAGCTTTCTTATAAGGTTCAGCCTAGTCCTGATGGTTTAGCACAAGCATTTATCTTGGGTGAAGAATTTATTGGGGATGATAGTTGTGCAATGATCTTGGGTGATAATATTTTCCATGGTCATGGTTTAACGAAGCGTCTTCGTGCGGCTGCTGAAAATGAAGTGGGAGCTACAGTATTTGGTTATTATGTAGAGGATCCTGAAAGATTTGGTGTTGTAGAATTTGATTCTGAGGGTAAGGCTATTAGTTTAGAGGAGAAGCCTAGTTGTCCTAAGTCAAATTATGCGGTAACAGGATTATATTTCTATGATAATAAAGTAGTAGAGTATGCGAAAAACTTAAAGCCAAGTGCTCGTGGTGAACTTGAGATTACGGATTTAAACCGTATTTATTTAGAGAATGGTGAATTGAATGTCACATTACTTGGTGATGGATTTACTTGGTTAGATACGGGTACACATGAATCTTTAGTGGATGCCACTAACTTTGTGAAGACAATTGAGGAGCACCAACATCGTAAGATTGCGTGTCTTGAAGAGATTGCGTATGACAATGGTTGGATTGGTGATGATGAATTGGCAGCTACTTACGAAATTTATAAGAAGAATCAGTATGGTGCTTATTTAAAGAAGATCATGGATCGTAAATATATTAAGTAATGGAGGTAATGAAATGAAGGTAACTGAAACAAAGATTCCTGGAGTATTAATTATTGATACAGATGTATTTGGGGATCATAGAGGGTATTTTACAGAGACTTATTCAAAGCCTAAATATGAAAAGATGGGTATTACGGTTGATTTTGTACAGGACAATATGTCTTTTAGTGCACAGAAGGGTACGCTTCGTGGATTGCACTGGCAAAATCCGCCTTATGCACAAAGTAAATTGGTTTCTTGTACAAAGGGAAATGTTATTGATGTTGCGGTAGATATTCGTAAAAATAGTCCTACGTATGGTCAATGGGTAAGTGTGGAACTTAGTGCAGAGAATCATAGACAATTCTTTATTCCACAAGGATTTGCGCATGGATTCTTAACTTTAACGGATGATGTTGAATTTAGATATAAAGTCGATAATGTCTATAATAAAGAGTCTGAGGGTGGAATGCGTTATGATGATCCGACTTGTCATGTAGATTGGGGTTCATTATTAAATGGTATTGAGCCTGTGTTAAGTGAAAAGGATCAGGTGGGTCCAACTTTAGAAGAGTCAAATAATCAATTTGTATATGAAGGAGAATAGAACAATATGAAAATTTTAGTAACGGGTGGTGCTGGTTTCATTGGTGGAAACTTTGTACATTATATGGTCAATAAATATCCTGAGGATATGATTGTAAACTTAGATAAATTAACGTATGCAGGTAACTTAGAAACTTGTAAGCCTGTAGAGGATAAGCCTAACTACAAGTTTATTAAGGGTGATATTGCGAATCGTGAATTTATCATGGATTTGTTTGAAAAAGAAAAATTTGATGTAGTTGTTAACTTTGCGGCTGAAAGTCATGTAGACCGTAGTATTGAAGATCCTGAAATCTTCGTTAAGACAAATGTAATGGGAACGACTACTTTATTAGATGCTTGTGTTAAATATGGTATTCAAAGATATCACCAAGTATCAACTGACGAAGTATATGGAGATCTACCTTTAGATCGTCCTGACTTGTTCTTTACTGAAAACACTCCTTTACATACTTCAAGTCCTTATTCAAGTGCGAAGGCAAGTGCTGACTTATTTGTGTTGGCATATCACAGAACATATGGTTTACCAGTAACGATTAGTCGTTGTTCAAATAACTATGGTCCTTATCATTTCCCAGAAAAATTAATTCCATTAATTATTTCTCGTGCATTAAATGATGAAACAATTCCAGTATATGGAACTGGAGAAAATGTTCGTGACTGGTTACATGTATATGATCACTGTGTCGCAATTGATTTAATTGTTCGTAAGGGACGTGTTGGAGAAGTTTATAATGTAGGTGGTCACAATGAAAGAACGAACTTAGAAGTTGTAAAGACTGTACTTCATGCATTAAACAAACCAGAAAGCTTGATTACGTATGTAACAGATCGTAAAGGTCATGATATGCGTTATGCGATTGATCCAACTAAGTTGGAAACAGAACTTGGATGGAAACCAAAATATACATTTGATACAGGTATTCCAATGACAATCCAATGGTATTTAGACAACAAGGAATGGTGGGAAAACATCATTAGTGGTGAATACCAGAATTATTTTGAAAAGATGTATGTAGAAAAAGGAAGAGCTAAGGAATAATCTTTAGCTTTTCTTGTTAAATGAAAGGAAGATATTCGATGAAGGTTTTTGTGACAGGTGTTGCAGGTCAATTAGGTCATGATGTCATGAATGAATTGGCTTCTAGAGGATATACTGGTGTAGGTACAGACTTAGCTGAAAGTTATAGTGGCATTCAGGATGGTACATATGTAACAACGGCTGAATATGTATCTTTAGATATCACGAATTCAGAGGCTGTAATGAATACAATTAAGTCTGTAAAGCCAGATGTTGTTGTGCATTGTGCGGCATGGACGGCAGTGGATTTAGCGGAAGATGAAGATAAACAGGCCAAAGTAAAAGCTATTAATGTGGATGGTACACAAAATATTGCGGATGCTTGTAAAGAAATTGATGCAAAGATGGTCTATATTTCTACGGATTATGTTTTTGATGGTCAGGGAACAGAGCCATGGCAACCGGATTGTAAGGATTATAAACCATTGAATGTGTATGGACAGACAAAACTAGGTGGAGAACTAGCTGTTTCTAATACTTTATCTAAGTATTTTATAGTTCGTATTGCGTGGGTATTTGGTAAGAATGGAAATAATTTCATTAAGACGATGTTAAATGTTGGAAAGAAATTTGATACGTTAAAAGTGGTAAATGATCAAATTGGTACACCTACTTACACTTTTGATTTAGCTCGTTTATTAGTGGATATGATTGAAACGGATAAATATGGTTATTATCATGCGACAAATGAGGGTGGCTATATTAGTTGGTATGATTTTGCGTGTGAAATCTTTAAACAAGCTGGTTATACGAACACTGTAGTTCCAGTAACAACAAAAGAGTATGGTTTATCTAAGGCAGCTCGTCCTTTTAATTCTCGTTTGGATAAATCAAAACTAGTAGAAAATGGATTTAAACCTTTACCTACTTGGCAGGATGCACTTGCTCGTTATTTAAAGGAAATGAATGTATAAATGTTATGCATTATCAAACATTTACTTGAGGATAATGAATTCTTATGTTATGTTTTAAAGTGGTAAAAAAGGAAAAGGGGAGAATAATGAATAAAGTATTGTTAATTATTCCGGCATATAATGAACAAGATTCTATTTTATCAACAATCGATACAATTGATGAATATAATAAGAATCATTCTTCAAATAAATTAGATTATATTGTCATAAATGATGGTTCTAGAGATAGAACAGAGGAAATACTAACGTCAAATAATAAGCCGCATGTTAAATTGGTTCATAATTTAGGTATTGGTGGAGCTGTTCAAACGGGTTATAAATATGCGTTGGAACACGATTATGATATTGCCATCCAATTTGATGGGGATGGTCAGCATGATGTAAACTTTGTCGAGGATATTTGTAAACCTATTTTCGATGGTAAAGCGAATATGACAATTGGTTCTCGTTTTGTCGAGGGTTCGACAAGTGAATTTAAGTCTACAAAGGCTCGTCAGATGGGTATCAAGATCATTTCATCTTTCATTAAATTTTTTACAGGTGAAAAATTATATGATGTTACATCAGGTTTTAGAGCAGTAGATCGAGGTTTGATTGCACAATTTGCGATGGATTATCCATTAGAATATCCAGAACCAATTTCAACTACGCAAATTTTAAAGCAGGGATCAACAATTCAGGAAGTTCCTGTTGAAATGAAGGAGCGTAATGGTGGTGTGTCTTCCATCCGTAGTTGGAAGAATGTGTATTATATGATTAATGTTTTATTATCTATTATGATAATTGGAACAAGGAGGTCAAAATAATGCCTTTAAATTTAAGACTGGGTGTTCTTATTATTGCCTTAATATTAGCTGTGGTTGTAATTCGTATACTACATAAAGGGAGAATTCCGGTAAAGTATTCTTTGTTATGGGGTCTTGGCGTTTTAATCTTATTGTTTTTAGCAATTTTTCCAAATGCATTGATTAAGATTGCGAATTTAGTTGGCTTCCAAACGGTTTCCAACATGGTTATTGGTGTGTTATTGGTTATCTTGTTCTTTATAACTATGTCTTTAACTGTTATTGTTTCTGCTCAGAAACGAAAAATTACATTATTAGTACAAGAAATTTCATTATTAAAAAGTGAAATCAAAAAATAATTATTTGGAGGTAATTAAATGTTTAATAGAAACGATCATAGTTTTGTGATTTGTGCATATAAAGAAAATCCTCATTTAGAAATGACTATTCAATCTTTATTGAATCAAACAATCAAAAGTAAAGTATTTATTTCAACATCAACACCGAATGATCACATTAAGGGGTTATGTGAAAAATATGGTTTAGAATTGTTTGTGAATCCAAGTCCTAAAAATGCAGGAGCTGACTGGAACTGGGCTTATGATCATGCGCCAACTCCATTAGTTACAATTGCGCATCAAGATGATTATTATGAACCGGATTTTTTAGAAAAAACATTAAAGTATATTGGAAATAAACATGATTTTATTCTAGCGTTTACGGACTATTATGAGATTCGTAACGATAAAAAGGTTTATACCAATAAAATTTTAAAAGTGAAGAGAATGATGCTTGCGCCTTTAAAGAAGGATAAAAATCAAACTTCTAAATTTATTCGTAGAAGAATTTTATCAATTGGTTGTCCAATTTGTTGTCCAGCTGCTACCTATAATAAGGTGGTTGCAGGTAAATCTATTTTTGATACAAACTATATCAATAGTTGTGATTATAAGACATGGTGTGATTTAGCTGAATTAAATGGTGAGTTTATTTATATTGATAAACCATTATTGGGACATAGAATTTATGCGGAGTCAGCTACTTCAAAAAACTTGGGTGAAAATATCCGAAAAAAAGAGGATTTGGAAATCATGAGTTTATATTGGCCAAAATTTATTGCGAATGGAATAAATTCTGTGTATGCGTTGAGTGAAAAAAGTAATAAATTGTAGGAGATGATAAAATGAAGGTAGTTGTTACAGGGGCTTCTGGATATATCGGGAGACATGTAGTAGATGCGTTAATCAAAATGCATCATGAAGTTATTGCGGTAGATATGATAAATAAAGGAATCAATACGGATGCAACTTTTTTATCATTAGATATTTTTTCGGATGATATTTATAACAAGCTAGGTAGACCGGATGCATGTATTCATATGGCTTGGAAAGATGGTTTTAACCATGCTTCAGATGCTCATATGTCTATGTTGTCTAAGCACTATGCATTCATTAAGAATATGATTGATGGTGGTGTTAAATATTTATCCGTAATGGGAACAATGCATGAGATTGGATATTATGAAGGTTGTGTGGATGAAAATACACCTACAAATCCATTGTCAATGTATGGAATTGCAAAAAATGCATTAAGAGAAGCTTCTTTATTATTAGCTGAAAAAACAAATACGTCTTTAATGTGGTTGCGTGCCTATTATATTTTAGGGGATGATTCCAATAACAATTCTATTTTCTCTAAGATTACACAGATGGAGCATGAGGGTAAGGCTTCATTCCCGTTTGTTTCTGGTAAAAATAAATATGATTTTATTAATGTAGATGAACTCGCAAAACAAATTGCGACAGCTTCTACACAATCTGAAATTACTGGAATTATCAATTGTTGTTCTGGAAAACCAGTTTCATTAGCGGATAAAGTGAATGAATTTATTGAGAAGAATCATTATAGCATTCGTCCAGACTATGGAAAATTCCCTGAACGTCCTTATGATTCACCTGCTATTTGGGGTGATAATACAAAAATTAATTTGATTATGGAGAAGCATAATGACACAAAATAGTGTTACGCTTAAAAATTTTGAGTCTACAAGAAGTAATAATTTAAACTTAGTTAAGTTTATTGCCGCATTGTTTGTCATCGTGTCGCATGCGTATCCATTATGTAAAGGTGCAGAATATAATGATATATTATCAGACTTATCTAGAAATTCTATTGCGTTCGGAAGTTTAGCCGTTGCGATATTCTTTATGAGTAGCGGCTTTTTTGTGACCAAGAGTTTATTAAAAAACAAGAATTCAAAAAAGTATCTGCACAACAGATTTATAAGAATTTTCCCACCATTATGGTTTACAATTGTAGTCTGTATTGTGGTTTGTGCTTTACTTTTTTCGTCTTATAGTCTAATTGATTTTTTTGTATCAGCGGATTTCTTTAAATATTGTTTAAATTTTATTTTGATACCTGTTCATAATTTACCAGGTGTATTCACAAATAATATTTATCCTGGAGTTATAAATGGTCCTTTATGGACGTTACCAATAGAATTTTTATGTTATATTGTTTTATTAGTTGCCTACAAATTAAATTTGGTGAACAAAAAGAGTTACAAATATATCGCTTTATTGGTAATACTTGTTTTTATTGGTATCAATTTTATTCCTTTGTCTATCTTCATGAGTATCAAAGGCTATATTCAGCCATGTTTCTTGTTTTTCTGGGGTTCTTTTTATTGGATTTATAGAGATGAAATAACAATGAAAAATGTATATTTTGTGCTTTCTATCATTCTATTTATTTTGTTGATTGGTTTAGGATATGGTCAGATTGGATCTTTCCTATTCATTCCTTATTTAACTTTATATATTTCATTCTGTTTACCTCAATGCAATGTTCGATTCGCATCACTAGGTAATTTATCTTATGATATATATTTATGTGGTTGGCCAATTCAACAAATGGTCATTAGTGTATTTGGTGGATCTATGGCTGTCGGATTAAATATTCTGATTTCTATTCCTTTGAGTATGGTTGTAGGATACATTACATATATGTTAATAGAGAAAAATATGTAGAGAAGGAGTTTATATGGGAAATAACACAAAGAAAAATGTCATATGGAATATGATTGGTACAACCGCAAATGCATTTAACTCCTTATTTTTTATGATTATTGTTACTCGAATCAATGGTCTAAAGGATTCAGGTGTTTTTACACTAGCCTTTTCATTGGCTTGTTTGTTTTGTTTTATTGGTAATTATGAAGGCAGGGTTTTTCAAGTTACGGATGTTAAGCAAGACTTTTCAAATAAAGAATATATTGTACATAGAATATCAAGTTGCATTCTAATGATGGTCACTGTTCTTATATATTGTCTAATTATGAAGTATGATGCATATAAAATGAGTGTTACATTTGCGTTATGTTTTATGAAATGTTGTGAAGTCTTTTCAGATGTATTTTATGGTGTGCTTCAAAAGAATGATAATTTAGAACTTGTTGGTAAGTCCTTGTTTTTTAAATCCATTGCTTCTATTGTAGTTTTTATTGTTTTAGATTTAATTACAAAGAATTTATTATTGTCTTGTATTGGATTGGATTTGATTTGGCTAGCTATTTTATTTGTGTATGACATTCCCAAAACAAAACAACATATAAATTCAACGGAAGAGATTCGTGTCTCAAATATTGTTAAACTCTATAAAGAAGGCTTTTTCTCTTTTTCAATCTTATTTCTAGGTGTATATCTTGTGAATGCACAAAAATATGCGTTGGATGGTGTTGTCGTAGAATCACTTCAAGCTATTTTTGGTATTGTGTTAATGCCTGCTACAATTATCAGTTTGGCATGTCAATACTTGTTGCAACCTATTCTAAATACGATTGCGAATCTATATGCGTTGGGTCAGAAAAAAGAATTTAATATTTTGATTTTTAAATCGTCTTTATTAGTTCTTGCGTTTGGATTTGCATGTGTTATTGGAGCATATCTACTTGGTATACCTGTATTAAATATTTTATATGGCGTGGATATTTCAGATTATAAATTGTGTTTGATTTTGATTATTGTAGGTGCCATTTTCTATTCATTAAGTACATTAGTATCGGCTGCACTTACTACGATTCGCCATACTTTTGTACAGTTTATCGTTTATTCTTTGACATCTTTATTTGCGTTGTTTGTTTCTAAATTGTTTATTATCAAATTTAGTTTAATTGGTGCATCGTTTGCTTATTTATTATGTATGTTTATTCAATTCTTGTTGTATTTATTAATCTATATTTATATTATGCGAAAACAAGAATTTAAGGAGGTATAAAGATGGATTTGATTTCAATTGTAGTACCTGTCTATAATGCTGAAAAATATATTGGAATTTGTGTTAATAGTGTTTTAGAACAAACATATAATAATTTTGAATTGTTGTTGATCAATGATGGTTCAAAGGATGATACGTTAGAGGTGTTAAACAGCTATAAGGATTCACGTATTAAAGTATATTCTTTTGATAATCAGGGTGCTGGAAAAACGAGAAATAAAGGAATACAACTTTCTAGAGGAAAATATATTACATTTATTGATGCAGATGATTATATAGATTCGGATTATTTAGAAAGATTGCATCAAGAAATTCAGGATTACGATGTATTAATCTCTGGATATAAAAAAGTAAATTTGGAAGATCATTCATTAATGTATGTTTCAAAACCTAAAGTATCTGTTTGGGATGAGTTTCGTTATGTAGCTACATGGGGTAAATTGTATCGTTTGAATTTTTTAAAGGATAATCATATTGAATATGAAAAATTTGTCTTGGGTGAAGATGTGTATATGAATGTTAAGTGCAATAGCTTAACGAATAAAGTGAAAGTTATTGACTATGCTGGGTATAATTATTGTTTTAATCCGAATTCATTAACACAAAGTAAAAAATCGGTTCAAGGAAACAATGATATATTGATGTTGTTGAATAAGATTCAAAATACATTGAATTTAGATAAGTATGATAAGAAATATATTGATTATTTTTATTTAAAAACGGTTGTTCAATATTTATTGATGCAGGCTAGCGTATTAGAGAAGAACTCTTATGCTAAAATTTACAAGGAATCTTTTAAATTCTTGAAACAAAATGATTATTATCATTTTTCATTCAATAAAGAAGATTCTTTTAAAGTCAATGTATGTATTTTGTTGTATGTTCTTTTTGATCAATTGCATTGCAAAATGTTTATGTACCATTTTATTCGTAAATTGAATATTAAATATGTTTAACGGGATCACTTCAATTGAGGTGATCTTTTGATTTATTAACAAAAGATAATTGTCATATTTTTATGAAAGTTATAAAATGGTTTTTGCGGAGGGTGATTTGAATGAATTCAAGAGATATTGTTAAGGTTGGTTTTGCCGTTCTTGCAGCAGTAGTAAGCTATAATTTTGCGGATACAATTGTTCATGCTGAAGAAAATAGTGTTGAGCCAATTAAAGAAACGACAAATACACAAGAATCGGATACCTTAGTGGATGTGATTGATAGTGTTGTAAATCCGGATGTTTCTGTTTCAATAGATGATGAAAAGGATTCAATGGATACAAGTTCTAAGTTATTAGATGGTTGGAATACGGACTATACTATGTTTGTCAAAGATGGTTCTTATGTCACGAGTAGTTTTGAAGATATTGATGGGCAGAAATATTATTTTGATGAGAATGGCAATAAGGTAACGGGTTTAAAAACGATTGGTACGGATGCTTATTATTTTAATGAATCAGGTGTCTTACAGTCAAATATGCAGTTGCACCATGATGATAATACAGGTACAGTTCTTTATTCTTTAATGAAAGAGGATGGAAAGAATCATTATTATCTTGAGAATGGCATGGAATTTAGTGGAATGGCGCATTTGGATGGTAAAATCTACTATTTTGAAAATGGTGTTCAAAGTTTTGGTGAAAAGCAGGTCAATGGAAATTGGTACAATTTTAAAAATGATGGTACTTTATCGGTTGGTTTTGTGAATGTTGGAAATAGTGCTAAGTACTATGATAATTTTGGTAAAAGATTGCAGGGAACTTTCCAAATTGATAAGGTTACTTATAATACGGATAATAATGGGTTGATTACTAAGGCAAGCTGGAATGGTGTTTCTTACTATTGTCAAAGAGATGATCGTTGGGCTTGGTCAGTCTATGGAAATTATACGTTTGCGAGTAGTGGTTGTGTTCCAACAACAGCTGCTATGATTGTAAATACACTTAAGGGAACAAATTATACACCTATTGATATGGGGAATCTATTATATAATGCAGGTATCTATAATGTGCGTGAGATTGGTGCAGGAGGAGATACTTGGAGTCTTATTTCAAATCGATTTGGATTAGTTTATAAGAATAATATTAATATGGAATCCGCTAAAAATGAATTGATGAAAGGAAATATGATTGCAGCTACAGTTGAGGGTGGAAGATTCTGTCCTTGGCCTGGTATTTCTCATGAGATCTTATTGTTTGGATTGGATGCACAAGGATATACTACAGTTTATGATCCTTATACAAGCACTCGTAATGGTCGTGTACATATTAGTGAAGTATTTAATCATCCATCTAGTTTTGGATTGGATAAAATTGATGGTGGGCCATTCTTTTCATTAGGTAAGTATGTGGATACAACCTTATATTTGGATGTATCTAAAGGTACTGGGCATGTAGGAAATGTATATTATACAGGAAATAAAGTAGAGCCTGAAGTCAATGTTTCTATCAAAAATACAGGATTGGTTCAGGGTCGTGATTATAAAGTTATCTATTCAAATAATGTAGATATAGGAAAAGGAACCGTAACAATTGTTGGAGTAAACATGTTTACGGGTAAATTAACATTGTCCTTTGATATTATAAAAGATGAAATGACGAATGGAACTTATGAAATTGTTAGTTCAAAAAATAATAATAAAGTCTTAGATATTGTGGGTGGTTCTATTTCATATGGTGCGTCTGTACAAATTTATGATTGGAATGGATCTATGGCCCAGCAATATGAAATTATAAAGAATCAAAATGGTTATTATACAATAAAAAATGTTAAATCCAATTTATATTTGGGTGTAACGACAAATTGGAATCAAATGAAGAGTAGTCGTCTAGTCCAAGGTGTAAATGCTTCTAGTAAAGGAGCTCAATTCATATTCACTCGTAATAGTGATGGCAGTTGGATTATTTCTTCAGCTTGGGATAGAAGATATGTATTTGATTTGTATGGTGGTTCAACAAATAATGGTTCTCCAATTCAAATTTATTCTTCTAATGGTACAGTAGCGCAGAGTTGGAAACTATTAAAAGTTAAAAACTCGCGTGAAGAGATGGATAAATTAGCTTCTCAAAATAAAGATGCGATTGCGGATGGGACTTATTTTATAGCTTCTTCATTAAATACAAGCTATGTATTTGATGTATATGGTGGAAGTAAGAGTGATTTTGGAAATATTACGATTTATAAGAATAATGGAACTGTAGCTCAAGGATGGAAAATTGTTCATGATTCAAAAGGATATGTAACATTTATGAATGTAGGTTCAAATAAGGTCCTTGATGTTTATGGCGGACAGAATGTAAATGGTCAAAATGTAGTACAATATACTTCAAATAATTCATATGCACAAAAATGGATTGTAGTGAATGTTGGATCTGGTTACAAAATTGTTTCGGCTTTAGATTCAAATTATGTATTGGATCTTTATGGTGGTAGAGTTCAGAATTTTTCAAATATTCAGATTCATAAATCGAATAATACGAAAGCTCAGACTTGGTCTTTTATAAAATATGAAAGTCCACGTGACCACTTAAATGCGATGGCTAAGGAATATAATGCAGATATTACGGAATCTACATATGTAATTGAGTGTTACACAGATAATAATGTAGTATTTAACGCATCTAATGGTAATGTTCAACTTGCAAACGCAAATAAGGTAAGTTCACAGAAGTGGAAGATCAAAAAAGATGCGATGGGATACATTACGTTTATTAATGTAGATACGAATAAAGCATTAGATGTATATGGTGGTAAAGCTGAAAGTTTTACGAATGTATGGCAATATGCATATAATGATACGTATGCTCAAAAATGGATTGCTAGAAAAAATAGTGATGGTAGTTTAACCTTTGTATCTGCTTTAGATAAAGATTACGTTTTAGATATTTATGGCGGTAGAATTCAGAATGAAGGAAATATTCATATATATCGTGATAATGGTACAAATGCTCAAAAATTCAAATTAACCAGAGTATAGTCTATAACCAGGCGTTTTATACGCTTGGTTATTTTTAAGTTATATTGAAATTGTTTTTGGATTCCTTTAAAATAAAGAGGATTGGAAAGAGGGGGAGACAATGCATAAAAGATTGAAACCAGTTTTAGCTTTAGTATTAAGTTTATTTATGTCTGTTTCTACTTTGTCAAATACATATACTGTATTTGCAGAAGATGAAATTACACAAGAAGAGACAGTTGAAGAAACAAATACAGAAGATACAAATACAACTGAAGAAACAACTTCAGAAGAGGAAAATGTTGAGGATGAATCAGATGAGGTTGTTGAAGAAAATACAGATACAGACGTAGAAGAACAAATGGGTGATTCAACTATGATGGAATATTTCTTGGTGGATAGTCCAGTCGTATCGTCTCAGGAAACAGAAAACTTTGTTCTTTCATTAAATAATACAGATGGATATTCAAATTTTAAGATTACCATTCAAAAAGAGGATGGAACAACTTTGGATTTAGAGAGTTCAGAAACTGTTGGTAATTTAGTGAAGTTTTCGAATGTCTTTAGTAATAAGGGTGAATATCAAGTGACTTCATTTCATTATGATTATAATGGGCAAGCTTATTATTTGAATTTTAGTGATTTAGAGATGGATATTAAATTTGGTGTGGATCAAGAATATGTTGGCTATGATGAAACATTACCGGATTTAACTCAAGACTCAACGAATCAAGAGGGTGTGATTCAAGTTACGGATGTAAATAAAGCAGAAGAAGAAATCGCAAATGGCATGGCAAGTGAGGCTTCTATTATGTCAATTGATGAATTTTCTAGAGCAGCAACTGGTGGTATGACAATTTGTTTGGACCCAGGACATGGTGGTAGTGATTCAGGTGCGAATGCCTTTGGTCAAAAAGAGTCGGCTTTAACATTAAAGATTGCCAATTATTGTAAAGAAGAATTAGAGAAATATGATGTGAATGTTGTAATGACAAGAACAACGGACACAAGACCAAGTGAAAATGCATCACAGGATCTTATTAATCGTGTTATGACTGCTAAAAAGGCTGGGGCTTCTTATATCATTAGTATTCACTTAAATTCAGCAACAAATACTTCTGCTCATGGTGCTGAAGTATATTTTCCAAATACAAGTGGAAATGCGAGTTTATCAAGTAATGGACAAGCTATGGCTAAAGCCATACAGAGTCAATTGGTTGCCTTAGGTCTATATGATCGTGGTATTAAAATTAGAAACTATATGGATGGTTCTACTTCATCAAATCCAAATAGTAGTGATAGAGATTATTATGGTATTATTCGTTATGCGAAAGAACAAAATATTTCGGGTTTAATTATTGAGCATTGTTTCTTAAATAATCCGGATGAATATAATAAGTATTTAAGTTCAGATGCAAAACTGCAACAATTAGGTGTAGCGGATGCGAAGGGTATTGTGAATGCTTTAGGTTTGCAACAAAAATATTTAGAATTGGATACTTTGGCAAGTCAAAATAAAAATCTAATTGCGGATGGAACTTATTTGATTCAGTCAAGTATAAACACAAAATATGTATTTGATATTTATGGTGGTCATACAACAAATGGAGCTAATGTTCAATTATATAATGGCAATGATACAATAGCTCAGTTATTCAAAGTGAGTCATGATGCCAAAGGGTATGTAACTATCACAAACGCAAAATCAGGTAAAGTATTAGATGTATATGGCGGTACTGCACAGAATGAACAGAATATTTGGCAATATACTTCAAATGGTACTCGTGCACAAAAATGGATTATTAAAAAAGATGGTAATAGTTATGTGATTGTTTCTGCATTAAATCCAAATTATGTATTGGATTTGAGTGGTGGACAAGCAACAAGTGGTAGAAATATTCAATTATATTGTTATACAGGATCTTCTGGTCAAAAATGGAATTTGACAAAATATGTGACGAAAGAAGAACGTCTTGATACTCTCGCATTACAAAATAAAAATACGATTGCGGATGGTGAGTATGAAATTTGTAGTGCAAAAAATAATAGTTATGGTTTTGATGTATATGGTGGTTCAACATCGAGTGGTGCGAATATTCAATTGTATACCCGTAATGGATCTATGGCACAAACATTTAAAATTAAAAATGATTCAAATGGATATGTCACAATTACGAATGTTAAATCAGGCAAAGCTTTAGATTTGTATAGTGGTACAGTAAAGAATAGTCAAAATATTTGGCAGTATTCTTCTAATGGTAGTCGTGCACAAAAATGGATTATTAAGAAGAATACTTCTGGTTATACAATTATTTCAGCATTAGATCCAAATTATGTAATTGATTTGTGTGGTGGTACAACTCGTTCAGGAACAAATATTCAGTTATATTCAGATAATGATTCTATAGCTCAACAGTGGCAGTTTAATAAAGTTGTGACAGAACTAGAAAAATTGGATCAATTGGCCGCACAAAATAAGAACATGATGGATGATGGTGTTTACTACATTAAAAATCGTGATGTGAAGTTTACGTTAGATGTAGAAAGTGCAAGTTCTTATTCTGGAGCAAATATTCAATTATATTCTTTGAATAAAACGGATGCACAGAAATGGTTGGTTTCACATGATTCAAAAGGATATGTATCTTTTAAAAATGTCAATTCAGGTATGTATTTGACGGCTACTTCAAGTGGAAATAGTGCGAATGTAAATCAACAAAGTCAGTCGAATGGATATAATCAAAAGTGGATCGTTGCATTTGATAGTAATCAAAATCTTAAGATTATTTCAGCATTGCATTCAAGTCGCGTTTTAGATGTATATGGTGGTAAGATTCAGAATGGTTCAAATATTCAATTGTATACTTCAAATAACTCGGCTGCTCAAAAGTGGGTGTTTGAATATATTAGTAAAGATGCACAAGTAAGTTTGACAAAGATTATGGGTACAAGTCAGACTAGTGTTGCTCAAATGGTTCGTTATTATAAGGCGAATGCGAGTGGATATGATACATTCAAGGCAAAATATGAGGGTAAGTATGATGGAAGTCTTGCCAAGGGTGGTGCTAGTACAATTGAGCAGTTTGCACAAATCTTTTATGAAGAAGCAAATGCTGAGGGTGTTAAGGCAGAGGTTGCCTTTACGCAATGTATGAAGGAAACTGGCTTTCTAAAGTATGGTGGTGATGTATTGCCAAACCAATATAACTTTGCAGGTATTGGTGCAACGGGTGCTGTACATGGGGCTTCTTTTAAGGATGTTCGTACTGGAATTCGAGCTCAAATTCAACATTTAAAGGCTTATGCTTCAACAAGCCCATTAAACAATGCGTGTGTGGATCCAAGATTTAATTTGGTTACTCGTAATAGTGCGCCATATGTAGAATGGTTGGGTATTAAAGAAAATCCAAATGGATATGGTTGGGCATCTGCCAAGAACTATGGTTATGATATTGTAGTCATGGTTAAAGTATTATTAAGTAAATAAGAGTTCTAGATTGAACTCTTTTTTGTTTAGTAAAATGAATCTAACAAAAAAGATGTCCTAAGACATCTGATTAGAATACAAGTTTATCTGCTGGCTGTCAGCCCATCGCTATTAGCGACAATGATTAGGATATTTTAACGACTTCCTATTGTCTACAACTTTGCTGGTGGTTGTCACCCCATCACTTATAGTGACCACGATTAGGATGTTTTATCGACTTCCTATTGTCTTCAGCTTAAAGTGCTTGTTCACTGAAGATATTTCTATCTCTACTTATAATTTAGCATAAAACATTAATAATTGACAAATTCATTGATACTTTAAAATTGATTTTTAGTAAAATATAAACACAGATCAACTTACGAAGGATTAACGCTGGGTCCCAGAATGGGGTAGGTGAGTAATTACTGAGTATGCCTATGTGCCGGGGGTTGATCTTTTATTTTTTGTTTGATAATAAAGAGGTTGATGCATATGATTATAATGGATTTAAAACTAGATAATTTATGTTGTTTTAGAGATTTCTGATCTAAGAAAGATTGTGAGTTCATATATTGAAAAGGAAATTTTATCTTTAATGATCAATCAGTTATTCTTTACAACACGCAATTTAGATATATTGAATTTGCCTCTTTGTAAACATAGCTTTAATTTATTAAAGAAAGATGATCAAGGTATTTCTGTAGTTAATGTAGCAGATTATTTAAAGAAGAATACAGATTCATAAAGAAATGTAGTTGTTATCAATTGTATCTAGATTGGATGAAATCGAGAATTTATAATATGTGAAGGAGAATATGTTATCATTAATGGAGTAAAAAATTGATGAGAGGTATTGTTATTTTTGAAACAATAACTGTGTAAGATACTTAGAAAAAAATAATGTTGGAGGTAGGTATGTTATTTAATATTTATTACTTAAATTTTTCAAAAGTATATGAGATAAAAATGATGTTAAGTAATGTGATCAAAACAGATGAAACAATCGAGAAAAATCAAGGGAATACGGTTGATGCTGGATTAGAGGCAAAAATAGGTATTAAAGGCTTTGGTCTTTTTAAAACAGTGCTAGGAGCTGATGTTAAAGCAGAATCATCAGATTCGCAAAAAGTTCTTGAAAATTTTAAGATTATTATGACAAAATCGCTGATTTTAAATGAAGTGATTGAGAAATGCAAGATTGCTTCTTCTGGTTTTGATGGTGTTCCAGAAGGACAACTTATTAGAGTAGATAACGTATCACTTTTGTTAGAAAATGAAATGGAACTTCGAACTGTAAAGATGTTTTCTAATGGTATGTTCAAAGGTATGCATCCAGCGGATACTGGTGGACTTGATGTTAATAACGTTTTAAATTCTATGTTCAAAGACTATTCTTATAAACTAAAAGGTGAATTACATGATAGTGATGAAAAGCTTTTAATAAAGATACCGTTAACTTTTGAAAATGAATTCGAAAGTTCATATAATGTGGATGATTTATTTGTAGGAAACGTTTCAATAATAGGTATATACAAGGGAAAGACAAAGATTCATAGTCTTAAAAACTCTTTTGATTATTTTTCAGAGATTGGAGAAGATTTAAATGATGAAACCGATTCTGATATACATGAAAGCCAATACTCTATTTCACAAGAAACTAAATTGGAAAGTGAAATTGATAATGAAGACTATAACTATATTGATCTTTTAGCGATTGTTCAAGTTATCAAATTTGATAGTTATGATGATGAGTTAAAACACAAGAAACAGAGAAAGAAGGGTGTTTAGTGAATAAAGTATTTTTTTATACTAGACAACAATATTTTAAATTTAAATCAAATCAGCTTGTTTAGGGATTTGAATTTTTGAGTGGTTCAACTTTTGACCATATTGAATATATTAAATGGTTGGATGAATCTAAACAGTATTATGTGGATATAACATCTATTGTCAGCTTACTGAAGGCTAATGAATCACAATTGTATTTATTTGAACGTCTTTTAAGTGATTTTAAAGATAATACTACATTTATTTGTGATAAAGTTTATGAGGATGATGTTAAATACATATTTCGCAATGTTTTAGATGATTATTCTGATGTTGAGATAGAAGGTGAAGAGTTGCCTGTTGAAAAAGATAGAGCATCTATTGGGAACTCAGCGCATGTAAGAAAGATTACGGATTTGAATGATTCTGAATTAACAAAGTTTTTTGAAGATTTTGATGCTAGTTTATATGGACATCAGCAGTTTAAAGAAGAATTTAAAAATCTTGTAACTTCATTTCGAGTGTTTAATAAATTGGGTGAACACAAAATCCTTTCATTGTTCTTAATGGGTGATTCTGGCATTGGGAAAACTGAGGTTGCTAGAGCCGTTCATAAAGCGTTAGGAAGTAACTCAAAATTAGCAAAAATTAATTTTGGAAATTACAGTAGCCATGATGCATTGAATAGTTTGATTGGAAGTCCATTAGGGTATGTAGGTAGTGATGGTGGTGAATTGGTAAAGAGAGTTTGTGAGTCGGATGTAGGCATAATTCTTATAGATGAATTTGAAAAAGCAAATAACGCTGTGTTCAATTACTTTTTGGATGTTCTAGAGAATGGTAAAATTGTTAACTCACAAGCTGATGAATATGATGTTAATGGTTACATAATTGTTTTCACGTCAAACATTACAAAGGGTAATTTTGAAAGTAAAATTTCACCTGAATTAAGATCTAGATTCGACTATAAAGGCGTTTTTAATTTGCTTACTAACAAGGATAAGCAAAAGTTTGTTGATTTCAGAGTAAATCAAATCATATCTAAATATAAAGAATTAGTATCGGATGATATACCAGAAAGCCTTTTTGACGATATAGTTGGCCAAATTCGTGTTTCACAATACAAAAATATGCGCGATTTGAATAAAAAGATTAAAGATACATTTGTTTCTTTAATTTCTCACAGTTAAAGATGATATAAGAAATGGCGGAGATAGCATGGTATTTTCACCATTTTACAAATTTAAATGTGTTGTTATATTAAATGAAAAGGAGCTCACCATGAACTCCTTTTCTTTGAAAAATTAATAATATCTTTCTCACTCCGGAAAAAGATCTCTTTGTACTTAAATGATACCTAGATAACTATTCTTTGTCAATAGATGATTTTAAATTTAAAATATATTCTCTTAATGAGATATCATCTGATAATTCAAGAATTTTTCTTATTTCTGATAGTTCATCCTGTGCTTTATTACGCTGGCCTTTTATTTTCGTGATGTAGTTTAATTTGTCATTCAAACGGTTTTTTAAATCGGTAGTTCGACAGTTGTAAAATCGTAAATATTCCAAATGTCGCTTATGTAGCGCTTTTTTTATGTCAAATTTTC
>NZ_CAKVJB010000011.1 GCF_934754935.1 uncultured Holdemanella sp. | reverse complement strand
GATTGACTTGCTGATGTGCTGTCCACTTCTGATTGGCTAGCTGAAGTACTATCTACTTCTGATTGACTAGCTGATGTGCTATCAACTTCTGATTGTGAAGCTGATGTACTGTCTACTTCTGATTGAGAAGCACTTGTTGAGTCAACTTCTGACTGAGAAGCACTTGTTGAATCCACTTCAGATTGACTAGCTGATGTTGAATCTACTTCACTTTGACTTGCTGAAGTACTATCTACCTCTGATTGAGATGCGCTTGTTGAGTCTACTTCGCTTTGACTAGCTGAAGTACTGTCTACTTCTGATTGAGAAGCACTTGTTGAATCTACTTCAGATTGACTTGCTGAAGTACTATCTACTTCTGATTGTGAAGCACTTGTTGAGTCAACTTCTGACTGAGAAGCACTTGTTGAATCTACTTCGCTTTGACTAGCAGATGTACTATCAACTTCTGATTGTGAAGCTGATGTTGAATCTACTTCAGACTGAGAAGCACTTGTTGAATCTACTTCGCTTTGACTAGCTGATGTACTATCAACTTCTGATTGACTTGCTGAAGTACTGTCTACTTCTGATTGAGAAGCTGATGTTGAATCCACCTCAGATTGGCTAGCTGATGTTGAATCTACTTCACTTTGACTAGCTGAAGTACTATCTACCTCTGATTGAGATGCGCTTGTTGAGTCTACTTCGCTTTGACTAGCTGAAGTACTGTCTACTTCTGATTGAGATGCGCTTGTTGAGTCTACTTCAGATTGACTTGCTGATGTGCTGTCCACTTCTGATTGGCTAGCTGAAGTACTATCTACTTCTGATTGTGAAGCACTTGTTGAGTCAACTTCTGACTGAGAAGCACTTGTTGAATCCACTTCAGATTGACTAGCTGATGTACTATCTACTTCTGATTGACTTGCTGAAGTACTATCCACTTCTGATTGAGATGCTGATGTACTATCAACTTCTGATTGAGATGCTGATGTGCTATCAACTTCTGATTGTGAAGCTGATGTACTGTCTACTTCTGATTGACTTGCTGATGTGCTATCAACTTCTGATTGTGAAGCTGATGTACTATCTACTTCTGATTGACTTGCTGATGTGCTATCAACTTCTGATTGAGAAGCACTTGTTGAGTCTACTTCTGACTGACTAGCAGATGTGCTGTCCACTTCTGATTGTGAAGCTGATGTTGAGTCTACTTCTGACTGACTAGCGCTTGTTGAATCAGCGACAGATTGTGATAACGAAACAGCTTCACTCTTTTGATTCGACAAACTTATAGAAGTTGATTTAATCAATTCTTCTTTTTCTGACAAACTAGTTGAATTACTGTTACTAGTTTCTGTACTTTCGCTTTTTGAGTTTACTTTTGAAACACTATCATCCACATTACTTTTACTAGCAGATACAGATTCACTTAATAATCTACTTAAACTTTGAGATACACTATTCAATTCACTCTTATTTTCTTTATCATATTGTGTATCTCTATTATTAAATTTAATAGTTGAAAAATATGGAGTACCTTTGACAGTATTTTCATTTAAATGATCTTGGTCATATAAGTTTGGCACGTCTACGAAAGGCGGGTGTCCTAAATCCTTACCATCCTTATTCTGATCATTTTGTATTGTAAATTTTAGAGTACTATTTTCATTTTGAACGCTTATAGATCCATCAGTATTGACAGTAACTCTATTACTTTCAATTTCTCTATAAGTTGAATCACCACTTGTTTTTAAATAATGCTTAACATTGCCATTTTCATCTGTTTTAGAATAATAATAATTACATTTAGTTTCTGGTTGAATATATTGCCAATACGCACCAACTTTTTGCCAATGCCCATCAACTTTTTCAATATTTACATAAGCAATTTCTTTCTTTAATACAACGACCTGTGTGACATCTTTAGGCTTTTTTATAGACAAATATCCAGAATCGTTTGCTTCAATATAGTCAAAATATCCTTTATGCACAACACCATGTGCATCTGTATATTCCAAATAAATGTAGTTAACATCATATTTGTTATCTTGACCATCACGATACCAATCTCCAGCATCTCCACTGATTTCTCCAACCCCATACTCTTGGAAGAAATAATATTTAGCTAATTTAATTGATAAATCATTCGCAACTTGATACCATGTCCTTTTGCCATCATAACTTGTATTTAAGCTAGGATTTGATTGCTTTTGAATACTTTCACGAACGCTTTCTAACTCTTTTTGTAATTCTACAATTTCACCAACAAGCTCTTCATATTTATCAATTCTATTTGAATTACTTTCAAAATCTTTTTCAGCTTGACTCAATGAATTTAAACCTTCTTGATATTCACTTTTAAATTGACTAGCTGATTCAGAAGCAGCAAGAGAAATTGATTTACTATCAACTATATAATTAGCTTCACTTTTTAAAAGACTTTCTGATTCAGAATTACTAAAATTTTCAGATTCTATTAATGCTTCACTCTTCTCATCAGAAGCACTAACACTTTCTGATTTTACAATTGACTCTGCCGTGGAAATAGAAGCAGAAGATTCTTTAGAAGTTATTTCATTCTCATTCGCAACAGTGTTTTCATTAGTTCCGTTTTGTCCTTCTGTCTCATCAACAGTCATAATATTTTGTTCATTATTAAAGAAACTTGAAACACGTTTTGCAAATCCTTTTCCTTGATTTGTTTGAACAGTATTACCTTCTACTGCAGAAGTAGCAGCAGATGCTTCACTATCATAACTACTAGTTTCTGATTTAGCTTGAGATAAAGATTCTGTTGTTGATTCAGAAACAGATTGAGATTCAATAATTTGTTCTTCTGATTGTGAACCAATAACACCTTGTTCATTTTCAGCAGCATAAACAGCATTGTTACCCGCAAAAATAGTTCCGCCACCAACAACAGCACCAGCAGCAGCCATTCCCTTTAAAAGATTGTTCGATTTTTTTCTTCTTATATTCTTTTTCTTTTTCGACATTCTACTCATTCCTTCCCAAAAAAACTTTTATATTTCTATATAGCCCATAAATTAGAAATAAAAAAATCAAGCAGAGTACACGAAAAGATGCACTCTTCCCTTACTAGGTTTAATAGTAAACGGAAAGCTTGATTTATTCAAGTAAAAAACGCGATTTCTAACCACTTTTTTTTAAAAAATCTACATTTGTTAATATGCGTGAACATATATTAAAATAAGCATATAAATAATATAACCAGTATGCTAACTGAAGTTATATTTACAATAACTTTATTAATAATATCAACATATTAAAGTACAACAAAAAAATATCTACTAATATAACTAAATACTCTATTTTTCTAAAACGCGCTTCCATTTTTCGCTTATCTTTGTGACAAGAAATTCATTGGCTATTTTATATGAATGTTCTGAAAACTCATTCAATCTTCTGTAATCGCTAAACGCATCCACAATTCTATCCGCAATAACATTTATCAATTGATTTTCATAATTAATATCACGATTAAAGTTATATTCTACCAAATAACCATTTTTTTCATTCTCAATAAACGTTGTATTTCCATAAGGTACATCTAGTCCGATCAAAGCACAGCCTGATGATGCCGCTTCTAACAATGTTAGTCCAAACGTTTCAAAAATAGACGTAGAAATGTACAATTGATATTTTTTATATACCTCATCTAAACGTTGAAAACCCATGAAATGGATATATTCAGAAGCATCATTATTTTGAATAATTTCAACCAATTCATTTTTTATAATGTCATCGCCCCTACCATAAATATCTAATGAAATATTACTATTCTTTTTATGTGCTTCAATAACCGCTCGAATAATCAAATCAATTCTTTTACCTCTCACTATTCGTGATGCTGTAAGAATCGAATTTTGCTTTCTATCATTTGAAACACGCAAATTATCAATAGCACCTACTGGTATTACCTCGATATTTGGAATAGCATAACCATACTTATTAAGTACACTAATCAAATCTTTCTTTTGATTTTCAGTTGAAACAACAAAAGAATCAATATACTTAGAATATTTAAACCAATAATAATATTCATAATTTAGATACAAAGCATACATTGATTGATTTGGTTCAAAGTAATGTCCAGAATGAATAACACATATCTTTTTACAAGGTAACTTTTTTCCAAGAATTATGTCATTAAATTCCAAATTATATGCACGATCCATTATAATTGAATCATTTTCATTCAAATTTAATAAATCTAAATATAAATCTATAATTTCATAACAATCAATTATCTTACCGTTATTCATGATATAGTTATTATCTATCTGTTCTAAACAAACCTCGCCATTTTTCTTATAGAAAACTCGTTTCACTTTTTTTGCATATAATGAACCATTATCACGACTTGCCGTAATGAAAAAATCAGAATAGACTCTACCATTTGAATAAAAATCAGTCTTAAGTAAGCAATTACTTTTAAAATATAATACTTCATAAAAATGATTTGAATCATTTGGCACAGTATGTATTTCCGCTACAATGTATCCATTTTTCCATAGTTGAACCGCATTCTCAACATAAACGACTTTATCAGCATTCAAATTTTGCTCTAATTCACGAACCATTACATCCGTTTCAGCATCAAAATCAAAATAATCCCTACCCGTCATTTTCAAAATTGGATTAACCATTTTATTTATAGGTATACCCACATTATTATATAAAGATATATTTCTCATTTTAGGAAAATTGGTAAATACATAATACCCATCTATACCAATTTGATTAAACATTTTCTCCCTATACCCCTGCGCATTATCTATTCCATTGGGCATATAATCCACTAATATATTAAAAACATAAACTGACATTAGCACAATCACCCAATCCTTTCTATATAATCAACAAATTCTTTATAAGAATAATATACCTTGCAATAATTCTGATCTGTGACTATAAAAACTTCATTCTTATGATGAATCGACAAAACTTCTTTATTATCATCCGTATAAAATGTAGTTAATAATAAGCCAAGTTTTTCATCATAATATTCAGTAAAAAATTTCAATCCATATACATCATAAAAATCCGTTTTATAATTGAATCCATCCTCAATCCACGCTACTCTATGTACATTTCTCATTATATTTGGACTTTTAAAAAATATATCCGCCTTCTTTTTACCACGATATAATATTTGTCCATCTAACTCCTGAGGAAAAACATACCATAAGTCAGGAATATCTAAATTATTATAGAATAAATCCGAAAACTCATGTTTTTCCTTATTTAAAGAATTAACCAAAATACGATAAGGAGACAAAATATCTTTTTGACCATCTTCATGATCAAATACATACCTTTCTTTCTCTATATCATTAAATTCATTTTCATAACATTTTTCTAATAATAATTTCATACGCAAATCTCCCAATAGATATTTATATATACGTGATTAACTAATACATTTTAACATGATATTAATTTTATTTAAAAAGGTTTTAGACACATCCATAAAGAAAAAATGGACATGTTGTTAACACATCCATACTATTCTGGAATCGTAACTCCAACTTTCCATATTTGATTCAAAAAACTTAGATTCAACGTAGCCAATCGATTATGCTTATCATACTTCACAATATAATCATCCATATTCACAAGTGGACCTTGTGTCACATGAATCTTTTTATTCTGTAATACACCATAAGACATACGAAGTACTTTTTCATCATCCAACAACATATTCAAAATACGAATCTCCTCATCGGTTAGAGCTGAAACTTCCTCTTCATATTTCAATTCATGGATAAAAACACTCTGCAAAGGAAACTTTTTAAAGATCGCATCCACTTCAATCTGAGACAATTCACTCACCACAAATACATACCCACCAAATAAGGCTCTTTGTTGAATCTGTTTTGAAACTCTATGATAAAACTCCATCTTCGGACTAAAAGCGTAAATACCCTCATTCTCATTCAAATATTTACATACCTCTTCTTCCTTAGAACGAATGGTCAATAACACATACCAATGTTCATTATTCATACGTAAAACCCTTTCAATACATACAAAAATTATAAAATGGTTAATTCATTGTGTCAAATGCATTAAAAAGGCAAATCAATCTCTGGTTCTTCTTCTTTTTTATCCACTTCTTCAAAAGTCGGCAAATTCTTTATATCCAATTCATCCAAACGATTAAAGTCAAAAAATGGTTCCTCCATGAATGGATTCCAGTTCATACAATAACTATATACATAATCCTTTTGTTTGTCTGTTAAACCACTTAGTAATTCATCAAGCTCTTCTTCCTCACGCAATTCATACAACCACTGTAAATCATACGCACTATTTCCTGCATCTACCCACATATGAAGTCTTTCCTTCTCTTTCTTTGTGAGCTTATTCTCCTTTTCAAATTTTCTTAATTCATTCTTACGAATTCTATATTTACTCTTAGTCTTCTTCTTTTTCATATCCAAAAAAACAAGGGTATACACATGGCATACCCTAATATCTCCTATAAGCTTTTTAATTCTTCTGTGATCGCATTGATTGCTTCATCAACCTTAGAAGCATCCTTACCACCGGCTTGAGCCATATCTGGCTTTCCACCACCATTACCAGAACAGATTTGAGCTGCTTTCTTAACCAATTGACCAGCATGTACACCAGCCTTAACAGCCTCTTTACCTGCACCAGACACAAAGACAACCTTTTCTCCATTTGTATTTACGAAGAATACAACCATCTTGTCATCATTTGCCTTCAAGTTAGAAACAATATCTTTCAATGCTCCTGCATCCATTCCAGAAACAGACTTGATCAATACATTGACTTTTCCAAAATCTTTCGCTTCAGTAGCCCACTCTTTAGACTTCAAAGTAAAGATTTGGTTTTTCAAGTTATCGATTTCCTTTTGCATATCGTGCATTGTCTTATAAGCCGCTTCAACCTTAGTATCAATATTCTTAATACCCTTTTGTTTAGCACTATCCGCAATATTTTCTAACATATTGTGTTCTTGGGCAAAATCTTCATAAGCCGCAAACTTCGTCTTAGCTGTAATACGACGAGAATCTGAACCAATACTTTCCTCACTAATGATCTTACATAAACCAATCTGAGCAGTATTATCCACATGACATCCCGCACAGAATTCCTTAGATACATCACCCATTGTTACAACACGAACCGTATCACCATACTTTTCATCAAACAATGCAGTGGCACCAGACTTCTTAGCCTCTTCAATCGGCATGACTTCCTTAGTTACTGGATAAGCCGCACTAATATATTCATTCACAATACGTTCAACTTCAGCCAATTGTTCAGCCGTAACCTTTTCATAATGATTAAAGTCAAAACGCAAATACTCAGGACAATTGTAAGAACCAGCCTGGTGAATATGATCACCCAATACCTTCACTAAAGCCGACTGCAACAAGTGCGTACAAGAATGGTTTGCCGTAGTTGCCAAACGATCTTTGACATTCACTTCACCATGTAAAGACATACCCTTCTCTAATACACCACTATTGATCTTAACCGTGTGAATATGTTGTTTATTACGCGTCTTTTGAACATCTAATACCTCAACATCTACACCATCCGCACTAAATGTTCCCTTATCCGCAACCTGTCCACCACTTTCGGCATAGAAACAAGTCTGATCTAAAATAATCATACCTTCATCTTCTAAAGAATCAACCATTTTACCTTCTGCATTAAATAACGCAATGATCTTACCATCACAAGTTAAATGATCATAACCAATAAAAACACTTGGCTCATTGAAGTTCATCAACTCTTCATTTTGAGATGCAAAAGAATCCTTTACATTACGCGCATTACGAGCACGCTCTTTTTGTTTATTCATTTCAGCATCAAATTCATCATGACTTACACGAATACCACTTTCCTCGGCAATTTCTTGTGTCAATTCAAATGGGAATCCATATGTATCATACAATTTGAAGACAACTTCACCACTCAACTTACCATCTTTAGCCTTGCTGATCTCTTCATCCAATAATGCTTGACCAACCTTTAAAGTCTTCTTGAAAGTTTCTTCTTCAACCTTAATCAATTTTTGATTGAACTCAACATGCTCTTGTAAGTATGGATAGAAATCCTTCATTAAATCCGCAACAACAGGAACTAATTTATATAAGAATGGTTCATCCAAACCTAATTTTAAACCATAACGAACCGCACGACGAAGTACACGACGAAGTACATAACCACGACCACTATTTGAGAAGTTAGCTCCATCACTCAATGCGAAAGTTACTGTACGAACGTGGTCCGCAATAACACGATAAGCCATCTTATATTCACCTTCATAAGGATGTTTTGCCATTGCTTCTGTAGCACGAATAATAGGTAAGAATAAATCGGTATCGAAGTTTGTTTCACCATCCTGAACTAAGGCAACCAAACGCTCAAGACCCATACCCGTATCAATATTCTTCTGAGGAAGTTCCTTATACTCTTTACGATCAATACTAGGATCACAATCATATTGAGAGAATACGACATTCCATACTTCTACATAACGATCATTTTCCATTTCATCAAAGAATAATTTTTCTCCCAATCCCTCAGGATCATATTTTTCTCCACGATCAAAGAAAATTTCACTGTCAGGTCCACCAGGTCCCTTACCAATTTCCCAGAAGTTGTCATCAGTCTTTAAAATATGACTCGGATCTACACCACAAATTGTAGTCCATACTTCATAAGCACGCGTATCATCTGTATATACAGACACATACAATTTTTCCTTATCAATACCCATCCATTCTTCGCTTGTTAAAAATTCCCATGCGAACTGAATAGCTTCATCCTTAAAATAATCTCCAATTGAGAAGTTTCCTAACATTTCAAAGAATGTGTGGTGACGAGCTGTACGACCTACATTTTCAATATCATTTGTACGAATTGACTTCTGCGCATTCGCAATACGATTTGAAGCCGGTTTTTCACTACCATCAAAATATTTCTTCAAAGCCGCAACACCCGCATTGATCCACAATAATGTTGGGTCATTGTGCGGAATCAAACTTGCGCCCGGCTCAATCATATGCCCTTTCGATTTGAAATAATCCAAGAACATCTGACGAATCTGATTACCAGTTAATTGTTTCATCTTTTTTCCTCCAATAAAAAAACGCTCCTATTTCTAGGAACGTATAATTACGCGGTACCATCCTAGTTCATTTTCCAACATAGAAAATGCCCTCAATTCACTCGTTAACGCCGACTACGTTTCAACTCCAAAGTAGCTTCAAAAATAAATTTTTGAAAGGCTTTCACCAAACGCCCTCTCTCTAAACACCAAACTTACTTTCTACTTATCTTCTTCACTGTCGAATCGATAAAATTTTAACACTCTTTCACCAATTCTGCAAGACGAATCACACCTTCTCGCATCAATTCTTTATCCATACTCGCAAAAGATAAGCCAATCCCACTACTTGAATAACTCACTCCCATTAAATTTGATTCACACAAAGCCTTCAAGCGATCCATATCCACATCCAGTTTGATCCAATACGCCATATACGTTTCATCCAAAATATAAGAACAAGAAAGATAAGTATCCAATACCTTCTTTAAATACAAATGCTTCTCCTTATATTCACGCACCAATTTTCTTAAATGCTTCTGCAAATACCCATCCACAATATACTGACTGAAAGCCACCTGCTCTAATTTACTAGCCGTAGGACCAAAGAAAGAAGCACTATACTTCTTTGTATACTCCTCATTTAAAATCATATATCCAATACGAAGACTTGGAAGTAAAAGCCTTGAAAAAGAAGAAAAATAAATTACATTTGAACTCATCGAACATAGACTCGTCTTGATCTTAGAAGCATATACCAATTCCCCATTATAATCATCTTCCAAAATCAATATATTCGATAATTCAACTAATTTCCTTCTCACTTTCTCACACATAGACTGTCTATCATACGTAAAACAAGTCGTATTCACATAGACAACATCAATATTCAATCTTTGAATATCCTCAATAAAATGATTCGGATCTAAATATTCCACACGAAATCCATAACTTAAAAATACTTGTTTAGCCTGTTCATCCACCAAAGTCGACAAACCAATCACTTTTTGTTTATCCAACATTCCACAAAATATATACAACAAAGACTGATAGTTTGAACCAATTACCATCTGCTCCGGAAAACATAATATATTGCGATTTTGATATACATACTTACACAAAGCCTGTCTTAAACCATACTCACCCTGAGCTAAGCCATAACTTGACATTAACTTCTTATCATTCAATACATCCTTCATATATCTTTTCCAAATCGACGTTTCAAACGAATCAATCGAAACCGACTGAATTCGAAAATCATAATCATACACCTTTTCTTTGTGACTTGAAGAATAATCCAAGATCTCATGATGCAATAAAACCCTTTCCGGATTCATACTCACAACATACCCAACCTTTTCCTTACTCGAAATAAACCCATCCAACACAAGCTTATTATAAGCAGCCTCCACCGTTGTCTTAGACACATTCATCTTCTTCACGCATTCACGAATCGAATCGACACGATCTCCATACTTTAAGATTCCAGAAAGAATTGACTCCCTATATGTATTATAAATCACTTCATATTTCTTCATAGACTGTCCCCTATTTATTTTTTATAATTGTATATTTTTTTAAATACAGAAACAAGTATAATAGTCAATAAGTTGTAAGAAAGAAGGAAATGATGATGAAAAATAAACAAACCTATGAAATCGTATTAACAGGACTTGGCATGGCACTTGTCTTTGTGGCAACCATGTTTATCAAAGTACCAAACGCACTCGATGGATACTTCAATTTAGGCGATGGATTCATCCTATTATTCGCAAGCTTTTTAAATCCATTTGAAAGCTTTTTGATTGGAGGACTTGGAAGTGCATTAGCCGACGTAGCCGGAGGATATGGACACTACTTCTTCTTCACCCTAGTTATTAAAGGACTAGAAGGAATCGTTGTATCCCTACTTATGAAAAACTACTCTAAACCGAAACAAATCTCAAGCTACGTATTAGGATCTGTCATTATGGTCTTTGGATACTTCATTGCCAAATATATGTTAAAAGGAAGCTGGATCGTTGCAGCCAGTGAAATTCCTGCAAACGTAGTACAAGGAGTAGCCGGTATTGTGATTGCACTTGTCGCTTATCCAATGGTTAAGAAAATCGTACAAGATAAATTAAACTAAAGCCTGGAAATCCAGGTTTTTTTATTTCCAATTAAAAAAGGATATGCTCAACACATATCCAATATCTATGCTTCTACATTCAAATATTTCAAGCCACCATATTTGACTTGATACTTATAAATATCACACTTCAATTGAAGCCATTCCATATCTGTAATCTTATTATTTGTGATGCAATCTATAAGCAAATTTTCAGATGCCTTTAAACAACCTAGTGTCTGCATCCACTTATTATAATTTTTACTATTCGGTTCAACCGCCATGTCTATGAGTTCATCATACTTCACATTAATAGCCTTATAAATCACTCGAATATTGTCAATCGTAGGCTTTTCAATCGTGTCAATATAATCAAAAATTCTCATAATAAATCATCCCTTCGTTTTTTTATGGTTTTATAATACACCTCGAAAAAACGTTTGTATAGAAAAACACCCAAATAAATGAGCTTCTTTGATCCCAAGCGTTGCTAATCTATCAGCAGTTCAAGGTCCTATCATTCAAACATCTGTAATTGGTTGATGATGCCCTATAAGCTGTTTAAGTAAGTCTTATGTAAAAATTCCATACAATCTTTTGCAGTAACATCTAATGTAACCTTAGTTAGAAATAGGTTTCAATTCCAACTATTGTAATGATACCAGTTTGATCATATATTTCATCAAGAATGATATTTGCTAATTATTTTGGTGCTGTATTATAAATACTCATGTAGAAAATAATATCTTCACTTGAAATATACTTTTTAGAAAATACACAATTGAGTACTCTTGAACTGGAATTTACTATTTCAATTCATGGAACTTTTAAAAGCCAAAAAATCTTTATTGTATCATTTGAACAAACAAGTTATATTTAAGTGGCGAAAACTCCATAGCTTGCTGTAGAGATGACCACATTTTTTATAATCTTTGCTCTATATCGAAATCTAGACAGAATCATGATAAAATATGTAATATAGAAATGGAAGTATTCAAATGGACGAATTTAATGAAGAAGTATGTAAACTATATAAAAACATTGATGAACAAATTGAGTATTTGAAAATGTTTAAAAAAATCATAATAAACGAAAATGATCGATATATATTAGAGGATAGAAATTATATATCTGTAATCAATCCATATAAAGAATTTTTTGCAACTAATCAGATTGTTAAAAATATTGAAGGGTATATGAAGAAAATTCATATTTATGAATCGGAAATACCTATACAAAATATACTTAGTGTTGTTAAATATGATGATAAAATTTCTGACTATTTTTTTAGAACCATTGGGCAATTTGAAAGGAAATTTAAAAATGTATTAATTAATGCAATTTGTGAATTGTATGTTCATAATTCTCAAATGCCAAATGAATCTTTAAAATGCTTAGAGTATATCACTGAAATCGAAAAATTTATAAACCAATACACAATTGAACTAACACTTAATAACGGTAGTACATATACTTGTTTAAATAAACCATATTTAATAGATGCAATACAGAGAAATGTAGTTGTTTTTCCTAAATTTGCAACAAATTTTCCAAATTCCTTGTCTAAAAAAGGTTATGTGTATAATGAATTTGTTTTGGAAAATCGATTTATGATATTAAAAAAATTGTATGATATAGGTACTGGAGATAAGAGTTCATCAAAAAATATACTTTTACAGCATTATTACAATTCTCAAAAGATGCTACCTTTATGGGTTATTCCTAACGCTTTAACCCTCGGGGAGCTAAACGTTTTGTTTTCGATGTTAGACATGTCAACACAAAAACAAATCTGTGCAAAACTTATGAATGTTGATATCACAAAAATTAAAGAAAAAAATGTATCCACCTTTATGGGCTATGTAGAAAATATTCGAAGAATAAGGAATGTGATTAATCATTACGAACCACTTATCCCGTTTTTATTAAACAATATAAAAGAAAAGCATCTTAAAGATTCACAAATTATAAAAACAATAGAATTCCTTGCTACTTACTCTGAGCCAATAATTATTATTATGCCATATATTCCAGTTACAGATTACAACAAGAAAAAGGTAGCTGTTTTGAAAAAAGTTCAACAAGTTATGCAGAAGAGCAACAAGTTATAAAGTTGCTCTTTTATCCTAAATAAAAAAAAAGAGAATGGACGTATCCACTCTCCCTGTCAGCCAATGGGCCAACCTTCGTCATAATTAATATATCACACTTTTTGAAAAATGCAAATAAATTTTACGTAGTTCCCCCTCACTCTGATTCAAAAATATGTTATTTGTTTATAAATATACGATTACAGGAGCATACTTATGAACAAATTTATACACATGAAAAAGATATTAAAACAATGCATATATCAATTAGATGAATCCTCTTTTTTATTTGTTGTCAAGCCAGATAAAGACTTTACTTGCAAAAGGAAACACCTGTTTGGGAACACCTTGATGAATGTTTTGTTATTAGAAGGCGGTTCATTAAAAGATGAACTGTATAAACTGCTTGGATACAATCTTGATACGCCAACTGTATCTTCTTTTATACAGGCAAGAGATAAGATTCAACCTGATACTTTTCGTATTTTATTCAATTTATTTAATGGCAGAACAAGAAAGCCTAAGTTATATAATGGATACCATCTTTTAGCTGTAGATGGTTCTACATTACCTATTACTTCTGAAATCAAGAATAAGAAAACAACAATCCAAAATGCCAATAATTCGGACAAGCCATTCTCTGCCTACCATCTGAATACAAGCTATGATATTTTAGAATACACCTATGATGATGTTATTTTACAAGGACAGGCTGTACAGGATGAACGTGATGCATTAAGAACGCTATAAAGACAGCAAAGCTATATTCATTGCAGACAGAGGATATGAATCCATCAATCCCTTTGAGAAGATTAAATATTCTGGAAATAAGTATCTGGTCCGAGTCAAGAATATTTATTCCACTGGTATATTACGTAGTTTTGGACCATTTTCAGATAACGAATTTGATGTGCAAGTCAAACGCACATTGACTAGAAAACAGACGAATGAAATAAAAGCACATCCAGAAATCTATAAGTTTGTGCCACAAAATCAGCGATTTGATTATTTTGGTGATACTCCATTCTATGATTTTGAATGTCGATTGGTTCGTTTTAAAATTACAAAGGATACATATGAATGCATTGTAACAAATTTAGATGAAAATGAATTCAGTATGCAAGATATCAAAAAGTCGTATCGTCTACGTTGAGAAATTGAAACTAGCTATTACTTAGAAAAAGAGCCCACCAAATCAAATGATTTGTATGGGCTCTTTTCATTTGCCAAGTTTTATATACATCTCTATTTAATCTTATACTTCAAATATTCCCAAAAAAGAAGACGCAATGAATCATAAACTCTTGATTAAGCCGTTATTTTGACTGAATAACATTGCCAGACAAATGATTATTCTTTAATTAAATTTTCTTTTTTTGCGCTTATGAAATGATTTAGAAACATTGCGAATTCCAAGTACTGGAGACAAGAAAATAATAATTGGATAAATCTCCAAACGACCAATCAACATCGCAAAAGATAGTACGATCTTACTAAAGTCAGAAAACATGGAGAAGTTGCCCATTGGACCACACAAACCAAATCCAGGACCCACATTTCCAATACATGTCATAACGGATGTGATCGTTGTTTCAAAATCAAAATTATTAAAGGAAACCAAGAATAATAGGATTCCTACAATAATGATAAAACAACAGAAATAAGCCATGATCTGATTGACAACCTCAGCATCCACAACTTTACCATCCATTGTGATCGCCTCTACTTTTTGAGGATGCAATAACTTTTGAATATCCAACTTGATCTTCTTTACAATGATCAATAGACGACTAATTTTTACACCACCACCAGTAGAACCAGCACTCGCACCACATACGGTTAATAAGAATAGAATCATCTTACTAAATTGTGGCCATACACTATAATCACAACTTGAATATCCCGTTGTCGTAATGATTGAACCCACTTGAAAACTAGCTAGACGAATGGATTTCAATACATCAAAGTTGTACATAGAAAGAATATTCAATGTGATACAAACAATAGAGAATACAATTACACCTAAATAGGCACGTAACTCTTCATTTTTAAAGACTTGTTTAAAATCTTTAATTAAAAGGAAGTAATACATATTGAAGTTGACACCAAACAAAATCATAAAAATCGTAATGATAATTTCATAATATGAATTGTGGTAGGCACCAATACTTGTATTCTTAATCGCAAAACCACCGGTACCAGCCGTACCAAATGTGTTACAAAGCGCATCAAATAGTGGCATCTTACCAATTAAAAGTAAAATCACCTGAATGACAGTAAGACCCATATACATGGTATATAAAATCATAGCCGATTGACGCATACGAGGCACAAGCTTACCAATCGTAGGACCTGGCGCTTCTGCACGCATAATATGCATATCACGATCATTCGATTTTGGAAGTAAAGCCAAAATAAAGACTAAGATACCCATACCACCAATCCAGTGGGTAAAGCTACGCCAGAAGAGTGTGGCATGCTTCAAATTCTCAACTTCCGTTAAAATACTCGATCCGGTTGTTGTAAATCCACTAACGGCTTCAAAGAAACAATCCACAAAAGAAGGGATTTCACCCGACAAATAAAATGGCAAACCACCAAAGAAAGATACAACGATCCACGCAAGGCCTACCGCAATCATTCCATCTTTCGCAAAATAGTTATTCATTCTTGTACGCGTACGCGTTAATGCATATCCTAAAACTAGACAGATTCCAATCACAATTAAATAAGAATCATACAATCCTTCATGATAGATCAAATCCACAATGACTGGTAAAACCATTAGGCAAGCTTGCGCAATTAAAACCATACCCAATACGTTACCAATCATAGCCCAGTTTAATTTATGTAAATTGTGCTTAAGATAGTAAATCATTAATATCCCTCAATCCTGCAACTTTACTAATAATAATAACTGTATCTGACAATTGAATACGCGTATCTCCGGTTGCGACTTTTGAAACGCCCTTATGCGTTACATACGCAATGATGATACCCTTACGAATATTTAGATCCTTAATGGGCACATCAATAAAACGACAATTGTCACGCACTCTAAATTCCAATGCCTCTACCATATCATTTACAAGTTTGATCAAAGATTCAACATTCGAACCCACAGAATTTTGCATAGCACGAACATACTGTACAATTTGATTGGCCGTAATAAACTTAGGCGTAATCGAATTCTCAAGCCCTAGCTTATCCAACAAGAAGCCTAAAGAAACACGATTTACCTTAGGAAGTACATGTGTAACACCATGAGACTGGGCAAACATTGAAATAATGACATTCTCCTCATCATTATCTGTCAGTGCAATAAACGCATCCATTTCTTCTAAAGATTCACTCAATAATAATTCATGATCCGTTCCATCCCCATTGATGACTGTAGCATGAGGGAATTTTTCAACCAAATTCACACACTTTTCTTTATTGATTTCGATGATCTTTACATCCATACCAAGCTCTAACAACATATTTGTCAAATAGTATGTGATTCTTCCACCACCAACAATCATTACTTCATTTACAGTACGATTACTTAAAATGCCAACTTTAATAAAGAACTTTTCAAGCTGAGTAGTCGAACCCGTTAATGTGACACGATCATTTTCATAGATTACTGTATTACCATTTGGGATAATCACTTCACCATTACGTTGAATTGCCACAAATAATACTTCACTTTTCATACGACGATTGATGTCGCAAATACGCATATTTGAAAGTGGCGAATTCTCTGTAATCTTCACTTCCGCAAGTTCAATTCTTCCTTTTGCAAAAGAAGAAACCCTAATGGAATTTGAGAAACGAATGGCACGCAAAATTTCACGAGCCGCTGCCTGCTCCGGATTGATACTCATACTCAACCCCAATTCATCCTTAATCAAACGAACGGTATTGTTGTATTCCGGATTACGAATACGTGCAATCGTATGTCTTGCACCCAATTTTTTTGCCAATAAACAACAAATAATATTAACCTCATCCGTTGATGTAGCCGCAATCAACAAATCCGAAGATGAAACACGAGCTTCCATTAAAGTATCTAAACTCGCACCATTTCCCTGTACACCAACAATATCCAACTGATTCATGGTACTCGATAGAACACTCGATTTATTTTCAACCACTGTAATATCATGACCTTCCTGGTTTAATTGTTTCGCAATCGCAAATCCAACTTTTCCATCACCCACTACAATAATTTTCATAACTCCTCCAAAAAAAATGAATTCCCATATGGAATCATCTCAAGTATAATACAAATCATGTATAAAAACTAGTGCAACAAATGGTTGTAATGAACACAATAAGCATATTGACTACAACCAATGAACACATTGTCAAAGCCAAAAGACAAATCATTCATACTTTTCAAATTCTCCACTAATATACATCTTTTCTAAATTGTGCCCTTCACGCAACTCTCTTTCAGTCGCATCACAAAAAGCCGTTAATGTACCTCTACTTGATAAAAGACATAAACAGTCTGGACGCATAATTTTATTTGTCATTAAATTCGTATTATGGGATGTCATAATCAATTGACATTCTGGGTATTTATTTTTGAAATAACAAATTAATTTTTCTGCCATTTCATAATGATAAAAAGCATCAAAATCATCTAAATAGATCAATGAAGGATTAGACACTATTTTTTGATAAAGACTTGTCAATGCCAACGTTCCACTTGATGCAGTACTATAGAATGGAACTAACTTATTTTGAGAAAAATATAATTCAGCCTGACCATCTGGCAATTCTTGTAAAATCAATTTACATTCAATCCCCATTAAATTCAAAAAATCTTCAAAGCTTTGTAGATAAACTGGATTTTTTAAATCCTCAAGAAAATTTCTATTAGAATACAACAAATCATGTCCCACAGTAATCATGCCCATTTTACGTACATATTCAAATAATTGAATCAAAACAGAATCATCGCTAAAAGCTGAATTATGAATGAACCATCTTAGAAAAGATAAAGTATGATTATCATTCATGAAATAAAGGTTTGTATTCATTCTATCTAAACCCTGAAAATCAAATTTATTATTTTTAAAATCACACTTAAAAATAGCTTTACCATTTATTGATAATTCTTCATCACATAACTCTGTATTCGCAAATCTAGAATACTTATAAACAACTTCATCATTGTTAAATTTAAACTCATATTTAAACTTTGCCGCGCCAGCCTCATTGATCAAGCCACTATTTTGCATACCACACAATAAAGATTTAATATCAAGAAGTGCCCTACCAAAATTTGTCTTTCCCGTCGTATTACGACCATAAATCAACCTCATCGAAAGACAATCCTCATTAAATGAATATTCACCAATTTTACTAAAATCAAGCGAAATCTCATCTTTAAAATTCTTGTAGTTGCGTACGGTAAACCTTTTTAACATATTCAATCACCCCATAATACACTTTCTTATTATATCTAAAATTCCAATGTTTTTACATAATCCATAAAAACCAGATAATTAATTAATTAATGAATGAATGTATGTATGTATGTAAATCACAAAAGATGACTTTATTATTTAATCGTAAATTATTTATTTGTACGACCTTCAAATTCAACTGTAGAAATATTTTCTAATCCAGTATCAGATATAGATTTTTTTTGGGTATATATTACCATTTGAAGTCTTAAAAGCAAAATCAATTAATCCATCAGATTTTAAAGTAATTATGGAAGATATCAATATAATCAAATTTGAATATTTCTAAATGCTCAAAATTTTACATTTTTTAGTTATCATTTATGTTCGTAAATTACGACTATAAACAAACTATAATTTTTGCCAACTCCATTTACTTAAAATTTCTTTCAAAACAACATTAGCATCTAAACTTTGTACTTCAGATTTGCTCAGTTCACGAACTAAGTTAAGATTATCTTTTGTTTCTTTAAAATTCATAGTATTTGGAAGCATTAAATACTCAGCTTTATTCACATTAACATCTTCATCCACTCTTGCAGATTTGCAAATTGCGATACTTTCTTTCCAAGTTACATCTTTACTTTTAATTTTTTTGATTTTTAAATCATCATAATCTGGCAATAATTTATCTTCATTGATTTCCACTTTAAATATATAAACATATTTTAAATCATCTTTTGTTTCAGAACGAAGCGAGTTTAAGTTCCCATAAAAATATGCAGTTTCTATATTAGGCGTTAAATAAACATATCCATTAGTTGTATCACAATCTAATTTTCCTGTATTTGTATATACTCTTGATATATCATGTTTAATACAATGATCTTTAATTATCTCCTTTCCTCTACTTAAAGTTGTTCCGTGATATAATATCATATTTTTTACTTGGTATATTGTAATTGACCCATCTAGCTGGTCATTTACAACATACTTCTCCTTTCTTTCAACCTTTAATAACCGTGGTTGAAGACGGTTTTGTTAATTTGTAAAATTGAATATGTGAATGTGGATTTGTATATTTTAAACCTGTAGCTTGACTACTTTTAGGAGGTCCTTACCACACCTTATTCCAAAACAACGATTAGTTAGATGAGTCTTTGAATACATATTTCGAACCAGGTTTTATATCAATGTCATTTAATTAAGAAAATATTGTTAATTTAGAGATGTGCACAAATAGGACATCTCTTTTTTTGCTTTTTAGGAAAGGCTTTATATCGTAATCTAACTAATTGCATGATAAAATATTTAATATAAAAACAGGAGTAATCAAATGGATGAGTTTAACGATGAAAATTTAGCATATAAAACATATAAGACGATAGATGAGCAAATCAAATATTTAAAAGAAAATAAGAAAATAATAGTGTTAGAAAATCAAAAATATATTTTAGAAAACAGAAATTATATTTCGATAATAAACCCATATAAAGAATTTTTTGCGACTGGACATATTACCGTTGAAAAAAACGGTATAAAAGCCAAACTTCATCAGTATGGTCATGACACATTAATTGATTCTATTGAAGAAATTGCAAAATTAGATGATTCTATGTCTACAATATTTTTTGAATATATTGGTAATTTTGAAAGAAAATTTAAAAATTTACTAGTAAGTCGCATTTGCTCATTATATAATGAAAATTGTTTGACCGGGCTATCTAAAGATATATATTGTATTAAGTACTTAGAAGAAATAAATGCTTTTTTGAATAATCCAGCAAGAGAAAATCTTCCTAGATTTTGTGCTAACTTTTATAACATTATCCAGAAAAGTAAATATTTATATTCAGAATACCCAATAGAATCCAGAACATGCTTGTTAGAAAAAATATATAACATAGGATTAGGTATTAGCGACGAATCACGTAACACCTTGATTTCGCACTATATCAAATTACAACATAAAGTTCCCTTTTGGGTTATTGCTAATGCTTTAACATTAGGAGAATTGCATATTCTTTATATGATGTTAGATAGTGGGTCTCAAAGATGGATACTGTCTAAGATGAAAAATATAGAAATTAATAAAATACGTGTTAAAGATATTTTTGATTTCTCAGGTCAATTAGAATTATTGAGAAGAATTCGCAATGTAACAAATCATTATGAACCCATAATTCCATTTTTTATTAACACAATAAAAGAGAAGAGAATTGAAAATTCCAAAATGATTGAGGCAATAAAAACATTAAAAATCGTATCTGATAAAATAGGTTTTTGTGATAGCAGTTTAAATTTTCCATCAATAGAAGAAAATGATTACAACATTAAAAAAATTAGAATTATAAAATTAATAATATCGATAATTTCGGACGATTAAAATCTGCTTCATGCAGATTTTTTATATTGTATAAAAAAACTGGAAGGACGTATCCCTCCAGGTTGAGCGCCACAGTGCACTCCTTCGTCATAATTAATATACCACACTTTTTGAAAAATGCAAATAAATTTTACGCAGTTCCCCCTTACCTCTGACAAAATAAGCATCCTACTTACACCTCACAACAATTCTATTTTGACTATCCAAAGTACAAGTCACTAAAGTAAGTGGCCACTTGCCATTGGTTACTTCAGATACACTTTCTGGTCCTACTACATCCATTGCGTCAACACTATATTTAAACTGGTTTCCAGAAGCATCCGTAAAAATTACTTCATCCCCACTTTTTAATGTATTCAACCTACCAAAATGAAACCAATAATTATGGGCTACAATCACCATATTCTTCTTATAAACACTCCCATAATACCTGCAAGGAAGTTGTTTCATATTATCATCACTAAATGTACTTGTAACACAAAGATTCAAATCTAAACTTGGAATTTCTAAAGTACCAATACAAGACATTCCATTCACATCCACTTCTGGCATATCCATATCCGGATTTAATACATAATCCGGTATAGAACCAACACTTGTCTTTACAACATGATACTCATTCATCTTTTGTTGAGAAACAAAATAAGATCGAAACGAATCATATACATTATAAGCACATAAAGAAATAGAACAAACAACTAAAACAATCCCTATACACGATAATATTCTAGATAATCTATTCTTCATTTTTCAAATGGCGTCCTAAACCAAACAACACAAGACCCACAAATAATAATACAGGAACTGGCCACCACAATTGACCAGAATTTGGAAGTTTATCATCCTTCTTTTCAACCTTATCCGTATAATTACCCGTATTCGTCAAAACAATCGTATCTTTTTCTCTAGAACAACTCTCTTTATAGCCAGAAGGAACACTCGTTTCCATGACACGATATGTATATAAAGTCGAAAGATTATCCCAAGTAGTTGACCATTGATTATCTGAATTTAATACCACTCTATCCACCACTATACCATCTGACCTTAATAAACATACTTCAATCGATTTAGGACGAGACTTCTTACTATCCCTTTTCCATACTTTCAATACATGTATACGACTTGGCTTATCACTTGTCTCATATTTTAAATCCACACTTAAATCACCACTTAAAGATACTAAAGATACTTGTGGCATATAAAATACTCCATCCTGAAAAACTTCTTTTCCTACCACCAAATAAATACCGGATTCTAAACCTGAAAAGCTAGCCTTACACAAACTGTCAGAAAAACCAGAAACATCCGCCTGAATATTATCCATTAAAATACGATTCTCTAAGGCATTGGCAGCTCCTTGTACATCTTGTTTTAAATCAATAGAATAATCAGAAAATGCATCAACTAAATTATAATTCTCATCCGCCACTCGATATAAAGATACTTGCATATTCGATACTGGACAAGTAACAGTTAAATGCATGAAATCAGAATCCGCAAATAGAGTCATAGGTAAAAGACAACACAATAAAGTTAAAAACACAAAATATAATATTCTTTTCATCACCTACACTCCCCTCTTTTTAATTCGATATACAACATAACCAATCCCATATAGAATCAAACCAATAATACTAGCTACAACCAAAGGATTTACCTTAGCCGCATCGGCCGTTAAATTCTTTTCATCCATCACATTCTCTACACGATGACCACGAACAAGTAATCGATGCGTATTAATACCATAAGGCGTACAAGTAAATAAAGTACATAAATCCTTACCTTCTTCAATTTCTAATAAACCATAATCATTCGGTTCTACAATCGCAATATTATCCACCTGATACGCTAAGACCTTATCATATACATGAAGATAAAATACATCTCCCTTTTTCATACGATCCAACTCCGTAAATAATTTGGCACTAGGAAGACCTCTATGACTAGATAGAACACAATGCGTACCACTACCACCAACAGGAAGACTCGAACCCTCTAAATGACCAACACCCACCTGCAATACAGACTCATCTACCGTATGATAAATAGCTAACTTCACACCAATCTTAGGAATCGTGATGTAGCCCATCATACCCGTACCATCCGCATTTAATAAACTCTTATATTCACTGAGCTCAGAATCACTTGGAGTAAAACGACCACCATTATTGATTAACCTAGAATTATATTCAACAGCCCAATCAATCTCAGCCTGCTTATCCTGTTTAGATAACTTAGCCATCGTATCCGAATAATTCGCCACAACACGACTCTGATGTAAAGAATTCCAATAATTACTAACCGTAGGATACAACAATAAGGACAAGCCTGTAATAAAAACAAGTATCGCAATTATAGTTGACATATGTTTTCTCATCTTACAACCCTCTCCCTATTGTTGTATGGAAGGGGAAAATAAATTCCCCCCATACAACATAATAAATCAATCAATAAAACTATTTAGCTTTCGCTCTTTTCTTATTAGCCAATATAAATCCTGATCCTAGTACTAGTGCACCACCAATTAAGTAGATTAGTGTTGTACCCATACCACCAGTAGATGGTAACAAATCACCTGTGTTGTTTATTACTTGTGCTTCATAATCTTCTCTTTCAGTTCCATCAACCTTTACAGTCTTTGATTTATCTGCATTCAAAGTAATTTCAACCTTAACAGCTTTCGCTAATTTATTATAACCTTTAGGAGCTTCTATTTCTTCAAGAAAATACGTACCTTCTTTTAATCCTACTATATTAAATTTACCACCATCAGGAGATACTAATATTTCTTCTCCTGTCGCTCCAGAATTTTTGTACTCACTTCCATCTGTACTTTTAGAAAATTTATAATACTTCTTTTCCCCTGTTTCTGATAATGTGTATAATTTGAATTTTGCTCCTTTTAATCCTTTTTCTCCGCCTGTAGTTGTATATTTATAAACTTTAAAGCCGTGAGTATATGTTTCTGTGATTGCATGTTCAGTTTTTGAATTTGTACCATATTCTAAAACTGCATCATTTAACATTTCTGTATCGATCATAGCATTTTTATTTACTCTTACTGAATACATAACATGAATGACAGTATTTTTATTACAATTATTTAGACAATCTGGTAAAAAAGTTATTGTAAATTTATTTGTCGCAGAATCAATATTTACTTCGTAATCAACATTTTCATCTAATTGTTTTTTAGTATAATTTGTAGCAGTTATAAGAAAACCTGCATTTTTTCCATTTAATTCGGAATTTTGCAAATCTAATCCCTTATCCAATGTATCTACTAATTTATAGTTTTGGGCTCCTTCTCCTACATTAATATCAATCTGATAACTAAAAACATCCCCTATATTAACTGAATTGTAATCACGACCTGCAGTAGGACGTTTACCATTGTCGATGACTTTACTAATTGTCGGAACACTATTTTTTTCATCAACTGTTGCATTAGGCCTAGCAGTATCAATCATGCAAAGAGCACCTGTTGCAGATTTAATAAAATAATATCCAGGAGTTAAATCACTGATTGTAACACTTGTTTTATTTTTCTCACAAACCTTACTATAATCTGGTTTAGCTAATGTTTCACTATAGGAATTTGCATCTGTAACAAATTCACGCTTTTTTGCATCGTCTTGACTAACATCGTTTTTCCAGGTTACATATTTATTGGTATCCTCAGTAAAATATTTACCTCCTAGATTTGAATCTTCTAGAAATCCTCTCCATGTATCAGTTACTTTATATGAATAAGCTTGATTTGTATTGTTGTAACTTTCCAAAACTAAAATCTTATAAACTTTATATTCATGTTCTGGAACAGCATTATTAATAGTAATACTTCCTACAGTACTTTGTGTTCCTTCATTTGAATCATCTGCTTTTACGTTTGTACTTAATGAGAATACCATCATGAACGCAAACATAATGGCTGCAATCTTTTTAATTAGTTTCATCTCTTTCTCCTTTTTTCTTTTCTATTGTTTTTATTTATATTTGACAGGCATATTAAACTTGCAACCACCAACGTTGCTCCTAATAACCTGTAAATCAGGGTCCCTATACTACCTGTAGAAGGTAATATCTTTGTACGACTCTTGTTTGTAACAGTAACCGTATCACCGACTTTTGCACTATTTGTAGGATTTCCATTATTGTCATAAACTACTTTATATTGCATTGAATTTATTGTAGCTTCACCATCAGAAGCTTTAATCGGTTGATCATTTTGATCCAATTCAAAAACATAATAATCCGTGTTTAGTTTTTGATTCTTGAATTTTGCAGACTTAACATCTTTATCACCAGGATCATATTTGATTTCTATAATTTCTAAAGCTTTTCCTTCACCATTTTCATTATCATACAATCCAAATCTATAAGTACCACTCACTGGACTTTGTTCTGTTTCAGCAGCATTGTTTGTAAATGCCTTTTTAACAGTGATACCTTTTTGTGCATTATATAAAGTCACATTAAAATCATCTTTTAAATACGCAATAAGATAATGCTCATCTCTATTTTTCTGATACTCATCGTATTGTTTTACATATTCTGAATATTTATCATTAGATTCTTTCTTTGCTCGCATAATGTAATATGGAGTATTATCCAAAATATATCCATCTACTGTTTTAGTTTCTTTAACTTCATAGATAGTATTAAAATCCATTTGAAATTTATCTGTTGGTATTATTACTGTACCATCAGCACCTGAAGTAACTGTAATTGGATTTTTAGAAGTATGTTTTATTTCTTTATTCTCCAATTTACATTCATGAATTTCAAACTCAGCTCCGTTTAATGGTTTTAATGTATTATCATGTTTTACGATTTTTAATTGAGGATGTGTTTCAATTCCTATAGTTCCGCTCGCATTCAAATCATAACTGAATTTTTCAATCACATCATTGACGCCACCTTTTTGCGAATAATTCTTCCAATATACATTATTTGAAACTTGTGTTTCAGTGTCTGGTGCAACCTTTACTTTACAAGTATAAGTAATTCTTACTGGTGTACCATCTGGAATTTGAATTTCAAGTATATTTGTTTTTGGATCATATTTTTTCTCTATTTTAACATCCTTATCATCTTTAATATTTTTAGCTTTAATTGAATCAGGATCTAATACAAGATTTGAACTCATTTCATCCACTAATGTAAGTTTATCTGTCGTATTCTTTAATAATGTTTGCCCATATTCGTTTGCCGTAATTGTATAATCAATTTTCGGACTCTTATCATTATGAATATTTGTTTTGTCTAATATTTTTATATTGGATATTTCTGCACTTGCATTTGCCGAAACATAATCCTTTGTACCATCTGGACTCTGCAACATTACCTTATTATTAAAGGTTTTTGTTTCTCCACCAAGCAATACGTCTGGATCTGTAACTCTACATACGACTTGAACATCTACTGAATAATCATCTCTTCCATGTATTCCTTTAAATTCACCAAGTTGAATTAAAGCTTGTTTACCTTTCACATAATAAGTGGTTTCTATATTTGAATTATCATCATCTGGTGCAGTTATTGTATGTTTTTCCCAATCACCTAAATCTGTAATTGTCCGTGAAGTAATATTTTTTGCAGATTTACCTGTCCACTTAATACGGATGTATGAAAGTTCCATACCATCAGGAATCGTTTCTAATACTCTATAATCCCCTTCTAAGTCACCACCATAATTGACCTTAAAAGCCCATGACGCATATATACCATCACCATTAAGTTTATCTAAACAAACTCTCTTTTCAGGAAGATAGTTATCTTTATCTGCATAAATTGTTTGATATTTACCATTCTTATATTCAAAAGTTTGGCCCAACTCTTTTAAAATATAATTACCACCATAAAGTTCTTGAGTCGCATCATTAACTTTAGTAAAGTCTGCATCACCCTTGTGTTTTATCTCTACTTCATTTTTATACTTAAATGTAGCACGATAGTCTTTAGGTAATTCTGAAGGCAATTCTTGAGGTTCAGTTCTTACTACAATATATATTTTTTCATTATCTTGTAAGTTGAAATCTTTCTCTGTAGTTAAAACCAATTCGCTATAATTATTACCACCAGTAAATCCCTTATTATTTGTATAGTCAGCTTTATAATAATCATTACCAATTTTTAAATTTACTGGCAAATCCTCTATTTTTTTATAATCACTTAAATTCTTAAGATCTCCCTTATAGACACCCACCAAAGAATCTTTATGCAAATAAGAACTTATTTCATCTTTTACTAAGGCATCATTAATTTCATCCTTGATTTGTGTACCTGCTCTAATCTTAGAACCATTAACTTCTATCACCCAATAATGCATACCATTTTGCCAATCAGTCGCATTTTGTTTAGGCTTCTCATAATACCATGCTTGTTTATTTACTTTTAAATTATAAGAACCCTCAAGCGTAACTTCTTTAGATGAGTTTACATTCGTAAAAGTAAATGATGTACCATTCACCCCTTTTTTCACATCTCCATTTAAAGTAAATGTATTATTTACTTTTGCACTTGTAAGAGAACTCAAACCATTAGGAGTTGCATAATACTCGAACGTATATGAATAACAATTATCTTCCCAACCAATATCAGATAGTTTTAAACTAAAACTTTTTTGCTTATCAATATTGATCCATTTAGTTCCAACCACTTTATCATCAGTATCATAAGCCGTTATTTTCATATAACCGACATACTTCATTACATCCTTGTCCAATGTATCCTTGTCAAATGTATCTTTTAATGTAACATTCGTTATATTAAAATTTCCATCTGTCTTATTTTCATCCGTCTTATTGATATTAACTGTATATTTGTAACTTCCTGCAGGCACTTTAAATGATTGTTCAGCACTTGTATCTACTTTTAATTGATTATTATATTTTGTGCCATCCATATCAACAGTCTCTTCTGCTGTTGTTGGTTTAGCTACACTCTTTTCTACCCATTTACGTTCATGTAAATTTAACTTATCGTTAAATACTTTATTTAATTCTTTATCCCTACTATACGAAAAGTAACGATTCTTTATAGTTACACTATTCGACTGCATGGCTGCATATACTTCAGGTTTGATTTTTAAAGTATAAGTTACATAATAAGAATCACCAGGATTAATTGTGATCAGTTGATTGTTTAACTTATATACTTTAAAACGCGTAGAATCCTCTTTATATGTTGAATAATTATCATCTCCTTTTGCCCAACCAACCGTTATATGACTACCACTATAATCTGTATATTCTGTTTCCCCTGCTTTTTTTACATGTAAGACAACAGAATCTTCTACAAAAGAAATATATGGAAGCATTTTAGAATCTGTATAAATATCGCTACTATCTAAACTATCTCTAAATTGAAATTCTTTTATAGAACAATTATTATTCTCTGAACCATAATTAAATTCGATTTGATAATTGACTAGATAATTGCCATCTTCTTTTATATAATCATTTCCATTCTGTGTTATGATATTTTTTTTCATAACATTCGTATCTATAATGATAGTCGGTTTAAATGTAGATACTTTATTGCCCTTACTATAAACTTTTGAACTATCATCTTTTCTCGTATAAGCCTGAGCGTTATTTACGATATCGTATTGTTTATTATATAAATCATCTGTTGTATCAATTAGTTTGACATAATAAGTCAATGTTCGAACTTCATTAGGATCCATCTTCGCAATCTTCCAAACAAAACTTTCAGGATTAGTAATACTTGTTACTGCACCTGGAATTTCCTGATCTGAACTAGGTGCATTTGTTTTATAAATCGTACCTTTAATCGCAGTTTTTCTAGTTTCATAAGGCTGCAGCATATTCTCTCTATCATTAAGTGGAGTTTCAGTAAGATTAATTTCTTCATATTTTACTAATTCTTTATTCTGTGTAAATTGATCCACTACATATACATTTTGACAACCATCATCACCCGCAGTTAATGTAATCGTATATTTTATATAATCGCTAGTCTTTTCTTTTTCGCACTTCTTATCTACACTAACACTTCCATAATGTTCTTTATAATCTAGACCATAATTTAATGTAATATTTCCCTTTGGTGTTGTGATTGTTACTTTACCAGTACTTGAATCAATCTTATCCATATCAATTTGAGCATCTACTTCAAAACTACCAGTAAGTGTTTGATTATCACTTAAACCAGGCAAAGATGTTGAGTCATAAGTAATCGTAACCAAACCATCTGTATTAACAACCATAGTTCCAAGAATATTATTATCTCCTTCAATATTTGTTTGTATCGTATTTCTAATTTTAAATCCATCAGGAAGCTGATACTTGATGATACCACCACAATCTTTCAAAGTCTTTGCGGAAATATCTTGAAACCATAATTTGTAAGTCATATTCAAATTATCTTGTGTACTCACATTAACATTCTCATTTGGTTTAACTACATGTTTCACACCATCTTTTTTATAAGTAAATTGAACATCAGTAATCTTACCTTTATTTGCTTCTGAACTTAAATCAAACGGTTCTGTTGTTGTTTCTGTATTTGTAGTAGTCGTTGTGGACTCTTCTTCACTTACTTGAGATACTTGTTCATCATTATTTATTACTTCTGGCTCATCATTTGCTACTTCTTCTTGTTTGTTACAATCCTCATTATGAGTATGTTCTTCCTTGTCGCAAATCAATTGATTGTTTTCATCATAACACTCTTCAGTATGTGTATGTTCTTCCTTGTCACATGCGAATGTTTGAGCTGGTAAAGATAATGCATATACTGTACAAACAACCACAATACAAGAAAGTGCTATCATGACTCTTTTCCATTTTCTTAAGCGCGCTTTGTCTTTTAATAAACGCCTTAAATACTCTTGCACAATCACACCTACTTTCTGTTTATTTCACAATACCTATTTTGTTCAAAGGCCAAACTGAAAATAAAACTTTACCCTCAATTTGTTCTTTGGAAATATCCCCTATCGCAGCACTTCTAGAATCAATCGAACTCTCTCGGTTATCTCCCATACAAAACCAACGAGAATCTTCGACTTGATGTGGAAAGTCAATGTCTGTATTTCCTAATGACTCACTATTTACATATGTTTCAGTAATAGCTTTACCATCCACAGACACCTTTCCATTCACATCTATATCTACCTTTTGACCAGGACCTGCAATAACTCGTTTTACCAACAACTTATTGCCTTGCCAAAATGCTACAATATCTCCCGACTTTAATTTCTTTGTCTTTACAGACACCACTATTTGCCCATTTTCTAAAGTTGGATCCATACTCGAACCATAGATTTTTAATACTGGCATCCACAGTGTTGCGACCAATACAGAAATGGCAGCCACAACCACAAGTACACTCAAAGTCTTACGTAAATGCTTTAAATACTTCTCTCTCTCTTTTAAACGATTTAGCTCTTCCTTGACCTCTTCATTGGATACAAGATCATTTTCTGTCTGCATCTTATCAATCAAGTCGATCAATTCTCTTCGCTTTAAATGTCTTAAATCCCTTTTATCCATATCTCTATCCACATATTAAGATTATGTTAAGATAAACATACATCATCTTATGTTAATTGGTTGATATATTCATTTCTCCTTTATCTTAAGCTAATCTAACCTTTCCGTTATAAACAACCTAACAATAACGAATTTTTCGCTTATCAATATACTCTTTCCTGTAAACGTTTTCAAGCCGCATTTTATAACTTTTGTTCACTGGTTAACTAATTTAGCGCTTTAACATACGGTAATTTCCTTTATTTATCACATATTTTAACATTTTTGGTTATAGACGTTTAATTCTCCTTTATATAAAGTCGATTAAAAAGTACAAATCGCATTGTTAATTTGTACAAACTAAGTATTTACTCATATTTCTCCTTTATATATAACCAAAGCCAGAATATCTTAACATTTCCTTAACATAAAAAAAGGATAGCCTAATGCTACCCTACTCTGTAAATTGCTTTAAATAGACCATATCTAAAACAATAATACGATTATTTATGACTTGAATGACATTCTTTTCTTTTAAACCACGAATCACTCGATTTACACTATTACGCGTTGTGATTCCACAAAAATTCGCAATATCCTCATTTGTGACCTGTAAATCAATGAATATACCCTTCTGTGTTTGAATGCCAAATAAACTTGCCAAGCGATATAACCAAGAACATACTGCACCTGCCTTTGAATTCATGATCATCACTTGTTCTCTTGTAACCGCATGTTTTAGTCGCTTACGATAATATGTATTTACATAATGTTGAAGTTTGGCATCTTCTTTAGTTCGCTCATAGAATTTATCTTTTGAAATACAATAAAATTCAGCTTTTTCACTCTCAACACGAATCTTTGGATGACAATCTCTAAATTGTGTCAAACAATCACAATACAAGCTCACCACATCCGGACCTTGTAAAAAAGTGATATTAAATTCACGCTCATCCTGCATGATCAAACTCACTTTGACAATGCCCCTCTTTAAAATATACATATCCCTCTCATTCAAATCTAAACATGTATGTCGATCTTTTATTTGAATGGGAATTTGAATTTCCTCTAAATATTGTATGACACCATCACAACTCATCTTACTCACTCCTGTTATCATTTTTATTGTATCATATTGTGAAGCAAACATTATAAAACATATAGTGATATACTATTCATTGCTGGATCACATGTAATTTGCATATCCAGTTTCCTATTAAAGAGTTGACTTAAGCCCCCACAAACTTATGTTCAACTCTTTTTTTATAATCAAAGCGGACATTTTAACTGCCCGCTTTCTCTTTTAATATCTCTATAATTTGACTTTGAAGCTTATCCATATCAATTGGCTTAGAAATATATCCATCCATACCCGCATTCAGTGCCTGCTTTTTATCTTCATCAAACGCATTGGCACTCATCGCAATAATTGGAATAGTATTCTTTTCTGGAATCGTTCTAATTTTTTGTGTAGCTAAATACCCATTCATATTTGGCATTTGAATATCCATTAAAATAAAGTCATACGAACCAACCGGTTTTTGAACCACTTTACCAACACACTCCAAACCATCTCTTGCCAAATCTACATGTAAGCCACAATCCTCTAATATAATCTTCGCAAATTCTGCATTCAATTCATTATCCTCCGCTAGTAATACATGCTTACCTTTTAAAGAATATTCTGAATTCATTAGATCCTTTTGTCTTGTTTCACTTCTTTCTTCTTCTACAAGCTTATGATCAATTGTAATTGTAAAAGTACTACCCTCACCAAGCTTACTTTCAACATCAATCGTACCACCCATCATATCTACTAGTTTTTTTACGATAGGCATACCAAGCCCTGTACCAATAATATTAGCTGAAGCTTCACGAGTAAATGCTTCAAATAGAGTTGGAATAAAACTCTCACTCATTCCAATACCCGTATCTATGATTTTAATTTGATATGTACCATACCCATCTTTTGAACTTTCAAGTTCTTTTACATCAACACTGACACGACCACCACTATGCGTATATTTAATGGCATTACCAATCAAATTCACTAAAATTTCCTTTACCTTCGTACTATCACACAACACTTGTTTATGAACAATATCTATCTTTGTATCTAATACGATCTCCTTTTCCAAGGCCATGGCCCCAAAGACATTCGTTACTTCTTCAACCATATCAACAATGGACTCACTACTTTCAGATAGTACACTCTTACCACTTTCAATACGCGCCATATTCAATACATCATTAATAATGGAAAGTAATAAATTACCCGACTGCTCGATTTTCTTTTGATAATCCATCAAAACAGGATCTGTAAGCTGCCTTTTCATCAATTGATTATATCCAAGAATCACATTCATAGGCGTACGAATATCGTGTGACATGCTATTTAAGAAATCCGTCTTGGCCTTATTCGCATTTTCTGCACGAATATAAGCTTCCTTTAATCGTTCCTTTTGAAGACGCTCCTTCTTAATTAAATCATCAATATTTCTTGTACCAATCACAACTGCTCTAGTACGATCCTTTTTCTTAACATAAGAAACATGAGCCTGATAATACAAAATGCCTTCATCCGACATATATTCATAAGTAAAAGAATAATCTTCATTACAAGACTTCAATTTTTCAAAAGAAAGTTCTTCTAAAAAATCCTCTCTTGAAGCATCCGAAACCAATTGTGTGGCATAAGCCGGCAAAAGTTCAGTCCAACGATCATGATAACTCCTACAAAAATCCGCAATACGCTTACCATTACTACCCGCTTCACGATACGAATAAATTTGTCCATTACCTAAATCCACTAAAAGTACAGAAAAATAATCTTTACTGATACCTTCAATAATTTCTCTTTGAAGTTCTAAAACATTCTCCTTTTTACGAACCTCATCCATAGGACGAAATCCCATCATAAAACGAAAATGATGCTTTTCATCATATAAACGAATTGCTCTCGCATATAATGATTCATTGCCATTTGAATTTGGATAAATCTGATACTGTAATTCTACAATTTCATTTTTCATTAACGCATTCATAAAAGGAATGGGAGATAAAATATCTAAAAAGTCAGGGCATGATTCTTTGACTAACACACGATTATAGAAATCATGCAAACTATGCGTATAATTCTTCTTATCCTCACTTGAAAAATCATCAAGCCCACTATGATCATACATATGCCCATCATGCTTAACGACAACCACAACATTCTCCATCAAATCACCCATGATGACCGTCGAATATTCCATTGTAAGTGCAGTCAGCATTTGGTTACGCTCCTCTGCCCTTTTTTCTTTATCCAACATAAAACTCGTAACATCCGTAATATTCCCCTGAAAGAATAAAGCCGCATCTTGTTTTAAAGCCGAATACGAATCCGATACCCAATGATACCCATCCTTACCTTTCAAACGAAAAATCACATTTTGACAAGAACCCACATTATTTTGATCCAACATCGAATCTCTGTTCTTTTCTAGACGACTTCTATCTTCAGGATGTAACATATGAATCAATTTATTATCAAATTCAGTTTCAATTTCTTTTTGCGTCCAATGTAAAGTATTTAAAAAATCATCGCTCACAAACAAAAAAGGATATCCCTCATCTGCAGAACACCTATAGTATCCTCCAAGCAACCTATATACTTCATCCAACTCCATATTATTCTTCTTTTGACGCTTAAAAAATTTCATATTATACCCCGAATTTCATGTAAACCCTTACAACTATAATAACAACACTAACTTCATTTGTCACGACAAAATAAAGAAATAATTTCAAGGTTATATTCAGTTATTTTTTATTAATATATTTTAGTCCTGTTTAATGTATTTTTAATACTTTTAGTTATATTTTACTATTGTGTTCATTTTAAGCTATGTTATAATTTATCCGTTAGATAAAAATTAAAGATGCCCAATCTTTTACATCTAACACTTTTCGACGTGAGGACTAGCCCTTCCCAAAAACTAAACATAGCTAGTTCTCCATTTTTTTATTTTTAGATGCTATAATGAAATTGGCTGAGTACTAATCCTTGGCTTGTAACCAACTTAAGCTGACAATTCCCACATACTTGTCAGCTTTTTCTTATCTTAATACCTAGTAAACAAATAGTATAAACGAGTTTATCATAAATTAATTTATCATATATAAATATACAAATTCAAAACAATACTTCTGCTTTACATAATCCACTTCAGAAACAAATACACCATATGGGCGCACATAATAGACAAGATCCCCTATATGTATTTTTTACACACTTTAGCGCTTTATCAATACAATTGATTTCAACAGTAATCCCTTTAATTCTACCTGTTATGAAGATTCACCTAATAAAAGCACCAATCAACTCATGACTGATGCTTACGTTTTTAAGAATTTCATCCATATTCCGTTTACCATATACAATACGAAGAATGTAGATTATATTTTCTCCTGCATCCAGAAGATATAATTTCCAACCAATTTCTTAATATATAAAAATTCATTGTCAACAAGAGAACCACTTTCAGGAAAAGCACTTACTTCTTAAATAGCCTTCTGCAACTTATCTTCGAAGTCGGATGCAGCCTGTGGATTTGCAAGATCAACTGTGATGTACTAGACAATCCCATCTAAATCAGATTCCGCTCTTTTGATCAGTCAACATCCAAATTTAGATGCCATACTTGCTCTTAATATTAGAAATTGCAGTGTCTCCATCTACAGTATTTCCAGATTTTGCATCTTCTAAACCATCCAAGATTGTTTCTGCTTCATACATTTTAGTTCTCATCTTTCCAATCATTTCCTGCAACGTCGTTTGACGCATCCTTTTCTGTTTTAGCTTTACTTGTGTCTCAAATAATTGTTTATTCCCTATAATATACAATTGTTTTTTGGCACGAGAAATCGCTGTATACAACAAACGCTTCTCCAACATATTTTTCGCATTCACATCCACTATACAAAATACCGTCTGATATTCATTACCCTGTGATTTATGAACACTGATACACCACGCATGTTTCAAATAATAAAGAAAATCAGTTGAAAAATCGACAATATTATTTGTGAAATCCACTGAAATTACATTCTTTTTCGAATTGATTTCAACAATCGTACCAATATCCCCATTATAGACATCTTCATCCGGAAGATTCTTTAGTAACATGACCTTATCATTTTCTCTAAATACCGTTGTTCCAACCTTCATCTGATTCTTTTGTGGACTCTTTGGATTAAACAAAGCCTGCATCTGACGATTGATCTCATCAATACCAGCTACACCCTTATACATAGGCGCCAAGATCTGCATAGAATCTAGATCCATATCCTTTACATAATCAATAAGCGCATCCATGATCTTAGGTGTTGTTCGCTCAATAAATTCAACCCCATCCTCATAATGACAAGTTGTTTCTTCACGAATCTCTTTTGCCAAAGTCACAATACCAGAACCATTTGACTGTCTAAAAATCTTCTTTAAATGCACAGTATCAATCACATTGGATTTGATTAGATCCTCCAAAACCTTACCTGGACCCACACTCTCCAACTGATCTTCATCCCCAATCAAAAGAATACGACAACGATCTGGCAAAGCCTTTAATAATTGGGCAAATAAATGCGTATCCACCATACTAAACTCATCCACAATAATGAAGTCTACATCCAAAGGATCCTCTTCATTCTTACCAAAGGAATTGTCATCCAAATTCCACTGCAACAAAGAATGAATCGTTCTTGAATCACAATTCGACAATTGTGCCAATCTTTTTGAAGCCCTTCCCGTTGGTGCACAAAGCTGAATCTTACTATCCGGATACACTTCTTTACATATTTCCAAGATTCCCTTTACCGTTGTTGTCTTACCAGTACCTGGACCACCCGTTAAAATCATAAAAGAACGATCAAAAAACAATTGAATCGCATCCTTTTGTTCCTGATCATATGTAATAGCTAAAGAAAATTCTACCTTTTGGATACGTTCTTGCACATCCACACGTTCTACTTCAAACAAATGATTCTTCAATTCTTTGGCAATCACTACCTCATCTTCATGCAAGGTAAAAGGATAAATACGCATATTTTCCACATACAAATACTGCATGGCCACCAAACGATCAATACTATCATGAATCAATTCTTCACTTACACCTTGCACATTTGAAAAAATCGTCGCAAACGTAATATACGTATTTCCCGTTGCCATAGAGAGTTGTCTAGCCAACTCATAAATATAGGCATCCAATCTTCTAGGATCCTCATTCGATAAACCAATGGCACTTGCCATCTTACAAGCTGTCTTATAACCAAAACCATATACCTCATAATATGGTTTGAAACAATCCTCTTCAATCACTTCTAGAACATTATCATACGTATCCAATAACATCTGAATTTGTCTAGGACTCAACCCATACTTCAATAGTTTGGCATATGCCTCATTAAAACCCGTGAATTCCTGAATTCCCTTTTTAATGATCGCAATCTTTTTTTCAGAAAGATTTGGCACTCTATTTAGAATTGCAGGATCCTTATGAATCTTCTCTAAACAATTCTCACCCAATACTTCATAAATACTTTCCGCCGTCTTTTTTCCAATCGTAGGAAAATTTTCTCCACAAAGAAAATGAATGATCGCATCCGAATTATCTGGCAACTTCTTTTTAGCCATATCCACACGAAATTGCTCCCCATACTTAGGATGCGTCATATACTCACCCTCAAGCACATATTCCTGATCTTCAACAGGATCTTCAATACGACCAGCCCCCGTGAAATGATGATACGTCTTTAACTCTGAAAAGCCAGCCACCACATAATGATTCGCCTTATTTTCAAATATGATATATTCAAGCTTAGCCTCGATGTCCATTGGCCGTCTCCATAATCAATTGATTTAAATTCTTGCCATCCTTAAACACTTCTTCAATGACACCACCACCAATGCACTTATCACCATCATAGAATACAGCTTCCTGACCCTCAGTGACAGACGCAATTGTTTGTGGATACTTCACAAGTACACTTGTATCATCCAATCTTTCAATTTCAATATCCTGATCCTTTTGACGATATCTAAACTTACAAGTACACTTTGTAGGAATCTCATCTAAACTAGGCAAGATCCAGTTAATCCCCTTCACAATACAAGAATCTGAATATAATAAATCTCTTTGATCTGTACGACATACATAAAGAATATTCTTTACAACATCTTTACCCACTACAAACCAAGGACCCTTTTCATGATCAATATTTAAACCCTTTCTTTGTCCAATCGTATAATATAAAACACCCACATGACGAGCAATCACTTTACCAGTATTTACATCCACAATATCTCCATCTTTACTAGGAAGATAGTTCGATAAAAATTGTCTAAAGTTTCTTTCGCCAATGAAACAAATACCCGTACTATCCTTTTTTGTGGCAACAGACTCTAAATTTAATTCAGACGCAATCTGACGAATCTCAGGCTTTTCAAGATTTGCCAAAGGAAAAATTGTTTTGGCAACCTTACTCTTTTCAACCTGACACAAAAAATAAGTCTGATCCTTATTTTGATCTTTAGCACGCGTTAAATACGTAAAACCATTCTCTTCAGCATTTGAAGCATAATGTCCTGTAGCCACCTTATCAAACCCTTGTTTCATAGCATATTCAAAAAATGAATCAAATTTAATATATTTATTACACAAAATATCCGGATTTGGCGTACGCCCCTTTTCATATTCACTTAAAAAAGTTTTAAATACATTATCCCAATATTCCTCAATAAAATCGACACGCTGTAAAGGAAGATCCAAATGATTGGCAACCGCAAGTGCATCTAAATAATCCTGTTCCTGAGGACAAGTATCATCTTTAATTGTAGGATTTCCCGCAATATCATTATTCGCAAAACTATCCCAGTTACGCATAAAACAACATGTTACATCATACCCTTGTTTTTTTAATAAATAAGCTGCAACCGCAGAATCAACTCCACCACTTAATCCAACTAATACTTTCATTCTGTCATCCTCCAATTATAAAAAATTATATCATATAAAAAGGACCAAGCCCGAAAAACTTGATCCAACAATTCAAAATGGTGCCCAGGGCCGGACTCGAACCGGCACGGTATCGCTACCGGTGGATTTTGAGTCCACTGCGTCTACCAATTTCACCACCCGGGCAAAAAACAAATATTCAATTTTAAAAATGGTGCCCAGGGCCGGACTCGAACCGGCACGGTATCGCTACCGGTGGATTTTGAGTCCACTGCGTCTACCAATTTCACCACCCGGGCATTGCTTGACTATTATACCAAAAGTTAGAATACCATGCAAGAGATTTTTTAAAAAAGCCACTAAAAAGTGGCTATCTCAATAAATCCCTAATTTCATCTTCACTCTTCGACAATGACTTAGAAATAAATTCTAAACTCATTCCATTCGCAAGCATCAATTGAATCATCTGTTTTATTTCTTGATCCTTCTGCTCAACTTGTTTATGAGCTTCTTCTACTTGTTTATGAGCTTCTTCTGATTTCTTTTCAACTTCTTCTTGTGCTTTTCGAGTTTCTTCTTGTGCTTTTCGAACCTCTTCTTTTGCTCTTTGAAGTTCTTCAAGTTCAAGTTGCCGTTCCATTCGTTCTTCATTTTCATGCAGTTTTTGAAAATCTTCTATTATTTTTTTCCAACCATCATCCGATATGGTTTCTACACGCTTCTCTAACATTTGAATCACCCCATCCTTCTCTATCATCACCTTAATTTTACTATCATCCATTCCCTTGTGGCAATTCAAAAAATAATAAATCATTTTCTCCTGTTCATTCATGTCTTCAAGTGGTTTATTTACATCTAATTTTGCCATCTCGATTTTGTGTGTTTTTAAATCAATGCAACATATACATCATATGGCCATTTATACAATTATTTCCTGTATTATTTAAATTCCAAATCTTTTGTATATATTCTGTACTCATTTTGGAGTCACTGTGAGTACATATTGAGAACAAACCATTTCATTCTAACAATACATACATTTAAAATATTGTTTTGCTCAATTTCGAGCATTTGATTCATCAATTCTATGTATTTAAATATGAATGATCATATCGAAGCACTTGGTTTGTTTTTGCATTACTACACAACAAAAGAATTGTAGTACTTACGTAGAAAATTTCTAATGAAATAATTCGAAATTCATGAAAAGTTAATATAAATATGATATGGTTCTTATATCGATAAAACAATTGAATTCTAAAATATAAAAGAATCAAATGAAAGCGAGGTTAAAATTCATATGGAAAGTAAAATCATGAATTATCAAGCTATAATCACTGATATTAAAGATATCATTTCTTCTGGCCAAAAAATAGCATACAATGCTACCAATAAAGCAATGATACTAACATATTGGCATGTGGGTAAACGTATTGTTGAGCAAGAACAAAACGGAAATGAAAGAGCACAATATGGGCAAGCTCTGATTGATGCTTTAGCTGATGAACTTACAAAAGAATACGGAAAAAGTTTTTCAAAGAGAAACCTCCAATATTTCCGCAAATTTTATATTGCTTATCCTGACGAACGAATTGTGAACGCATGCGTTCACAATTTAACTTGGACGCATTTTAGAAGTTTATTACGTGTTTCTGATGAAAACGCAAGATTATGGTATATGAATGAAGCCTCAAATGAGGGATGGAGTTCTCGAACATTAGACAGAAATATTAGTACACAATATTTCTATCGATTAATGCAATCTCCAAAGAAAAATGATGTTGTTAACGAAATGCTTCTGAAGAATTCAGAAAATCAAAAGAATCAGTTTGAATTATTAAAAAGTCCAATTGTTGCAGAATTTTTGGGATTCAAAAATGAAGATTCTTATCTTGAAAATGATTTGGAATCAGCTATTTTGACACATATCAGAGATTTCTTAATGGAAATGGGAAAAGGATTTGCATTTGTTGCTAGACAACAACATATTGTAACTGAAACTGAAGACTACTATATTGATCTTGTTTTCTACAATATCGAATTAAAATGCTATGTTCTCATTGATTTAAAAATGGGGAAAATCACACATCAAGATGTTGGTCAAATTGATATGTATGTTCGAATGTATGACGATTTAAAATGCAAAGAAGGAGATAATCCAACGCTTGGAATACTACTTTGTTCTGAAACAGATGAAGATATTGCTAGATATTCTATCCTTCATGATAATGATAGACTTTTTATGTCTAAATACCTAACTTACCTTCCTTCAAAAGAACAATTAAAAGCAGAAATAGATCATCAAAAAGAAATATTCTATATGCAACATCCAACATTATCCAAAAAATAAATGAGTAAAACTAAAATATAAAAGCATTGATTTTGATTGACACGAATACGTTGCCCACATTGTGGACATGAAACTACTAGAGTGGTGTGCAATTGACAGCTAATTAGGTGCACCCCTAGCAATCATACTGGTTTAAAATGACACTTGAGTCGGTTCAACATAACGGATAATCGGTGTAATATAACTCCTGCAAGTGAAAATGACAACCACCTTGTTGTCTTCATTTGCAGGTTTTTATTTATATCGTATGATCAATTACACTCCATACTTTTGAATAGAATGAATACAATCCGCTCCTTTATCATTCCAGTCAATATCATCTTCGTCATCAAACCAGAACCATTTCTCAATTACTTTTAGAAACTATTTTGTTTTTGGTAGATTACATTTCAATATACTAAATGCATTAAATCCACTTTCATCTGATGCTATATATGTTCCTGGTTGATTTGCATATACACCATACTCATTCATGACTTTATCAATTACACTAAAGCATTGCTCGGTAGTTAAACTATTCTGTTTCAATTTATCTTCATTAAATTCAAAATACATCAACATAGGCTATACTCCTTCTTAAGATAATTCTATTTTATCATGGATCATCTGGCATATATTTGAACAAGAGAAATAATAAAATGAGTACCTTTTCGTACCTCAAGGTATTAAAAAAGCTAGAATACACTTTATATAAAGCACTTCTAGCATTTATTCTTTATTCGAACTCAATTGTACGTAACTTCATACGATTCTGACTTTCTTCAACAAAAGATAATCCTTCTTCATTCCTTAATGTGAATGTGTTGCACATTCTATTATTATCAATTAAATTCACATTAAAAAACACTAAGACGATTGTTTCCTTTAATTGTTTGTAGTATTTTCCTTCTAATTGTTGAGAACCATGAAGTCTAGCCAAATAATAACTAAAGCGAATTGGCAAATTATCTTTTGTTTGTCTTAACTGCATCTCTAAATCTACCATCGTTCGATCATTAAATTCAACTAATAAGTCTAAGCGTGGACTCTTCATTTTACTATAGCCTTTTACTATTTCTGAATTCTTTACAACAACACTATTCACCTTCCTTTCTAAAAATACCGTGAGTAATGATTTTAAGGCATCATTCGCCTCTTTACAATCTTCGCCAAAAACATATTTAAAGGCGAAATCATTTAATAAATTTGCGCTACGCATGAGCACCTCTTTCTAGTAGGCATTTAACCGTTCACCTAGAGTTATAAATATCATAATGTCGATTTGTATATTTCCTTGTAGTTTGACCACTTTACTAAACAATGATTAATTATAAAAATCTTTGAATTCAGTTGGTTTGATGTTTAAAAGAATTATCACTTTTGTGTCATAGGACAAGAAACAATTTCATCTTAGTCTTTTACGACAAAGAAGGATTTGAATATTTAATCAACTAGGTGCAATAGATATAGACCGCCAGATTACCTACATACTCTTATACGTAATTTTTTCAACAAATTCTAGAAAAGATGAAAAAAATGCATCCATTTAAACAGATGCATTAAATAATATCACTCATTTTTAAAATATACTTATGAATATCTTCTTCTTTTGAAATATCATACTCATTACATACTTTAACAAAGTAATTTTTAATAGAATCCTTTGTGATCACTTCATTAGAAGGTATATCATCACCATAACCATTACGAGCTATTACCCAAGGACTTTCTTTATGTGTCGCTTTTTCCAAAGTCTTACCACCATATTGACCAAATGTATTTACAACTAAATCTATAATATATCTATCTTCATCATCTAAATATTTTTTATATCCTTCAAACATAATAAATTTCGGATCATCAATCACATTAAAACCAAACTGCTTAAATATATTATACACATCTTTATAAACCGGTCCGTGTACCCAAGCCTCGCAATTTTCTTCAAACATTTCTCTACCATTTAACACAAACGACAACCCCTGTATATAATATAATAATTTCTGAAGCATTAAGGGAGTTACCTCATCTAATTTTTCAAATATATACGAAATGACACCAATCATCTTATTTGAAATAATAAACATGTTTTTTAACTCACTTACTCTATTCATCGATTTTTTAAAAGCAGCTAATGCAACTTTATCTTTATTTTCCAACAACTTTTGTTCCATATATACCGGAGACGACAACGCATTGCGTATGATATTTGAATACTCTTTTGAAGGCACTTGCCCCAACAAATATCGCGTAATCGTTATTTCACCAAACCCCAACACAATGGATAATGGAGCTTTTCCAATATTATACAATTCCATCAAAGTATGAATATCTTCTATTGAAACTAAATCTTTTAACTTTCGATACTGCTCATCTATTTCGTGAACATTTAAATCGATAATACCAGGAACACTCATAAATCCACCACATGTATCACAAACAGCACAAGTAATCTCAAAAGTTAAATCTTCTCCACGAATATTTTTTATGACACTTCTTTTTTGTAGTGAATAAGACGTCATCTCTCTACACTCAACACAAAAATCAGTTTCTCTTTGCATACTACAATTATCTCCTTCTTTTATTGAAAATAATAAACCAGTGGATATTTTTGTTTATGAAAAGATACCACAATCAAAAGCTTATTAAACTTAATATACAATGGAACCTTTTCACTATTTTCATCAAATTAAATTCCTTTCCAAAAAAATATAGCCATTCATGATTAAAATTTGCGTGTTTATTTTGAACCTTCTCACAAAAGTCATATACCGTTAAATTCAACAATATTGATTTAACACTTTCCTCATTTATCAAATAATGACAAATTTGTTAATCGATTCGAATTTAAAGGTATTCTAAACTTACCATCCAAAATCAGTTTTTTTGCCTCACCTAAATACTCATTAATTTCAGATTCATCAATCAAGAGATTCACCTCCGTTTTATGATGGCATTTTTTTCTTTTACTATCATAAGTATATCATATGATAAATTTTTGTAAATGTTCTATCATTCAGAAAATAAATAAAAAATGCATCCATTTAAACAGATGCATTATAATATGTTTCAATATCACTCTCAGAAATATACCCACACTGTGCCATTGCCTTTAGTACGGCATATTGTTTCTGTTTGGCCTGGGAAAAATGATTCACCAATTCATAATTATTTGGAGATTGCGGAATACCCGCCAATAAAGAAGCTTGCGCAATCGTTAAATCCTCTGGAAGAGTATCCAAATAACCCATACTTGCCTCATAAATACCTGTATAGTTATTTCCATAATTGATCACATTCACATATAAAGTAACAATGTCATTTTTTGAATAATGCTTCTCCAAATAACGCGCCACAAAGAACTCTGTACTCTTACGATCCCATGAACTTTCAAACATCCCATACAAGTTTTTGGCAAGTTGCTGCGTAATTGTAGAACCACCACTCGTTAATAGATCTTCATCAAATTGAGAAACAGCCGCACGAACCAAGCCAATATAATCAAAACCACCATGATCATAAAAACGACGATCCTCAATCGCAATCGTTGCCCGAATCAAATCTGGTGATATATCATCATAATCCACATAATAAGGACTCGACATCACTTCATTGACTGCCTCATCGACGGATTTTACTTCTGTAAGTTGTAAATAATTCCAATACCCCTTGCCAAAAAAGACTCCGACAAAGCCAATAATTAGAATCAACAACAATTTAAATATAAACTTAACTAACTTTTTCATACCTAAACATTAACATACTAAAAAGAACTTGTAAAATTACAAGTCCGTAAGATTAATCTTTTAAAGCAATGTGAGAAGCATCTTTGAAAATCGAATTTGCCGCAATCTGACCACGCACACGCGATAATGGATATACATTTGTATGAGGACCAATAATCGTTCCTGGACAAAGTACAGAATTACATCCAACCTCTACATAGTCACCCATGAAAGCACCGATTTTTCTTAATCCCGTTTCAAATTCTTCAACCACATTATAATTTTCATCTTTTCTTCTTAAGATGATATTATCACGAGCACTCTTTAAATTACTTGTGATACCACCAGCACCCAAGTGAGAATGATAACCTAAAATACTATCTCCAACATAGTTATAGTGAGGTGTTTCTACATTGTCAAATAAGATACAGTTTTTTAATTCAACACTATTTCCAACAACACAATTTGCCCCAACCAAAGCACTACCACGAACAAAGGCACAATGACGCACTTCCGTCTCAGGACCAATAATACATGGAGCTCCTAAATAAGCACTTTCAAATACATGAGCACTTTTATGAACCCATACATGCTCTTTTACTTCCACATAATCTTCACCCAAGTTTTTCCCTAATTCTAAAATCAATTCTTTGATTCCAGCCAAGGCTTGCCAAGGATATTCAAACTGCGTTAAATAATCCTTAGCTAAAGTATGATCTAAATCATAAAGCTCACTAATTTTGTACATAAATTTCCTTCTTTCTTACCATTCAGGCTCAAACTTAAATTCAACCCGAATTTCATTTTCATCTATATCTAAAATCGCATAACTACAAGGTCTTCCATCCCTTGAATGCGATAAAGATCCAGGATTCAATAAAGTTACACCATTTACTTCATCCAAATAAGCTACGTGCGTATGCCCAAAACATACAATATCACAATTCAATTCTTTTGCCCTATTTGAAAGCTGTTCACTCCTTGAAAAATACGAGAAGCGATGCGAATGTGTAACATAAATTTGATGCTTACCAATCGGAATGATTCTTTCATCCTCAAAACGGCCAAAATAATCATTGTTTCCACGAACAAAGATATAGCCCGGATAAAACATAGGATCACTCTCTAAATCACCACAATGAATAAACAATCCAGCATCCGGATGTTTTTCACGAATCGTATTTAATATATCATTTCTTCCATGAGAATCACTCACAACCACAATTTTCATAAATTACCCCTAATTCAATTCATCTTGAAACGACATTTGTTCCATACTCTTATCACTATCATGCATGATCTTAGCACTCTCTATACCCACATATCGAAGTACAAACGGCTGATACCAATGCCCCGTCTTCTTTTCATGGCCCTTACCATATCGCACTACAAAACCATAGCGATACGCATTTTCTAAGATCCATTCTACACGACTCTTATTTTCTTTTGACAATTCTTCTTCCACTTGCGTATAGTCCATATCCTCATTTAGATGCTGCTTACAAAGATTTAACCACTCATCCTGACCATCCAAGACAATTGTATACCCTAGTTGCTGCTCATTTTTACCAGCTCCATACATATAATTATCAACACCCGCAAATTCTTTTGAAGCATTGACATATTGATCTAAGACTTGTTCATAATTCATATAACCACTTGAAACACTCAAATGATCTTGGCCATCCATAACCGAAGCATAACTATCTAACATACTCGATAAGTTATCAACCATGGCACTTTGAACATATACACCATTAAAATCCACTAAATTTTCCGGTGCATATTTATATACTGTATTCTCCTGATTTAAGACAACATATGGATTTGTAGGATCTGCCACCAAACGCAAATCCGAATATAAGACAGCCTCATTTTCATAATATGTCGTTAAATCAATATAGGAATAGTGAGACAACAATTCCTTTAAAGAATCATACGAAAAATTCTTACGAAAACGATTCACGAAATTGACAATATATTCATTATCCGCATCCTGCGTGTCTTTTGCCTCTTTATAATACAACGTGTTCTTTAAACTAAAACCATCCAGCTCAATAAAATCCATAAACTTATCAGGCGTGATATGCTGATTGATTAAGTAATCAATATCATTACTATCTAAATATTTCAAAATCACATCACGATTCTTGTCCGTTGTATAAGGATACCTGGCTAACGGATCATATGACTTATCCATCTGGTAAAGACAAACACATCCTACCGCAAAACAAACCACGATCAATAAAACACGTGCGCGCATTTCTTTTTTACTAATCAAAATAAGTACCTCACGCAAAACATTATACTAAACTATCATTCCTCATGCAAACGAGCATAAAGAATCTTAGCCACATCTTCAGGAATCACTTCACTAAGCTGGTCTATGCTTGCGAGTCGCATCTGCTTCATACTCTTAAAATGCTTCAACAATTCCTTTTTACGCTTAGGACCAATCCCACTCACCGTATCCAATATCGATTTTGTCATCGACTGATCTCTAAGCTTTCTATGATACGCAATTGCAAAACGATGCACCTCATCCTGCATACGCGTCAACAAAAAGAATAAGCTTGACTTAGAATCAATTGGAATTTCATTTAAATTCACATCCATCAAAGCACGTGTCGCATGCTTATCATCCTTAACCAAACCAGCAATTCTTAGATCCAACTGCAACATATCTATAATTTCTTTAGCCGCTGAAATTTGAGCGGCACCACCATCCACCAACAATAAATCTGGCATCGGTAAATGCTCTTTCAACAACCTAAAATACCTGCGATAAATAACTTCCTTCATACTATCCACATCACTGCGATAGCCATCGAGTTTATAATGACGATACGAACTCTTATCTGGAATTCCATCCTTAAAGACAACCAAACCACTCACATTAAAAGTTCCCTGAATATGCGAGTTATCAAACATCTCCACCGTATGAATATCGGCATTAAATATGTTTGACAACATATCATTGGCCTTTTTAAGCTCATTATCCTTACGAAATACCAATTGAAACTTCTGTTCATGCGCCTCTTTCGCATTCTTATACACCATATCAATTAATTTTTTCTTTTCACCACGAATTGGAATATGCACATTCGTATTTAAAGCCTCTTTTAAAACATCAACCGGTGTACCTTCTGGCACCAAGATTTCTTTTGGCACTACATTCTTTTCGTAATACTGCATGATAAAACTAGTAAAGGCATCCATCTCATCCTCATATAAAGGCGTAATCGACATATTTCTTTCCAACAATTTTCCTTGTCGAATAAAGAAACCCTGAAATGAAATATAACCAGAATCCACATAATATCCAAACACATCACGATTCGCACGATCTTTAAAATCAATCGTCTGCTTTTCAATCACATGCTCTAAAGCCTGAATCGTATTATAGATTTCCTGCGCCTTTTCAAACTGCAAGTTTTCACTCGCATCCAGCATTTTTGCCTGCAAAGAATCCATCACCTCTTTGGTGTCTCCCTGCAAAAACTTCTTAATTTTCTTGCGCGTTTTCTCATTTTCCTTAGGATCAATTTCATTTATACAAGGCCCTAAACACTGATGCATATGATAGTACAAACAAGGACTATCCGGAATATGACGACACTTTCTTACACAAAAGATTTGATTGATCAACCTCACAATTTCATAAGCCGATTGACTACTTGGATAAGGCCCATAATATTCACTCTTTTTACTTTTAATATTACGCGTTGTACGAACCACAAAATTATTTTCCTTTGTGATTTCAATATATGGATACGTCTTATCATCCATAAACATAATATTATATGGAGGTGTATGCTTCTTAATTAAATTGATTTCTAATAGTAAAGCTTCTTTTTCACTGCCCGTCACAATAAATTCAAAATCACGAATATGCGAAACAAGACGCGTCGTCTTATTATTATGCGTACCATGAAAATAAGAACGCACACGATTCTTTAATACTTTTGCCTTTCCTACATACAAAATATTCTGATTCTCATCCTTCATGATGTAACAACCAGGTGCATCCGGAAGTAAAGCCAATTTATCTTGTAAATGCTTAGAAATACTCATTTTATCCCCTACTTTAATATGACAATCGTTGCTCCAAGTCCACCTTCACTCGGACCTGCACTTGTAAATTTTGAAACATTTGGCTGTTTCTTTAAATCCTTCCAAACCGCTGTTCTTAAAGCACCCGTACCCATACCATGAATAATACGAACTTGTTTAATATGTTTCACAACAGCTTGGTCTAAATACTTATCTAATGCCGCAATTCCTTCTTCCACACGCATACCAATTAGATTCAACTCTAATGGAAAGCGACTCGATACACTTTCTACATGCGCTTTATAACTTGTCTTTTTGATTTGCGGTTTATGCATAGGCTCCAACTTCGAAAGTTTGACCTTCATCTTCATTCCATTCGTTAAAACAGTCGCCTCGTTTCTTCGAATATCTACAATTTCACCATGCGAATTCAAACCCGTGATCTTTACATAATCCCCCACTTTGAATTCTTTCTTTTCCTGTTCTTCTTCTACTACATGCTCACTTAAAAGATCCAACTCATGCATCTTTTCAATCTGTTCATGCTGCTTACCCGTCTTCTGTTTACGAAGTACAGTTAAAATTTCTTTGGCCTGTGCCTTTTTCTTTTCAAGCATCTCATTTAACTGTTCTTGATATGAAGCATCCAATTCTGCCTTACGCTTTTCGATTTCTTTTTCCTTTTCATAAGCCTCTTTTTGAACACGATGCGCATCCTCAATCAACGCATTAAAACGCTCCTTTTGTTTCAATACATCATTTTGAAGTTTCTCTAATTTCTCTAATTCTTTTTCCGTCTGCTTTTCATTTTCATTCTTTAAAAAATCAGCTCTTTTTAAAATCGATTCTTCCAAATGATATTCTCTGGCAATATGAAACGCATAACTTGCACCCGATACACCCGGAATATATTTATAGGTCGGCTTTAATGTGTCTGGATCAAATTCAACACTCGACACCAAGACATGTTCATTCGCTTTTCCATATGTTTTGACTTGCGAATAGTGCGTTGAAGTAATGATCGTACTCTTTTTTAAAATCAAATATTCCAATATCGCAACCGCAAGACTCGCACCTTCTAATGGATCTGTACCATTTCCAATTTCATCCAATAAGATAAAACTATTCTCATCACTCTTTTGACAAATATGAGAAAGTCTAGAAATATGACTTGAGAAAGTTGACAAATTGTTTTCAATCGACTGATGATCTCCAATATCAAAATACATCGATTGATAAAATGGCAAGATTGCCTTATGACAAAGTACTGGAAATGCCGCATGAGCTAATGCCACAAATAGACCAATCGTCTTTAAGGTTACAGTTTTACCACCCATATTCGGACCAGAAATCATAAGACAAGCTTGTTGATCATTTAATTCATATGTGTTACAAACCACTTTCTTTTCATCAATCAACGGATGTTTGGCATGTTCTAAATACAAGGAATGATCCCTAGATTGTAAAGAAGGAATACAACCATCATAACGAATGGCCCATTTTGCCTTTGTGAAAGCTACATCAATGATTGTTAAAGTTTCTAAAGCTGAAGTTAATGCCAACGCATGTTTCTTGACCTGTAATGACAATTCTTTACAAATTCTTTTCTTCTCTTCTTCAATACGAATCAATAATGATGAAATTTCATTATTGTCTGATACAAAGCTAGATGGCTCTACATAATAGGCAAGACCCGAACTCGATTGGCCATGAATCATACCTCCAAAGGCATTTTTATCTTGAGCACGCACCAATACAACAACACGACCAGATACGCTCGTCGTCATATTTTCCATTAATTTTGAACTATTCTTCTTTAAAAACTGTCTCGATTTAGCCTGCAAAGCCAAACGCGTATCTACCAAAGCCTTATGCATACTCTTTAAGGCAGGTGTGGCATCTTCTTTAACACTACCCGTTAAATCGATTTTGGAAATAATCGAATCCATTAACCGTGTACATCCATCCATCGATTGGGCTAGATTGGTTAATTCTATAAATTCAGAAGAATCCAGACTCAATTTTGCCTGCTTAACAGCCGTTAAAAAATGATAGATGGAAATCAACTCTTTACTTGTTAATGTCATCTGTTTTTCGGCTTTTGAAACTGGCAAAGAAATATCATTAGCTCCTGATAAATTCAGTAAGCCACCTTTTTGTTCAAACTGGATGGCTTCTTTGGCATAATTTAATTGTTCTTGTATTTCTAATTTATTAAATTGAGGCAACGCATTTAAAACTTTTTCTTTAGAACAAGAAAAACTTGAAAACGCACAAATCTGAGTTAATACACTTGAGAAATCAATTGCCTGATTTAGTTCATCTCTAAAATTTCGTTTCATAAAATACTCCGTTCTCACCTATTTTATCACAAAATATATGGTAAACTAAATAAGGTGATTAAAATGGCAACATTGACAAAAAATATGACAAAAGAAGAAATCTTTCAATTAAAAAATCGATTATCTTCTTTTATATTAAAAGAAAGTACACCTCAATATACGTATTATCAAATTAAGACTAAAGAGTGTACAATTACAGCTTATACAAGTGGCAAAGTTGTATTTCAGGGAGCTGATCTTTCTTGGTTAGAACCAGAAGAAAAGACACAAAATCAAAAAGAAGCACAAGACCAAGCCGGAAGCGATGAAGTAGGTACGGGCGACTATTTTGGCCCTGTTGTAGTGGCTAGTTGTATCGTCACAAAAGAGGCAAGAGAAAAATTAGCTCATTTAGGTATACAAGATTCTAAACAAGTGGATGATACAAAAATTAGAAAGCTTGCGCCTATCATTAAAGAAGTGTGTCCACATAGTATTTTAATTGTACCCAATTCAAAATATAACGATATGCACGATTCTTGTAACATGGTGGACATGAAGTGTCGTTTACACAATCAGGCCTATGTAAACTTAGTACATAAAGGATATATACTTCCAAAACAGATTGTCATCGATCAATTTGTCCAAGAAAAGAGCTACTATCGCTATCTACAAGGTTTTCCTGAAGTCATTCGTGGCATTACGTTTGAAACCAAAGCCGAAAATAAATATCTTGCGGTAGCTTGTGCAAGTATTCTTGCAAGAAATGCTTTTTTAGAAACTTGGGATCTTATGGAAGAAAAATATGATTTTAAATTTGAAAAGGGTGCTGGCAGTAAAGTAGATGCTTGTGGAAAAGAATTTGTGAAAAAATTTGGAAAAGAAAAGCTTTACCAAGTGGCAAAGCTTCATTTTAAAAACACTCAAAAAATCGGTGTCTAACGCCTTCTTCGATCATTTTGCGCTATGGAATAATAGCGCTTTTTATCTTCATACATCTTTTGATCGGCTTCTTGAAGAATTTCAGTTAAATTTGAACAATTTTCTTTCCATACATATCCTGTCGCAATACTGATTTCGAGTTCTTTCATACGGGCAAGTAATTTATCATATTTAGAATAAAATTCAGATTCTAAAACATCTTGTTCAATCACCACAAATTCATCGCCACCAATACGATAGGAGTTATCCGCAAAGATTTCTTGTAGTACATAAGAAGCACTAATAATCAATGTATCTCCTGCAAGATGTCCCATTTTATCATTGATTTCTTTTAATCCATTTAAATCCAAATAAATGACTCCAACCAAATGAAGTTCTTTACGCCTATTTTTTTCAATATATTCATTAAAGTGATTGCGATTTTGGGCATATGTCAAAGAATCCACATAACTTAAATTCTCTAAATGTTTCTTTTCTTTTTCACGAGCCATAGCTATCTCAATAAAGAAACACAAAGATTCTAAAAAGTCTTTTTGGTAGTAGTTTTGTTTAGGATTGTCTACCGCAAAAACACCTTTAATTTGTTGACCATCCACAAATGGTACAACGATAATACTCTGTATTTTTTGCGAAACAAAACTTGAATAAATTGGACTTGTAGAAGGGATTTCTTGTGTTACATCTTCAATATAATAGGATTTTTGATGTTCGAAAAATTGATTTACTAGATCCATATGTTCTAAACATAAACGGACCATCTTATCAATATGAATATCATCATGTCTATTTCCATATTCATAAATGCCGTTAGCTTGTTTGTGTTCAAAATCCAAATCTAATACGTAACATCTTTCAGCTTGATAGAATTCACAAATAATTTTCAAGATATCATCAATCGCATTCTTTTGATTTGTGCCATTTGATAACTTGCGAACACATTGAATCAAAGTATGCGAAACATTCAAGTCTTTTTCAAATTCATTTGATTTTTTAGAAATTTTTCGAACTTTTGTGATATAGAACCAACAATATAGTAGAAGAATCACTACTTCACAAATGACCATAACCAAATAATTCTTTTTCAATGTCAATGCACTCGCAAAGGCCACATCTTCATCCACAATAACTATGAGTTCCCAATTGTATACTTTAATGGGTTTATAAATCAGATATTTCTTAATACCTTCTTGTTCAAATGCCACAACCCCTGATTTTAAAGAACTAATTTGTTTAATTACATCTTGCTTAGGCGATAATAATTTACAGCCGTTCGTCGAAAAAGTGTCATAATCTAGAACATCATGATTATCCATCACAACCTGACCATCCGTTGTATCAATAATGAGATTCTGTGTCCTTCCATTATATATTTGCGTATAGAACTGCTCATCTAATGTATCACATTGAATCACACCCACTAAATACGCAACTACAGAATCATTTTGTTGGATAGGCACATAATAATTTACACTTTTTTTATTTGTGAGTGGATCTGTATGTACTAGATCCATATATTCGGCATCTGCATTCAATGTCAAAAAATCATTGGATTGAATTTGTTGCACATCTTTATGCATTGTATACATCGTATTATTTTGCATCAATAAATCGACGCGCTCAAACAAAGATACATTTTGAAAAGTACTTAATCGACTGGTGTATTCTTCATATGTAGGCAAATGATCTTCATTGGAAAAGTCTTTCCCAATCAAACGCAAATAATTCAAATCATCATTCATGCGATTTCGAACACTTTGAATGATGGATTCACTCGCATTATCTAATCGGTTGTAACATTCTTTTTCTTCTTGTTTTAAACTTATATTATAAGTTGTCACAGTTAATGCCAATATCAATATCATAACTAAAAGTGTTGGCAACAACTGATTTATTTGTTTTTTCATACGTATTTCCTTTTCAGATTTCTGACTTTTATTATATACTGACAAAACGCGAAACGCAAAAAAGAAGTAACCAATGTTACTCCTTAACGATTATTGATTTTTGTTTCAACCTCAATATCATAAGGAAGTTGAATTAATTTTACACCCGCATCATGAAACATGCGTTTACTGGCAATATTTCCTTCGGTACCATCATACTTGTCGCTTTCATATACAACACAAGTAATACCAGCTTGAATAATGGCTTTCGCACATTCATTACATGGAAATAAAGAAACATAAAGTGTACATCCATGTAAATCTTGAATACTATTTAAGATCGCATTCAATTCGGCATGTACCACATAAGGATATTTTGTTTCTAGAAACTTGCCATCTCGATCCCAAGGAAATTCATCATCTTCACATCCATAAGGAAAACCATTATAGCCTAGTCCAACCACTCTTTTTTGTGGATTGACAATACAAGCTCCTACACGCGTATTTGGATCTTTTGAACGCATAGCACTCAAATGGGCCATCCCCATAAAATACTGATCCCAACTTAATACATCATCACGCATTATTCTTCACCTTCTCTAAGTTCATTTAATACTTTTTCAAATGTTGGTTCCAACGGTACTTCAAAACGCATCTTTTCATGTGTTGTTGGATGCACAAATTCCAAGGCGCATGCATGCAATAATTGTCCATTAGCCTGGATCGTTTTTCTAGGACCATATTTTGAATCTCCGGCAATTGGATGCTCAATATATTGCATATGTACACGAATTTGGTGAGTTCTTCCAGTTTCCAATTGACATTTGATATACGCAAACTTACTAAAGTTTTCTAATACATTAAAATGCGTGATCGCATCCTTAGAATTGTTTGCGGTAACCGCCATTTTCTGACGATCTTTTTCATCACGACCAATTGGCGCGTGAATCGTACCATATTCATGTGTAAATGGTTTATGTACAATGGCCACATATTCTCGATGACATGTTTTATCTTGAAGTTGTTGACTCAAAGCCTCATGTGCCTTGTCATTTTTGGCAACTACAAGTAAGCCAGACGTATCTTTATCAATACGATGTACAATGCCTGGTCGCATCACACCATTGATACCACTCAAATCTTTACAATGATAAAGTAACGCATTGACTAAAGTTCCAGAATAATGTCCTGGAGCTGGATGTACCACCATACCTTTTGGTTTATTGATCACAATGATATCATGATCCTCATATACAATATCTAAATCAATTGGTTCGGGTAATACTTCGGTTGAATCGAGTTCAGGAATGGAAACTTCAATTTCATCGCCTACACAAACTTTATAACTTGCTTTCATTACCTTATGATTGACCAAAACATGTTCTTCATCTAATAAGTCTTTAATTCTTTTACGAGAAAAATCTAATTTTTCAGCTAATACTTTATCTAAACGATCCAATTTTATATCTTCATCTATTTTTAGGATTCTTGTTTCCATCTGACTTGCTCCTTCTTTTCATCTACAAACATACTGATTAATATTAATGCGATTCCTACGGTTATGCAAATGTCCGCTACATTAAACACGGGAAATGGATACCCAAAAATATAGAAACTAAAAAAGTCTCGAACATATCCTAGGCTCATGCGGTCAATAAAGTTACCAATAGCTCCTGAGAAAACTAAAGATAAACAAATTTGATAGCGTGAATCATTTGTTTTAAAAAACATATAGACCATAGCTACTAAGGCGATGATAGTTAGTGCTGCAAAAAAGCCCATTCCAGCCCCTGCAAACATACTAAATCCAGCTCCAGTATTTCGAACATATGTTAAGTAAAAGAAATGTTTGATCATTTCTACCGAATCATTTAATGCGATTGACTTTTCAATGGCCCACTTTGTCCATTGATCCAGTCCTAAAGTGACAAATACTATTAATAAAGATGCCACTACTGTTTTTCCTTTTTTCATCTCATATCCCCTTTTTAAAACGATTTGTTTCTTCTATGTAAAAATAACATTTTGAAAAATAACCATACACTCATTCCAATCGCAATGATATATCCAATAAAGCCAATGGCAGGAATGCCCATAATGGTCGGTTTCATTTTTGTTGTGCAAATTAAGCTCGAACCTACAACTAAGGCTGCAATCAACACGCATACAATCAATCGATTGACCATCTGATCGATTTTAGCTAGTGGAGCTTGTGAACCCATTAAATTCAAATTCACTTTGATCTGTCCTCTTTGAACCATTCTTAATACATCACTAGCCTGTACAGGAATATCAATGGCGTGTGATACTGCATCAATACTACGCTTAGCTGTAGACTTGATCTCTTTCTGCCAATCAATTTGCGTCAAACTTGCCTTATGGCTCAAGGCAATTTTCATGGTATTCATGTTTGGATCTAAAGCTGTTAATGTACCTTCAATTGTCATCATCGAACGAGCTAACATACTAATGCCTTTTGGCAAAGAAATAGAATAGGCATGGCATATTGAAAACATGTCTTGTACTAGTTTTGCGATATCAATTTCTGCATAAGGAACACTCAGATATTGATTCACAAATTTGTCCATGTCGTTACAAAATGCAGAATAATCAATTTCTTTCTTACAATCTCCAATCATTAAGATGCAATCGACTAATTTCTGTGTATCCTTTAGTGCGATGGCACGAACCGCTGATTTCATCGTTTCTCTTTCGTTCGCATCTAAGATTCCCATCATCCCAAAATCGATCCATACGATTTGATTATCACGTATCCTTAAATTTCCTGAATGTGGATCCGCATGAAAGAAACCATTCTCAATGATTTGTGAAATATAATTAAATGCCAATTTATCGGCAATTTCACTTCGATCATAGCCGAGTTCATCTAATTTTTTTGAATCTGTAATTTCTACACCTTCCACATATTCCATTACGAGAATATTTTTTCGTGTATATTCATCATATATTTTAGGTGCATCAATAAACTTACAGTCTTTATATTCATTTTTGAAACGCTCCGCAAACTGTGCTTCATTTGTAAAATCCATTTCTTGTTTGGCCGTGTACCAAAATTCATCGATAACCATATCTAGATCAACAACACTTGAAACAATGTCGGATAGATTCAATATTTTTACAGCTTTTCTTAATAATGCTACATCTCGTTCCATCCATTCATAGATATTTGGTCGTTGAACCTTTAATACAACTCTTTCTTTTGTCTTTAAAGTTGCGGCATGTACTTGCGCAATCGATGCAGAGCCTAAACATATTTCATCAATACTCTCAAATTCTTCATGAAATAAATCACCATATGTATCTTGAATAATTTGTTCAACCATTGAAAATGGCATAGGTGTTACGTGAGAGCGAAGTTTCATCAATTCTTTACAATAGCGTTGGGAAAATAGATCTTGTCTTGTTGACATAATTTGGCCAATCTTGACAAATGTTGGTCCTAAATCTTCTAAGATCATACGAAACTTTACTGGATCCATTCCCTTTTGAATGTGATGTTTTCTTAATATAGATACAATCTGGGCAAATCTTGCACTTGTTGACATCGTATTTGTATCACTCATCTTTTCACATCCTGTCTTCTATGTAAAGGTGTGTTAGTCACTTTACTCTTTTTAAACACCTTAAGTGTATTGGATTTCTTTTTATCTTCCACAAGAATCATTTTCAATAAACGACTCCAGTCTTTATTATTTTTCACCATAACAATATTTTATCACACTTGTTAAGAATCAAAAAGAAACAGTATGTACTGTTCCTTAATAGTAGTCATCGACCAATGTGATTTTATCTTTTAAAGCCTTACCATAACGAACACTTACATGAATCTCATTATTCTTCGCAAAATATTCATCATAGGATTTTGTTCGAAACGTATTAAAGATGGTTTGAAAATCCTTTGACATCTCGTAATCATCCATCTGTATATCCAATTGATCCTCATCCTGTACCACATGAAGCATTTTGGGGTATGTGATAACCAACGCATCATCTTGTAGCTTATCATCTTCAACCATTTCATCCACAACGACATGCACATCTCCAATGGAACTTAAATACGTCTTTGTGTATAGTTTACAAGCATTTGGCATTGAAGTTGTCATTGTCTGTGTTTCTTGTGATACATCAATTTGATTGGGACTGATTTGACTTAATTCATATACAAAGGTTCCAGCTCCAAATACGAACAATAAAATAGAAACGACAAGTAATACACCTAATTTACGCATTTGTATCCACCTTCTTTGGCCAAGCGCGAAATAACATCAATAGAATAGCCAAGCTTCCTAGTACAAAGGCAATATCCATGCAATAAAGTCCTGCACTTGTTGTGGCATACATCATACTTACATAAATCATGACTACTAAACCAATACCACTACCAATGAGTATGCATGCGACTGGAATCATGGCAAATACCAGTATCACCTTTAATACATCCGACTCAAAATGATGTGGCTTTCTTTCATGATATAATGGGCGATCTGGTGTTGGCGGCAAATCATTCGATTTGATATTGTCATTCCAAGTTTCCTTAATATCATCCATCACACCTACATTTTGGTTATTGAAACGATATCTTTGAATTCTTTTTGACATGACTTTCACAAAGAAATAGATAGCTAAACATAAATATAGAAGGCGACATAAGCCTAACATAAATTCTGTAATCATATGGTATCCTACAAAGAAAGAGAATAGTATAGATAAGATTAATCGACATAACACATCAACCACGATTAATTTTCCAATCCACAAAATCAAAACAAGCACAAAGGCATCAAATATAACATGGAAAATTTGGTTCATCGAAAAATCACCTAATTTAGAAAATAATTCCTCCACCTTTGCGTAAACCTTATCGATTGTTTTGTCCGCCTTACTTGATAATGGATCCATCGAATCTGTGTTGATTTTATAGGCCGATAAAATCTCTTTAGCCAATTCATCCACATCTCCAAAACCAGCTACTGCCTCTTCTTCTGATACGCCATTTGAGATCTTGTCATCAATATATGTTCCATATTCTAAGATAATATCTTCTCTTTCTTTATCATTGATCAATGATAATTTTTGATTCAAAAGTTCTAAAAACTCACTTTTTAACACTTTACTTCACTCCCTTCAAATATGTATTTACACTATCTGAAAAACTTGTCCATTCTTCTAATAAAGTCTCATATCTTTCAAGTCCTAGACTTGTGATATGATAATACTTTCTTGGAGGACCTTCTGTTGATTCTTTTAAATACGATTCTAATAAATGATCATTCGATAAACGCTTCAACAAAGGATAAATCGTTCCTTCATTAACTTGTATCACTTCATTGATTCTGGATACAAGTTGGTATCCATATAGATCATCGGCCACGATTGCCTTTAATACAATCAATTCCAAGACACCTTTTTTAAATTGAGTATTCATGCGCTACACCCTTACTCTTTCCTATCAAAGATGGTTGAAACACATCTACGTACATCTTTTCTAAAAGGTTCAATGATAAACCTTGGCTTGATTGAATATATTTAAAATCTTGATTCACAATCTTATTTTTATATTTTAACTTCATTTCATAGGCCTCATTATATTCAATGGCACCTACACCAATCACTTGAACACACATAAATAATTTAGAAGCTTTATTTAATCCCATAATTTTTCCATTGCGAATCCATCCACAAAAATATACTGGAATATTTTGGAAAGAGTATCCAGAAATATGGTCAATCGAAATCACAGGAAGATTGTATTTTTTACCTAAACATTGCGCTAATTCTTTTGTAGCTCCATGTTTTGAGCAATATATAACAGCTCTTGGTTGCATTTTATCACCTCTTCGCTATTATAATATACACACTACCTTGGATTGTCAAGTACTGTGTAATACGTATTTAATTTAGATGAATTTAACCTTCAATATTCACTTTATTTTAAAATATCTATCTGTTAAATATTGTAGTAGAATATAGGTGATAAATTTCTTTTATATAAAGTTTCAAAGCAAACATCACAATGAACGCAACACTTTATATTTATTCAATAATATAAATATATTGCATAGCTTATAAGATGTTTATATTAAATCTAATCGTACAATAATAGGTATAAATATATGTGATTAATTTAACAAATTAATCATTGACACCCAATTATGGTTTTGCTAAGATAGGTTTACCTTAACGGATATGTTAAGTAATCAGTTAACTCGGTCTTAGTCGGAACCCCCAGTATAAGGGATTAGGTTGTGACTAAGGCCTTTTTTCATTTGGAAAGGATATAAAAAATGAATCATAACGATGGAATTAAAACAGCTATTCTTGTTGATGGTGGTTTTTACAGAAGAAGAGCTTATGCATGTCTAGGTAACTTAACTCCAAAAGAAAGAGCTGATGAATTAGATGTATATTGCAGAAGACATTTAACTGAACGTATCAATGGAGAAAAAGTAAATCATTCACTATATAGAATATTCTATTACGACTGTGAACCTGTTGATAAAACAATATATAATCCATTTACGAAATCAAATGTAAATTTAGGTAAATCTCCAACTTATGAATGGACAAACGCCTTCTTTGAAGAACTAAAGAAAAAACGTAAGTTTGCGATTCGGTTAGGACAACTTGCCGTTCAACAAGCAAACTATAATCTGTCCCAAAAAGCTTTCAAAAAGCTGTGTAATGGCACTCTAAATTTTTTTGATTTATCTGAAACAGATATAATCCTTAATATTGACCAAAAAGGAGTAGACATGAAGATTGGTTTAGATATTGCTTCCCTTTCATATAAACAACAGGTAGATCAAATAATATTAATTTCTGGTGATAGTGATTTCGTCTCAGCTTCAAAACTTGCTAGACGTGAAGGGATTGACTTTATTTTAGATCCGCTTGGTGCGACTATAAAACCTGAATTATTCGAACATATAGACGGTTTAAGAAGCTGCGATAAGAATTTTTCTAATTCAGCTTCGTCGAAATAAAGTGGATATATCAAAAACCAATAAACAAATATGATCCCATTTTGAAAATTAGAGTTTCAGATGAAATCATGACAATACTTGACAATAAATTAATAGAATTATTTACAAAGTAAATCTTTTGACTATAGAGTTGTGAGATGTTAATATTCTTATGAACAACGGCCTTAGCGCCATTGATTATTACACAACGGCCTTTGCGCCATATAGGAAGTCACTGATTTATTTCAGTGGCTTTTCTTTTATGCTTTTGCATAAATGGATTATAAAAGAATGAAGGCTACTAATAGTGTTATGGATAAAATTGATAAAGGTATCATAGAGGCTTTCACACAAGTTAAGAAAAAGCAATAAAATTGACAATTCAGTACTTTTCAATTTAGATAAAATTGAATTATGGCCTTAGAGCCTATTTATTGAAAGCTACTGAGTTAATCTTGATAGCTTTTTTAATGCAACACAAATGGAATATGAAAAAGTTAATACGGATAATAAGTAATTTCTAGTATGTAATTATATCGGGTTTTTGATTATAAAAAGGAGGAGCATGATGGCAAGGTATAAATCTGCTAAAACATTAGAAGAACAGATTGAATATTTAAAAAGTAATAAAAGAGTTCGGTTCAATATTATCGACGAGAAAAGTGCGAAAGATATTTTATTCAAGTATAATTATATAAATGTTATTTCACCATATAAACATCACTTCGCAAAATTAAACAGCAAAAAAGAAGTAATTAAAGTGGATGGAAATCATGTGTATGAAAGAGATGTAGAATTTAGTGAATATTACGAATTATATAAAAGTGAACGAGAAAAATATCCAATCATTTCGAAAAATATCATCTTATTTGAAACTGTATTTAAATCAATATTTTCTTACAGAGTTCTAACTTCATACACATTGGAATCAAAAAGTAACGTCTTAAATTTTTTAGATGCAGTTCGAACGAGAATACCTAATAATAATCATTATAACGAAGAGCGTATCAATCACATGAATAGACACATTGATGAAATAAAAGCTAATATCAATAACTATCATGACGTATACTGTTTCTTTGACAGAATGTCTTTAGGGCAAACTCTGACAGTATATTGCGGCTTAGAATATAAAGAGCAAGACAAAATCTTTAAGGATTGTAAAAAAGTTGGAATTGACTTTAGTGTAGATAAAACACCGGATTTTATTTCGAAATTCTTTACTCTAATCTCTGTTCGTAATTGCGTAATGCATTGTAATAGCTTAGAAATACTAATCCGCTTCTACAATCCGAAAACAAAAGCTCTTCGCGATAGCACAAACAAAAAGCGATTCACAACTATGATTAAATACTTGAGTAAAGAAAAAGGCTACACCATTATGATGTAACCTTTCTTCCGACCCTGGGTCAATTTACATAAGTATTCTAAATGACATTTTGCATATTGTCAACAAAAAACGTGCTCATCTATGTTATCTTTATATAAAGCATATTTTGCTTAGTTAGTAAATTTTTCGTAGAAAGATATTGCGTTTATAAGTGTTATTCATGCTTTATATATAGGCGCACGTTTCATGAGATATAATGTATTTTAATAAAATATATTTTTTTCAAGATATAATCAAGACATAGTTTATATCTCAATTTTATTATAATTTCACAACACAACAAAAAAAAGAACCTACGCACAAATGCATAGGCTCAAGTAGTCATTAAAAATAGTTTTTAGGTTTTGTGTCATTTTTCGATATTTTGAATCATTTTCTGTACATTATGTACAATTCTGTGTCTTATTTTATAAATTTGACACTTTTTTTTATTAAGTCTTAAACGAATCTTCCGTATGGATTAGTGTTATATCCTTTTGAATTTAACACGCCTGCTTTCATCCATCTGCGTTCGCCTGTTGATGCACTAATCCAACTGATCCAAACGAATCCTTCACGTTTTACATATCCATCGTATCGTACAGACATTCCTTGACTGTAATACAATCCTGTATCAATTCCTTTTTCTGTAGGTGCTTTTCTGATCTTTAATGTTGTATTTGGATAGAATGTAGCACTTTCTTTGGTAAAATCAGAAGGAACACTGTTTAATACAGTCGGTGTTGATTGAGTACTACCTCCAGGAATATGAGGGTCTGAATCAATACCGGCATCATTTGTCCACCCAATCGCTACACCGTTGCGATCAACACGATACGGATATTTAGCACCTTTGATTACTCTTCCAATCGTACCATTCCAATCACCTTTATAAACTTTACCTGTACCATTGCAATTTACACTTAATGTATTTGTACAGATAGGTGTACTAACTGAGTACTTCTCACCACTTGAAGCGCTTGGAGTGCTTGGTGTACTTGGTGAACTTTGAGTAGTTTGTCCTAATTCCGCTTGAATCATATTTAAAAAACGCTGCCATCCTTTATCTAATGTTCTATGTGGACAGTATTTGTTCGAGTAGTCTTGATGCTTAGTAACTTGAGCAATTCCCCATCCTTTTTCTTTTAATTTGGAAGCAATGAATTTAGCTGCTAAGACTTCTGCAGCATCAAATCTTGCTCCACCTGACTTTGAGTAACAGATTTCGATAGCGATACCTTGTCTATTACCTACTCCATTACCTCCATCACCAGAATGCCAAGCGTTTCTGTTTTCAGGAATACCTTGAACAATTTCTTTATCATCCACTGCATAATGATATGAAACTTCATTTCGATTATTGATCATATACTGGATTTCATTTCTAGCGGACGCATCGTTCGCAGTGTTATGAACAACAATTCGAGTCGGATTCATCGCATAAGGACATTTACAATAATATAAACTTGGACTTACTAAATTTTTTACAACATTCATCATTAATACCTCCTAATTTTTATCAACTAAAAAATCTTGAATTTCATTTCTAGTTTCAACTAATTTATCTTTATCTGATTCAGACAACAAACCATTTAGAATTGCAATGTTTGCTTTAAGTAATAAATTACTTCTTTCTTTATCATCGTCTAGCCTATCGTCATGCTCAGATAGTAGTCGAGTGTGTTCTTCTAATTTGCGATTAATTCCTTCTTGATTAAGTGTAATCTTTTCAAGCGAATTTAATCGCTCATTATCTTTGTGCAATAGTTCATCATGACGATGCACCATTGTACGCAAATCATCACTCGGCTTTTTTAACTCTTTAACAATTTTTACCACTCCCCATATTGAAGCGATAAATCCACAAATCCATACAATTTGTTGGCTTGTAATTACGAAGTCCATCTTGCAAGCCACATCCTTTATTGTTCTGTTTTACCTTCAACAAACCTAGTAAAAGCTTGGTGCATACCTGTACTAGCTAAACCCATCAATGCGCCATACACTGCATTTTCAATAGTTAAGCCGCTTACTGCTAAGTTAAGCACCAATCCAACGAAAGCTAATACAGTAGGAATATACTTGTTCGGAAAGCTTTCAAACGATGTTTTCAAAATGTAACCCACGATCAAACAAGCTACCACTACCACTAACACAAAATATTGACTTAATTCTGCAAAATTCATTTTACTTCCTCCTTTTTGCATACAAAAAAAGACTGCCTGAACGAGCTAAGCTGCAGTCTGTGTACCATGTGTGAGTTTAACGACTTCACAAGGTCGATTTTTCTAAAGTTTAGTTAAATTAAGCATCACATAACCTTCTTTAAATCCATCATTTGTAGTGATGCTTCTGATTTGTGTCATTCTAAACAAACCTGTATCGGTTTCTTTTCCTTCGTCTAATGACACTTGTTTGAACAATACATAATCTTGTTCATTAATATCTTTATCTGTTAAATCTAGAATAATAAAGTCATGTTCTGTAAAGAAATTCCACAACTTTGTGTTTAAATTGATTTCATGAACCTTCGTCATATAAAATCCTCCTATTAATATGAAAAGCGAGGTAAAACAAAAAATGCTATATTCTGACAAATTAATTTCCTGGTTAAAGGAAAAGAAAATCTATCTAAAATACAGTACTTACACGAATTATTGTAATGTGATCCACAATCACATTATGCCAAAACTAGGCAATTATCAGACTGAGGAGTTAAACAACGATATTCTGCAGGAGTTTATTCTTCAAAAACTTGAAAATGGCCGTAAAGACGGAAAAGGTGGTATATCATTCAAATATGCCAAAGACATTATTCAGGTTTTAAAATTTACACTTCCATTCAAAGTCGATATTCAACTACCATACCATCCTTCTAAGGCGGTAGAGATTTTTGAAAAAGAAAATCAAATAACATTGATTAATCACCTCCAATCTGAGATTAATTGTAAAAACTTTGGAATCCTTTTATGCATCCATACAGGAATACGCATAGGTGAATTGTGCGCTTTGAAGTGGTCTGATATAAATGTACAGACTAAATTGTTGAACATAAACAAAACCATGATACGAACATACACAAAAGAAGATGGTAGCCATCTTTCAATAACACCACCTAAATCACGTTCCAGTGCTCGAATGATTCCATTGAATACATGGATAATGCACTATGCAATCCTTCTTCAAGGCGAAGAAGATAACTACGTATTAACAAATCGAGATAAACCAATAGAGCCGAATAAGTACAGATTGTATTACAATCGACTTCTTAAAGAGCTTGAACTACCACATCTCAAATTCCATGCATTAAGGCATACATTCGCAACAAGATGTATTGAATGTGGATGTGATTACAAATCATTAAGTGAATTACTTGGCCACTCCAACGTGTCAATCACAATGAACATCTACGTACATCCACAAATGGAATTGAAGCGTAAATGTGTTGAGTTGCTTTGTGATTATTACAAGTAGTCAATGTATGTC
>NZ_CAKVJB010000010.1 GCF_934754935.1 uncultured Holdemanella sp. | reverse complement strand
GTCCAGTGGTGTAGTGGTTAACATGCCTCCCTGTCACGGAGGAGATCGTGGGTTCGAGTCCCATCTGGACCGCCATTCATGCAGATGTAGTTCAATGGTAGAACACAGCCTTGCCAAGGCTGATACGGGGGTTCAATTCCCCTCATCTGCTCCATTTAAATTAAATATTGGTCCAGTGGTGTAGTGGTTAACATGCCTCCCTGTCACGGAGGAGATCGTGGGTTCGAGTCCCATCTGGACCGCCATTTAGAAATTTAAGTCATCTTAGGATGACTTTTTTCTTTGTGTTGACTATTATTTAATTTCTTTGTTTAATAAACTTATGATTATAAACGCAAGCGGAAGAACAGATGTTGTAGCCTATTATATGGATTGGTTTGTGAACCGATGGAATGAAGGCTATTTTGATGTAAGAAATCCTTTTAATCCAAAACTAGTCAGTCGTATCTATGTATCCGATATTGATATGATTGTATTTTGTACAAAGAATCCATTGCCATTGTTAGATACAATACATCTATTTTCTGTACCTATTCAGCTACAAGTTACTATCACTGGATACTTCGAAGATATAGAGCCTAATGTTCCGGATAAGAAACAAGTCATTCAATGCATTAAAAAGCTATCATCCTATTTAGGAAAAGAAAATGTATGTGTTCGATATGATCCAATTCTTTTAAATTCGAAATATGATGCAGATTATCATATTCGTGCCTTTAACAAACTATGTAAAATGCTGAATGGACACGTATCTAAAATGATTGTCTCTTTTGTGGATGATTATAAAAATGTCAGAGATAACCATTTGGATTATCATGAACCAAGTTATGAGGAATATCTTAGATTAAAAGAAGCCTTCGAAAAGAATAATATAAAAGTTGTGAGTTGCATGGAAAATAAATATCAAATTGGGGATGAAAAGGATTGTTGTGTCAGTATTAAATATGCTTTTGAAAGAACTGGTAAACTCTTTAAAGAATGGAAGGCAAGAGATTGTCATTGCGTAGAGATGGTGGATATTGGTGCCTATAATTCATGTTTGCATGGCTGCAAATATTGTTACGCCAACTTTGATTCGAAACAAATCTCAAAAAATCATATGTTACATGATCCAAAGTCTAGTTTATTAATTGGGCAATTGAGTTTGGATGATCACATTAAAATACGAAGAAAATAAATTGAGTGAAGTCAATTGGCTTCACTCATTAATTTTGTATAGATTTTTGTCAATTCCTCTTTTTCGTCATCTGTCATTTTTCTTTCAGTCGCATCATGACTATCCAATGTTCCTTCATGTCCATCAATGACTTTTCCATCCTCTACTACTAGTACTAAAGGAACAAATAAGGTTAAAACACCCTCATCATTATTTGACATGTAATCTTGGATATAAGGTTCAATTTGAGCTTTTTGATCATCTGTATATAGACGATTTTTTTCTTCATCTCTTACCTTTACATATTGAATGTCGATTTCGTTTTCTTTGGCAACTTTCTTTAAAACAGGTTTAGCTTCTTTACACCATGGACAACTTGAATATCCAAAATACAATACACCTGATTTTTCTTGTGTAAAATATTGAATAGCTTCATCAAAGCTAATTTCACTAAACTTAGTTTTTGTATCATCCTTTGCATTGCATGTTTCTTCTTCGCTTGTAACATCACAAGCCTTTTTTGAAGTTGAAGTTGTACTCTTTGTTTGTGTTTGACACGCACATAATGTAAGACTTAAAAGTATTAATAATAATTTTTTCATGTTCCTAATATACAAATAATTCAAAAAAAAGTAAAGAAAAAAGCTTCGATTTCTCGAAGCTTAAAAATCTTAGTGGGGCGGCTGACGCGATTCGAACGCGCGCGTGACGGAGCCACAATCCGCTGTGTTAACCAACTTCACCACAACCGCCATAATTGCTTAACGCTTGTATAATATACCATGTGATTCTTGACTTTGCAAGCAAAAAATGAAAATAAATTAAAAAAAGTGCATTTTTTTCGTATAAGAGTATATGAAGGTAAAAGAGATGGAAGTGGAGCAACGCCCACGAGAAAAAGCGTTGCGCTATGGTTTAGAATCATTGAGTGATCTTGAATTGGTTGCGTTGATTCTACAAAGCGGAAATAAGAATCGTTCCGTATTTGAAATCGCATCTGATGTATTGAAAGAAAGTGAAGGTTTATCAAAATTAATGACAATGCATGTAAATACATTGATGCAGATTCAAGGAATTCGTGAAGTCAAGGCTTTACAACTTTTAGCAAGTGTAGAACTTAGTAAGCGTGTTATTAAATCAAAAGTGTATCATGCTCCTATTTTAAAACCAGAAGATGTAATTGAATGGTTTGAATTTGAGTATGGTACTATGTCTCAGGAATGCTTTATTGCCCTTTATCTAGATACGAAAAGTAAGTTGATTTCGCATCGCGTTTTATTTAAGGGAACATTGAATGAGAGTGTAGTGCATCCACGAGAAGTGTTTAAGGAAGCTTTTCTACAAAACGCAAATTCTGTATTGATTGCGCATAATCATCCTTCGGGAGATTGTACACCTTCAAAAGCGGATTTTGAAGTTACTTACAAAATGGTTCATGTAGCTATGACGATGGGAGTTTGTTTGGTGGATCACATTATTGTATGTAAAAACCAATATTATTCATTTAAAGAGCACAAATATCTCGATTGAAAGAAGGAGGGTTTATCGCTATAATATAAGTTAGTTTGGGGGATATTATGCGTAAATTTACTCGAATTCAAAAAAGATTACTTACGATTATTGTCGTTTTATGTATATTAGCATGTGCTATGTTTGGCTTAAGACAAAATTCAATTACGAATATTGGTTATAGTGCTTGGACATATTTGAAATATGGTTTGATTCAATATCCACTATCATCGATTGGAAATGCGGTGAATGATTTTTCAAATTTATGGCATGCCTATGATGATAATGAATATTTGACGAAACAATTGGCTCAACAAAAAAACTATCAGACTGCATATGAAGATGAAAGAAATAAAAATAAACAACTAGAAGCCTTGTTGGATATGAAAGGTGGAATTGGGGATGCGAAGACGATCAGTGTATCTGTATTAGAACGTTCAGGCGATTCATGGCTACAAACGGTAACAATTTCAGCTGGAAAAAGACAGGGTGTTGAAAAAAACATGCTTGTGGCAACAAGTGAAGGCGCAATAGGATTGGTAGATAGTGTACAAACAACTACAAGTACGGTTCAGCTGTTGACAAGCCAACATTTAAATAATGATATCGCAATCAAGATGTCATTAGAAGATGGTTCAAGCGTAGAAGGTGTACTACAATCTTATGATACGGAAAAGAAGGCGTATCGCGTTTCGTTATTTGATAATGATGCGATTGTCACTAAAGGACAAAAAGTAGCTACAAGTGGTAAGGGTGGAAATTATCCAAGTGGAATTTTAATTGGAGAAGTAAAAGACGTGTCTTTAAATGATGATTCGATTATTTCAACAGTCTATGTTTCACCAGTATCGAATATGAAAAGCTTTGACTATTGTCTTGTGATTGGAAAAGAGGAGAGTAAATGATAAATAAAGAACGTTACTCATTTATTTTCTTATTGATTTTAGCTATGCTTGATCAAATCAATGCATCTTTATTCAGTGTAGATTTTACATATTCTTCACTATCTTTTGTCAGTCATTTATGTTTTTGTGGATGCATGCTTGTTGTGAGCCATGAAAAAAGCTTGAATCGACTTTTGTATGCATGTCTATGTGGCCTTTGTGTTGGAATGTTCTTTACTTCAAATTGGCTTATTAAAATGATTCTATTTGGCTTTTTTGGATGGCTAGCAGGACTATTTAAAAATGCGATGGAACAAGATCATTGGGTACAATTTGCCCTTGTATTCATGATGATGTTTATAAATGATTTGGTTTGTTTTTTTGGAGCAAAATTATTCGGATATCTTACAATGAGCTTTGTGCAATGGTTTATTCACGTGGAAGCACTCACATTGATATTTAATGGGGTTGCGATATTTGTGTTGATCTATATTATTACTGTATTCAATAGATATGCAACTATAAAAGATATTCGTTATAAACGAATGGAAAAGCTGCACATGCAAAATATTCGAAGGAAATGAGTCGTGGATTCGTTTCCTTCTTTTCATATGTGTTAAAATAGAAGAAAAGAGGTATTCAAATGAAAAAACTATTATTATTAGATGGAAACTCCATGTTATTTCGTGCATATTATGCAACTTTATATACACATAGAATGACAACATCCAACGGCATTCCAACCAATGCGGTTTATGGCTTTGTGATGATGTTAAATAAGGCAATTGATATTATTGAACCTGATAAGATTTTAGTTGCTTGGGATGCGGGAAAACCAACTTTTAGACACAAACAATTTGCAGCCTATAAAGGCACACGTAAACCATTAGATGAGGAATTGATCGTACAATTTCCAATCGTAAGAGAATATTTAGATGCTGCTGGAATTAAGCGCTATGAACAAGAAGGTTATGAAGCGGATGATATTATTGGAAGTATGGCTAAATGCTGCAATGATATTCAAACAACAATTCTAACAAGTGATCGTGACTTGCTTCAATTGATTGATCCAAGTACACATGTTCTTTTAATGAAAAAAGGCTTGAGTGAAATGGAATTGATGGACGAACAAAATCTTTTCGATACATATGGAATTAGTCCAAGTCAAGTTATTGATATGAAAGGATTAATGGGAGATACAGCTGATAATATTCCAGGGGTAGCTGGTGTTGGTGAAAAAACGGCTTTGCGTTTATTGAATCAATATTCAACGGTAGAAAATGTTTATGCCCATATTGATGAGGTAAAGGGAAAATTAAAAGAAAAGCTTGAAAAAGATAAAGACAATGCGTTTATGTCTTTAGAATTGGCAACCATTTATACAAAGATGGAACTTCCATTTAGTTTAAATGATTGTGAGTTTACAGGAATTCAAGAAGATGTAAATGGATTCTATGAAAAATATGAAATGCGATCTTTAGTGAATCGAACAAAACAAGCTAAGAATGAAAAATGGCCATTAAAAGAAGTGGATCATTTTGAAATGATTGATGTAGAAGATTTAATGGTACTACCAGTATGTACGCAACAACCTTACTTAGATCAGCAATTATATGGCTTTATGATCCCAAAAGATAAGACAGTTTACTATATTTCAGTAGAAAACGCTTTGGAAGATACAAACTTTAAAAAGGCATTAGAAACCAAAGAAATCAGTACATGGGATACCAAAGAAATGATGCATCTATTAGATCGCTATGGATTTAAATGGAATACATTTAATGATGATCTTCATATTGCCGGATTCTTATTGAATTCTACCGCAACAGATAGTGATGCAGTACTAGAAGCCCTTCATATTACTTTGCCAGAGTCTTTTCATGATGTATCCAAAAAGACAAAAGATGAACCGGCTTTTAGTTTAAATCGAGAACAAGCAATTGGACATAGTTTGGCACAACAGTTATATGAAAAGAAAAGTGAAATTCTTCAATCTTTAAAAGAAGAAAATGTACTTTCTTTATATAGAGAAATTGAAATGCCACTTACACGTGTATTATTTTCTATGGAACAAGAGGGAATCTCAATTCAAGAAAGTTTCTTGGATGAATATGGGGCTTTATTAAATGAAAAGCTAGAAGCTTTGGCTCAACAAATTTATTCTCATGCTGGTATGATTTTTAATATCAATTCTCCTAAACAATTGGCGAATGTTTTATTTGATGAATTAAATTTAAGTTCAGGTGGAAAAAAGCGTTCGACTTCAGCTGATGTATTAGAAAAGCTTCGTGGAAAACATCCAATCGTAGATGATATTTTGGAATATCGTAAAATATCAAAAGTATCGAGCACATATGTTGATGGTTTAAAAAAACATATTCGTTCGGATCAAAAGATCCACACTTCTTTTAATCAGACAATGACGCAAACGGGAAGACTTTCAAGTAGTGAACCAAATCTTCAAAATATTAGTATTCGTGATGAACTGGGAAAAGAAATTCGTAAAGCTTTTGTAGCCCAAGATGGCTATCGCTTATTGTCCGCTGATTATTCGCAAATCGAATTGAGAATGTTAGCGCATATGGCAAATGAAGATTATATGATCAAAGCATTTAATGAAGGATTGGATATTCATACAAAAACGGCAACATTGATTTTTAATTGTTCACCAGAAGAAGTGGATGAACACAAAAGAAGAATCGCAAAGACAGTAAACTTTGGGATTGTATATGGCCAAACTGAATTTGGCTTATCCTCACAATTAAATATCACTCGCAAAGAGGCGGGTGAGTTTATGAAGATGTATTTTGAAAGTTATCCAAAAATTCATGAATATATGAATCAATTGATTGAGTTCTGTAAAGAAAATGGATATGTAGAAACGTTATTCCATCGAAGAAGAGAAATTCCGGAAATCAATGATAAGAATTTTATGACACGTGAATTTGGTAAGCGTGCTGCGATGAATGCACCAATCCAGGGTAGTGCAGCAGACTTGATTAAGATTGCGATGTTGAAAATGGATCAAGCTTTGAAGGATACAAATGTGAAGTCGAAAATGCTTCTTCAAATTCATGATGAATTGATTTTCTTGGTGCCAGATGAAGAGTTGGACTTCATGCAAAAACTTGTCAAAGAAACAATGGAAAGTGCGATGGAATTAAAGGTTCCATTAAAGGCAAGTATTAGCGTTGGCAAGTCTTGGTATGAGGCAAAATAATGCCAGAAGCACCCGAAGTACAAACTGTATTAAGTACGTTAGAAACACAAATTAAAGATGATTCAATTGAAGATGTATTGGTTTACTATCCTAAAATCATAGATAATGTGGAAATAGAAACTTTTAGGAATCAATTGATTGGGCAATCCTTTCGTTCATTTAATCGACTTGGAAAATATTTGATTTTTGGGTTAGATGATTATGATTTGATTGTACATCTTAGAATGGAAGGTAAATTTTATTTGTACAACGATCTTCGAGAGGATAAACATATTCATGTTGTATTTAAATTAAATAATGGAATCTATATGTCATATCATGATACTCGAAAGTTTGGAAGAATGTACTTATATCCTAAAAAAGAAGATGTTCATGCGTATACTTGTTTTAAAAATGTTGGATATGATTATATGGATCCAAGAGTTGATGGAATGTATTTCTATCATTGTATTCATACATTAAAACGAAATTTAAAATCTTGTCTTTTAGATCAATCGATTATGGCAGGTATTGGAAATATTTATGCCGATGAGATATGCTTTGCGGTAGGTTTGGATCCAAGAAGTCGTGCTTGTAAGTTATCAAAAAAAGATTGTGATAAAATCGTTTTAGAAACAAGACGAATCTTGCAGGGGGCTACATACTATGGTGGAACAACGATTCGCTCTTATACGTCAAGTTTAGGTGTAACAGGACGTTTTCAACTTCATCTAAAAGTACATGATCAGACACAATGTAAAGTGTGTCATCATACAATAAAAAAATTAACTGTATCACAAAGGGGGACTTATTTATGTCCAAAATGTCAAAAAAGAAAGTAATTGGAATCACGGGATCAATGGGTTCAGGAAAGAGTGAAATTTCTCGATATTTACGAAACAAATATCCTGTTTTAGATTGTGATCAGGTCAATGCGGATTTATTAAAAAAGGGAAATTTGGGTTATGAGAAACTAAAGAAAATGAATATTGTTGAATTGGATTCAAATGGGCAAATTATTAAGGAGAGTCTAGCTTCCTATATGTTTTCAAATGAAAAACATCGAAAACAAGTAGAAGCGATTCTACATCCATTGATTTTTGATGAAATGCATAAATGGATCTGTGAACAAGATAGTTCGATTGTTTTTGTGGAAATGCCAATTTTGTTTGAGATTTCGGCACAAGAACATTTTGATTCCATTTGGTGCGTTGTGGCTGATTTAGATGTGGCATTATCACGTCTACAAACATATCGCAATTTTACTAGGGAACAAGCTTTGGCAAGACTTGTATCACAGATGAATCCAGAAGAGAAAATGGCAAAAAGTGATATTGTATTACGTAATAATAGTACGGTAGAACAGTTGCATATGCAGATTGAGGATGCATTAAAAGAGGAGAAATTAAATGGCGATTGAAGTACGATGCATAGAGCATTTATCTAGTGAACAAAGACAATCTTTGAATTTATTGTATGGTCCTTTGATTGGCAAAAACTCAATTTGTTTATATGAATTTTTTGATTCCATTCAAAATTCTGTTGAATTAGAAGATGTATATCTTTTATTGAATATGAATGCTTCACAATTTGATATCGCAAGAAATCATTTGGAACAATATCATCTGATTGAAACATATGTTCATGAAGCGGATATGTTGATTTTATTATATGCTCCATTATTACCAGATTCGTTTTTATGTCATGAGACATATTCAAGATTGTATTTGGCAAGTGTTGGCGCAAAGTGTTTTGACAAAGTGAAGTCGATGCTTTATAAAGATAAAACGGTTTCTTCTTCCTATACTAAAGTGGAAAGTCCTTTGGATGTTTCTATTTTGGATGCTTGGAATGAATCAAAAGAAATCGCATTTGAAAAGGTTAAGCCAACGATAAAGCAGAAATATGATTTTGATTTTGCGACACTCTTTAAAGGGATGGATCGAATTTTTCCGGTGCGTTTACGTACAAGTGAAAATTTAGATCGTATCGCAGAAATGGCTAAAATATATGGCATCGATGCCAAAGATATGCGTAAATATGTACAAAGAAGTACAAATCCTTCAACGCATGTATTTGATTTAGAAAAACTAAAAGATATGGTTATGCGTAATCGTAAGGTTATGAAAGTGAGTAAAGATCCATATAAAATGTCACCAGTTAAGTTTTTACAGAATAAACAAAATGGAATTCCAGTTGTGAAATCGGATCAAGCATTGATTGAGCGTTTATGTAAAGAATTCCAGTTTCCTATAGAAGTCGTAAATACATTGATTGAATATACTTTGCGACAAACGAATCAACAATTTTCTCGAAATTATGTAGAAAAAGTAGCGGCAAGCTGGGTTCGCTTGGGTGTGGATTCTAGAAAGAAGGCTTTGGAGATCATCAATCAGAGTCCGGTTGAAAATAAAAAGGATAAAAAGATGGAAAAGGTCGTGTTGGATGATAAGTTCTATACGCAAAAAGAAGAGAAATCCGATGCCCAGCTAGAGCAGGAAATGTTGGAGTTACAAAAGATGTTGAAAGAAGGTAAATTGTAGTGAATTTAAATATTAAACTTTCCGAAGAACAAATGTTAGAAAGACAACGAAATATTGCGCGTTTAAAAGAGAATGAATTCATTCAGATGTTTTTAGAACAAAATCATTTAGATGCATCTTTTGTAGAAGAAAACAGTGGTGTTTTGTTGCAGTGGCTAAAGAGTGTGAATGCCTGTAGAAACTGTAAAGGATTGGATTATTGCGTTCAAAAGATTCGTGGCAAAGTTTCAAAATTAAAAATAGATGATTCGGGTTTTTTAAATGAGTATTATGCTTCGTGCCAATATGAACAGAATCGTGATAAACAATTGGCGCATCAAAGTAAGTTTCGTTTTTCTCACATGTCTTTGAATGATTATTTAATTGATTTGAATGATGCTTCTTTTTTAAGTGCAGCCAAAGAAAAGGAATATGGACTTGCGTATACACAAAGTGTAAGTAGTATTCCATTAAATCAAGGTGTGTATTTATATGGAAATCCTGGAACTGGTAAATCATATTTGATGAAGGGAATCTGTAATTATTATGCCAAGAATAATAAGAGTGTTTCTTTTGTGCAAGTTCCGTTATTGATTCAAGAATTGAAACAATTTATGACGGATAATGAATATCGTCAAAGAGTGATGAATCATTTGCGTTATAGTGATGTTTTGGTTTTGGATGATATTGGAGCTGAAAGTATTACGCAATGGACGCGTGATGAGATTTTACTTCCGGTTTTAGATGAGCGTATGAATAAACAGATGAAAACGTATTTTACATCAAATTATTCCATGGAGGAATTGGAACAACAATATCGTCTTGCGAATAAACCGAATAACACAATTGCGAGTCTTAGAATTCTTGAAAGGATTCGAACTTTATCGAAACCTGTCGAATTATCGGGAAAATCACGCCGTTAGTTAATAATTTCACTTTTCAAATTAGGCGATATGGAGTAGAATAGTTATGACAGAAATGTTTAAAGGAGGAATAGAGTAATGTTAGTATCTGCTACTGAAATGATCAACAAAGCTCACGAAGGGCACTATGCGATTGGTGCTTTCAACATCAATAACTTAGAATGGACAAAAGCTATCTTAGCTGCTGCTGAAGAAGCTAAATCACCAGTTATGTTAGGAGTATCTGAAGGTGCTGCTAAATATATGTGTGGTTTCAAAACAGTTGCTGCTATGGTAAAAGAAATCCACGATGCAATGGGAATTACAGTTCCTGTAGCTTTACACTTGGACCACGGTTCATATGAAGGTGCAAAAGCTGCTATCGAAGCAGGATTTACTTCTGTAATGTTCGATGGTTCTCACTATGCATTCGAAGAAAACTTAGAAAAATCAAAAGAAATGATCGCCTTAGCACACTCAAAAGGATTATCAATTGAATGTGAAGTTGGTGGAATCGGTGGAGAAGAAGACGGTGTCGTATCTGCTGGTGAATTAGCTGACCCTGAAGAATGTAAAACTATCGCTGAATTAGGCGTAGACTTCTTAGCAGCTGGTATCGGAAATATCCACGGTAAATATCCTGCAAACTGGGCTGGATTAAACTTTGATCGTTTAGGAGAAATCCAAAACGCTACAAATGGTAAACCATTAGTATTACACGGTGGTTCAGGAATCCCTCGTGAACAAGTTCAAAAAGCTATCACATTAGGTGTTTCTAAAGTTAACGTTAATACTGAATGCCAATTAGTATTTGCTGAAGCAACTCGTAAATACATCGAAGCTGGAAAAGACCAAGAAGGAAAAGGATACGATCCACGTAAATTATTAAAACCAGGTGCTGATGCAATCACTGCATTATGTAAAGAAATGATGGAAAACTTCTTTGGTTCTGCTGGAAAAGCTGAATAATTAAAGTTTTTAAGTAAAGCAGGCTTTAAAGCCTGCTTTTTGCATAATTTGGAGGGAAAAACATGAAGTCAGTTGAAATTAATGATTTATTGTCTTATCACTTTTATGGAAATTTAAAAGTGAAAGATGGCGTAAAAGTCTTTGTTGATGGAGTAGCAGCAGAAAAAGACAATGCTTATGAATACACATTAAAATGTGTAAAGAATGATGAAGTATATGATTTAACTTCTTTTGGAAAAGAAGCTAGTTTTTATATTGAAAACAAGAATTCGATTCTATTCTGTGGAAATCGTAAAAATATTGAAAAATCCACTTCTTTATATCGTTTATCTTTAAATGGTGGAGAAGCTAAAGAAATTGCTCGCTTTGATAAACCAGGAATGAATGTATTGGGATATTTAAATGAGAATACACTTGTATTATTGACGAAAGAAAAACTAGTGGAAGAAGAAAGTGATTACGAAGTATTTGATGAGATTCCTTTCTATATGAATGGTCAGGGAGTCACAAATAAACATCGTAGTCATTTATATACATATGATTTAGATACAAAAGAACTAGTTTGTGTTACAGAAGGTACTTTTGATGTATCTAACGCAAAAATTCATGATGGTGCTTTGTACTATACAGGTCAAAACTGGACACGCAAACAAGCTTTATATGAAGATCTTTATAAGTATGATGGTTCGGTTAGTACAGTTGTAGAAGCTGGAAAAAGAAGTATTCAAGACTTTAATTTTGTGGATGATAAATTGGTTCTTGTTGCGAGTACACATGAAAAATATGGTTTGAATGAAAATCCAAAATTCTTTGATCAAGATTTTAATTTAATTGCCGATTGGCAAGAATGTGTTGGTAACAGCGTAGGTACGGATTGTGCTTTAGTTGCCGGAAATGCCACTTTAGTAAAAGATCAAGCTTTATATTTTGTATCAACGATTTATGATCATAATAATTTATATAAATTAGAAAATGGAAAGATTGAATTGGTATTTGAATGGTCAGGAACGATTCAAACTTTCGCATTTGAAGATGACACATTGTATTTTATTGGAGCTGATGTGGCGAGCCTTCAACAATTATATAAGGTTCAAGATGGAAAAGTAACTCAATTGTCTGACTTTAATAAGATGGAAGATACATATGTGGCTGATCCTGTCGAAGTAAGTTTTGGTGAAGATTTAACAGGATGGGTATTGTTGCCAAAAGATTATGATGAAACTAAAAAATATCCAGCTATTTTAGATATTCATGGTGGTCCTAAAACTGTATATGGAAAAGTGTTCTATCATGAAATGCAAGTATGGGCAAGTAAAGGCTATTTTGTATTCTTCTGTAATATTCATGGATCGGATGGACGTGGCAATGAATTTATGGACATCCGTGGAAAATATGGAACGATTGATTATGATGAATTAATGCAGTTTACAGATAAAGTTTTGGAAACATATCCTCAAATCGATGCTAGTAAAGTCGGTGTAACTGGTGGTAGTTATGGTGGATTTATGACAAACTGGATCATTGGTCATACAGATCGTTTTGCGTGTGCAGCAAGTCAAAGAAGTATCGCAAACTGGATTTCATTCTCTCAGACAAGTGATATTGGACCATATTTTGCGCAAGATCAACAATTAGCTACATATGATGAGAATCCAGAAAAATTATGGTGGCATTCACCATTGAAATATGCGCGTAATGTAAAGACACCAACATTGTTTATTCACTCAGATGAGGATTATCGTTGTCCACTTTGTGAGGGTCTACAAATGTTGAACGCGTTGTTGGATCAAAATATCGAGGCTCGTATGTGCTTGTTCCATGGTGAAAATCATGATTTATCACGTACAGGACTTCCTCAACATCGTTTGCGTCGTTTAAATGAAATCACAAATTGGATGGAACAACATTTAAAATAGATGGCTTTTGGAATTTACAATATTTTTCTAGATTATCCGGATTGAATAGGCTATAATAGATAGGCATTACCTTGAAATGGGGGAAAATGAATGGAAAAAGTCATTAAAATTGAAGGTGGACATCATTTAAATGGAACAGTTCGTATTAGTGGTTCTAAAAATGCGACTGTGGCTTTAATTCCAGCGTGTGTTTTAGGAAATGAGCCAGTAACAATTTATGGTGTACCTAATATTTCGGATGTACAGTCTTTGATCGTTTTATTGAATGAACTTGGTGTTTATGTTGAAAAACGAGATGAAGAAACATTATATATAGATCCTACTCATATGGAAAATATTCCTATGGTATCTAAGGCTGTTTCAAAATTAAGAGCAAGCTACTACTTTATGGGTGCGTTGTTAGGAAAATTTGGACATGTAGAAATCAAGATGCCTGGAGGGTGTTATTTGGGTCCTAGACCTATTGATTTACACTTGAAGGGCTTTGAGGCTTTGGGTGCTAATATTCAATATGAAAATGGATGTTATATATTGGATGCGAAAGAATTAAAAGGAACAAATATTTTCTTAGATATCTCTAGTGTAGGGGCTACAATCAACATTATGATGGCAGCTGTTTACGCAAAAGGAAGAACTGTCATTGAAAATGCGGCACGTGAACCGGAAATCATTGATATTGCGACTTTATTGAATAAAATGGGCGCAAGAATTCATGGTATGGGTACAAGTACATTAGTCATTGATGGTGTTGATTACTTAAAGGGATGTATTCATGAAATTATTCCAGATCGTATTGAAGCAGCTACATATGTGATCATGGCAGCCGCTATGGCCAATGATATGCGAATTGAGAATATTATTCCGCAGCACTTGGAAGCTATTGTTATGAAGCTTCAAGAAGTGGGAATCAATATGGAAGTGGGTTCGGATTTTATTCATGTATTTAAGAGTGATAAGCCGTTAAAACGCACAGAAATATTGACTAAACCATATCCTGGATTTGCGACAGATGTCCAGCAACCATTTACTGTATTATTAACGCAATGTGAAGGACAGTCTGTTGTCACAGAGACAATTTATACAGAGCGCTTTAAGCATTGTGCGGAATTAAATAAAATGGGCGCAAATATTGATGTACACACACCAAGTGCATTTATCAATGGAAAAACAAAGTTACATGGTTCAAAAGTAACCGCAACAGATCTTCGTTGTGGTGCAGGACTTGTGATCGCAGCCTTGATGGCAGATGGTGTTACAGAAATTCATGATATTTATCACATTGATCGTGGATATGATAACTTGGATGGTAAGTTAGCTCATTTAGGCGCTAAAATGTGGCGTGAAGAGGTAGAAGATTAAGATGTATGGTGACATACATCTTTTTTCTTTGTATAATCATTTTATGAACATGATGGAAATAACGGCGCAGATGCGTGAAAATAAAAAAATAGATTTTAAAGATCAATTAAAAATTGTCATTTTATTATCTGTACCTGCCATATTAGAACAATTGGTTGGAACGGCTATGAGCTATATTGATACAGCGATGGTTGGATCTTTAGGTTACAAGGCTACGGCAGCCATTGGTGTTGTTGCGAGTACGACATGGTTATTTGGTGGTATTTGTACAGCGGCTGTATTAGGCTTTTCGGTGCAGGTAGCCCAATATTTAGGGGCAGGTAAAAATAAATTGGCTAGGCAAGTTGTTTGTCAGTCGATACTTTTTAATGTTATTTTTGGCTTATGTATGGCTTTGATTGTAGTAGGGGCCAGTTTTTATTTGCCTACTTTATTAGGGGCAGATCCTTCCATTTGTAAAGATGCCACTTTATATTTAGCTATTGTAGGGGCTTTTATTCCATTTAATATGATGGCCATGTTACATTCGGGAATGTTAAGGTGTTCAGGAAATGCTGTGCTTCCAAGTCTTATGAATATTTCGATGTGTGTTTTTGATGTTGCTTTTAACTATTTCTTTATTTATATATTGAATTTAGGTGTTGCAGGAGCTGCACTTGGTACGGGAATGGCACAATTGGTTGTAGGTTTTATCTTAATGTATATTGTTGTCAAAAAGGAAAAATCATTACGTCTTTTGGGAGATGAGTCTTGGAAGTTTGACAAAGATATTTTAAAAAATGTAGTCAATCTATCAATTCCTGCAGGACTTGAAAGAGTTACATTATCTTTAGCTCAAGTTGTAATGACAGGTGTTGTTTCTAGTATGGGTGCAATCAGTGTGGCCATCAATTATGTGGCTGTATCTGCAGAAGGCTTATGTTATTTACCGGCCTATGGAATTGGTGGTGCTGCAACGACGTTGGTTGGACAAAGTATTGGGGCAAAACGAAAAGATATGGCGAAACGCTTTGCGTATTTAACTACATTATTGTCGTTTATTCTTGTCATCTTCATGAGTATTATTATGTTTGTGTTTGCACCATTTTTAGCTTCAACCCTTACAACTAGTCAAAAAGTCATAGATGGAGCTAGTGAATGTTTAAGAATTGTTTCTTTTTCAGAACCATTGTTTGCGATAAGTATTGTAGTTATGGGAGCATTACGTGGTGCTGGAGATAGTAAGCGTCCTTTTGTTCTAAATGCCTTGAGTATGTGGGGCATGCGTGTTTTACCGATTATCATCTTCACAAAGCGATATGGTGTGATTGGTGTATGGATTACAATGACTTTCGAACTTGTGTTTAGGGGTATTATATTCTTTATTCGTATGGTTCGTGGTAAGTGGTTAGATCAAAATTCAATCAAATAAAAAAATGAGTGGAATTGATTCACTCATTTTCTTTATTCACCAGGATTTGATTTTAATACTTTACCTGTATTAAATAGTTCAGCCGCTCTTTTAGCCGCTTCTAAACGATCTTCTTCGTTTTTATAATCAACGTGAACTGTATAGCAGCCACAATCCATGCATTGTGCATAGAATCCGTTTCCTTCTTCTTCTAGAATCGAACCACCTTCGCATAGAGGGCATTCGTGTAAATCAACTAATTCATCAATGTTTTGCATAAGAATCCTTCCTTCTTTTATTCTCATCTATTGTACAATCAAATGCTTAGAAAGTTAAGAGAAATTTAAGACTAAATAAAGGTGAGAAGTGGTATAATACTACAAAATATTAAGGGGATGTTTTAGATGAATCAAAAGGATCGTGTTTTTACACCTACTTTTATCGCAAATTTATTTTTGATTGCAGGTCTAGTATTCTTGTTTTTAAAGGGGAAAATCAATGCGTATGTAGGGGATGATGGCTTAATGCATGAAGGGACAGCTTTGGAACTCATTGGATTTAGTTTCATGGTGATTGGAATTTGCATATGGATCATGATATGGATCAAGAGAAGGATGAATCATTAGATTTGTCCTTTTTTCTTGTGATTCTTTGTTTTTCTTAATACAATAAAAGTATGAAAAACAAAAAAAAGAATCATTTCTCAAAAATAATGCGCTTTTTAATGACGGTATTTACCAGTCTTTTAATTGTGCTCATTTTAATCATCATTATGATGGTTTCACGTATTCAAGGAACTGCACGTGTTGTCAATTATGCGGGATTAGTGCGTGGAAAAACGCAGCGTATCATTAAGTTGGAAGATGCTAGAATTCCACAGGATGAAATGATTGCGGATGTTGAAGGATATATTGAAGGTCTTCGTTTTGGTAGTGAAGAGCTAAATTTAGTTTCTTTGGATGACAAGGCTTTTCAGGTGAAGATGGAAGAATTAGATGATTATTTTGACACTTTAAAACAAGAGATTTATATTGTGCGACAAGTTGGCTATGAGAATACAAATATAATTGAGAAGAGTGAAATATTTTTTAGCTTATGTGATGTAGCGACCGGCCTTGCGGAATCGTATTCACAAAGAATCGCAACCCGACTTAAACAATTTGAGCTTATGACAATTGCAGATATTGTTGTCTTAATATTTATGATTTTATATGAACTTTTTAAAGCTTTTCGTTATGCGAAGGCAAATCGAGAATTAAAAAGTAAAATCTATTTAGACGAAGCTACGGGCTTACCAAATAAAAATAAGTGTGAGGAAATTCTTACTTTAGAAGTTGAACAAAATATGGCAATCTGTGTATTTGATTTGAATAATCTAAGAATTATTAATAATCAACAAGGACACGAAAGAGGCGATTTATATATCCATTCGTTTGCGAAAAGTCTTCGTAAAGGTGTGGATGAAAATCAATTTGTAGGTCGTTATGGTGGAGATGAATTCATTGCTTTCTTTAAAGATGTGACAAGGGAAGATGTAAAAAGAAATTTAGAGAATATAAAACGTGTATGTGATCATTGTACAGAAATGCCATTAAGCTATGCGGCTGGTTTTGCGTATTCAAATGATTTTTTAGGACTCACAATGCGCGAATTGTTTTGTCAGGCAGATAAAAATATGTATATTGATAAAAACCAGGCAAAAATTAAAGAGGCTGCCAAGAAAAGAGATTTGATTCTAAGTGTGATTCAACAATTAAAAGATAAAGGATTTAATTTCTCAGATTGTATATATTGTGATGCCAAGACAGATGCATATTTTACTTTGCGTGCAGGTTATTCTTTCTTCTTAGCTGAAGATGGAAATTATTCGGGTGCCATTGAACAAATCTTAGATGAATTGTTTAATGAAGATCAAAGAAAGGATTATCGTCATGTCTTAAACATGGATAGTTTGAATAAGCATGTCACAAAGGAAAATCCTGTATTTGAAATACCATATTGTCATCGAGTGAATCATACAGAATTGAAAGGTAAAATCATAGCAGTTTACTTGGATAGTGACGAGTATGGAAATCTACATCATTTTGTGTTGGGATTTAAAATGTATTCGAATACTGTAGAGATGGATGAAAAGAAACAATTGATGCGTTACTATGATCAGTTGAAACAATCCATCTTAGAAAATGCGAATTATATTGAAGCTTTGATGAATATGGCACAATCTATTTTTTCTGTGAATTTAACAGAAAATCAAATTGATGGTATTTATGATAAATATATGCAGAAAAATAAAAAGCCTATGTTACCTTGTTCATATGAAGCTTATTTTAAACAATGGAAACCTAATGTATTAGAAGATTGTTTAGGGAGTTTTGAAATTGTAGAATCTTGCCAAAGCCTATTAGATCGCTATAAAGCTGGGGATAAGCATGTTACGGTGGAATATCAAATTCAAATGTCCGATGATCGAGTGATTTGGGTTCAAGAAATGATTTTGATGAGTGAAGAAACAATTTATGATGTAGATATTCAAAGTGAACGAAATATAGTTCGTGCTATTCTATTATTTAGAAACACTTCTTCTTTCCATGAAAAGGAAGATAGAGAAATGAAACAGCTTCAATTGGCTTATCAAAAGGTGGATTTAGAAAGTAAAGCGAAAACGGATTTTATGAATCGCATGAGCCATGATATTCGTACGCCGATCAATGGTATTTTAGGCATGATGCAGATTATTCGTAAAAACTGGGGTGATATGGATAAGTTGGATGATTCTTTGAATAAGATTGAAATATTGACGAACCATTTAAATGAATTGGTTGAAGATGTTTTAAATATGTCAAAATTACAATCGGATCATATGGAAATTGTGAATGAGTCCTTTGATTTAAATCATGTGATTGATGAAATAAGTGATTTGATTGATGCCCAAGTGTCAATTCAAAATATTACATATCATAAGCATATGGACAATATAGTTCATACACATTTAATTGGTGATGCATTACAACTTAGACGAATTCTTGTTAATTTGTTGACGAATGCGATTAAGTATAATAAGCCAAATGGCACAATTGATACGTATGTTAGAGAAATAAAGAGTGATGATTCAAAAGTTACATTTGAATTTGAAATCATAGACACAGGAATTGGGATGAGTGAAGATTATATTGAAAATCAGCTGTTTACGCCTTTTTCACAAGCTAAACAAGATGCCAGAACAAGATATGAAGGAACTGGTTTAGGTATGTCGATTGTGAAGGGCTTAGTGGATAAGCTGGGTGGAACTATTGAAGTTAAAAGTGAAGTGGGTGTAGGTACACAAATCAAGGTGGTTCTTACTTATCAATTGGATTCGTCTAAAAATAAAAAACAAGATGCTTCAAAATTGGATTTAAAGAATAAAAAAATTCTTTTAGTAGAAGACAATGAAATCAATATGGAAGTGGCCGAGTTTTACTTGGGTGAATATGTAAATATTGATAAGGCATGGAATGGATTAGAGGCGGTTGAAAAAGTTAAGGAACAACCAAATACATACTCTTTAATTTTAATGGATATCATGATGCCAAAAATGAATGGGGATGAAGCGGCTAGATGCATTCACAAAATTAATCCATCCATTCCAATTGTTGCGATGAGTGCACAATCCGAATATGAAATTGATCAAACGATTATGAATGATTCGATTTCAAAACCTATTGATGAACAAAAACTGAATCAAATATTAAGAAAATATGTGGCTTAGATAAAGACTTGCGTAAAAGTAGGTCTTTTCTAGTCTATGCAACTGTCGATTGATAAATTGACAAGTCGAGTTGGTGGAATGCAACCGCGCATTTTAGTAAACTTTGGCTAAGGAGGAAGAAATATGATTCTAGCCGATAAAATAATTGAAGAAAGAAAAAAGAATGGATGGACCCAAGAGGATCTTGCACAAAAACTAGGTGTGTCTAGACAATCGGTTTCAAAATGGGAAAGTGCTGGGGCTATTCCGGATTTAAAAAAGATCATTCAGTTGGCAGATTTATTTGGAGTAAGCACAGATTACTTATTAAAAGATGAAATTGAGAAAGAAAATACAGAGACAACATGTGATACAGATAGTGAATTACATCGTGTGAGTATGGAAGAAGCAAATGCATATATGGATGAAAAGAAAAAAGCGGCACCTATGCTTGCGAATGCGACAACATTATGCATCTTAAGTCCAATTCCTTTATTTCTGGTTTCAACGTTTAATGATGGCTTAGCTATTGCACTTGCGTGCACCACATTATTAGGTATGGTTGCACTTGCAGTATTTATCTTTATCAAAACAGGAATTAAATTGAGTCCATTACAGTATTTAGAACAAGAACCCTTTGAAACGGAATATGGTGTAACAGGACTAGTCAAAGAAAAGAATCAAAGCTATCAAGAACAGTATTCTTTTTCTCTAGCATGTGGTGTTGTTCTATGTATTTTATCTGTAATCCCGTTGATCATTGCAGGGTGCATGGAAGCTTCAGATTATGTGTGTACATTATGTTTAGTGGCATTAATGATTTTGGCTTCTGTTGGTGTGAATATTTTAATTCGTGTTTCTACAATAAAAAGTAGCTATGATACATTGCTACAAGAAGGTGACTTTACAAAAAAAGAAAAGCTCGCAAAGAAGAAAACTGAAACATTTACAGGTGCCTATTGGTGTCTTACAACAGCTATTTATCTTGGTTGGAGCTTATGGACTAAACAATGGGATATAACCTATATTGTTTGGCCAGTTGCAACCGTCTTATATGCAGCATTGTATGGAATTGTAAAAGTGGTAATGAAGGTGGATTAAAAAAAGATTGTACTTTATTTGTACAATCTTTTTTAGTCGTCCATTTTGGATACTTTATTAAAGATTAAATATCCAACCACAAACATGATAGAGATAGCGGCAACACCTAAGTTTTGTTTACCTGTAATCTGTGTTACAACACCAATCAACATAGTTCCTAAAAAGCTAGCGCCTTTACCACAGATATCGAATAATCCGAAGTATTCACCACTGGCATTTTCTGGAATGATCTTTGCGAAGTATGATCTAGATAAAGCTTGAATACCACCTTGGAAACATCCAACCGCAACCGCTAATACCCAGAATTCCCATTGTTTATCTAATTGTACGGCAAATAGGGCAATTAAGAAGTATGCGATGATTGCGACTTTAATTAATGAAGCTGTGTTTTTTGTCTTCGATAATACGGCAAATGTTAAACTTGCAGGGAAGGCAACGATTTGTGTCAACAATAAGGCTAATAGAAGTCCAGTTGTATTTAATCCTAAACTTGTTCCATATGCGGTAGCCATATCAATGATTGTATATACACCATCAATATAGAAGAAGAATGCAAGTAAGAATAAGAAGACTTTCTTTTGTTCTTTAGCTTTCATTAAAGTGTCTTTTAAACGAGTAAATGTATCCAAAGCAGGATGTGCTTCTGGTTCAATATAGTATTTTTGTTTGTAGCTCTTTACTAAAGGAAGTGTAAAGGCAATCCACCATACCGCATTTAATATAAATGCGATCATCATAGCTGTTTTTAATGTCATGCCCATTTTGTCATACATTAATACAAAGACTAAACTGATAATAAATGGAACAACACTACCAATATATCCCCATGCATATCCTTTTGAACTTACGGCATCCATTCTTTCTTCTGTCGTAATGTCTGTTAACATGGAGTCATATACGATCAAAGATAAAGAATAGGCAACTTTGGCAGCTACAAATAGTACTAGAAATGCAAACCAAGAACTAGGAATCCAGAAACATGCAAGGGCCAATGCGCCTAGCATCGCGGTTGTTAAGAAGATTTTCTTTTTGTGATTTTTATAGTCAGCTAGTGTTCCTAGAATTGGACCTGCAAGTGCAACAATTAATGTCGAAATACTTGCTGCATAGCTCCAATAACTTAAGTAGTTGTGTTCGGCTACACCTTGTGAGCTTGAAAGATAATTAAAATAAATAGGAAGAATTGTTGCGACTAATAAAATAAAGGCAGAGTTTCCCATGTCGTAACAAATCCACTTGAATTCAAGTTTTGTTAATTTGTTTTTCATCTGTTTTACCAACTTTCCAAAATTAATTTTATCAAATTTTAATCTTTGATATGTAAACAATTTGTTAATTTAATGATATATGTTTTGTTTCGAATAATCTACAACAAAGTGAACATATTTATTGTGTTGTATTAATTTTGAGCTGAAAACATGAAAAAAAATGAAAAATGAGTATAATAATACTGATAAAATAAGAAAATGGAGGAGATTATGGGTTATCGTATAGGATTCGACATTGGAAGTACAACAATCAAAGCAGTTGTTTTAGATGAAAATAACCAAATCTGTTATAAAAGTTATGAAAGACACAAGGCGCAAGTGCGTCAAAAAGCTTTAGATAAATTAGTAGAATTAAAGAAATATACAAAAGAACCATTTAAATTCGCAATCAGTGGATCGGGTGCTTTAGGATTATGCGAACAAGGTGAGTTGCCATTTGTGCAAGAAGTATTCGCAAGTGCAACGGGAGTCACTAAATTATATCCAGGAACGGATTGCGCCATTGAACTTGGTGGAGAAGACGCAAAAATTCTTTTCTTTCAAGGAAGTGTAGAACAAAGAATGAATTCCACTTGTGCCGGTGGTACAGGTGCATTTATTGACCAAATGTCTACCTTATTAAATATGTCTTTGGAAGAAATGAATGAAGCTAGTTTAAACTATCATCGTTTATATCCCATCGCATCTCGCTGTGGTGTGTTTGCGAAAACAGATATTCAGCCATTGATCAATCAAGGTGTGGATAAATGTGATTTGTGTGCTAGTATTTTTCAAGCAGTTGTAGATCAAACTATCACTTCACTTGCACAAGGAAGAAAGATTGAAGGAAATATTCTATTTTTAGGTGGTCCTTTATATTTCTTAAGTGGACTAAGAAAACGTTTTGTCGAGACTTTAAAATTAAGTGATGCACAAGTCAATTGTCCTGAAACAGCCATTAACTTTGTGGCACTAGGGACAGCCATTTGTGCAGATCAAGAATATACATATGATGAATTGTATAAGGCTCTAGAAGATTTAGTGCATGCACCGGCTAAATTAACGGAATCAAAACCTTTATTTGAAAATGAAGAAGACTATCAAAAATTTATTGAACGTCATAAATCACATGATGCGAAGTATGCTCAGTTAAAAGATTATTTAGGCAAAGCCTATTTAGGAATTGATTCAGGTTCAACGACCACAAAACTCGTTTTATTGGATGAAAACGATGCGATTCTATATGATTCATACACTTCAAATAAGGGAAATCCACTAGATGTTGTATTAGAGGATTTAAAGAAGATTTATGAAACAAATCCAAATATTAAAATTTATGGAGCCTATGCCACAGGATATGGTGAAGAATTGATGCGTCATGCCTTCCATTTAGATGGTGGAATTGTTGAAACAATGGCACATTATACGGCTGCACGCTCCTTTAATCCAGATGTAGACTACATACTAGACATTGGTGGACAGGATATTAAGTGCTTTAAAATTCGTGATGGACACATCGACGATATTGTATTGAATGAAGCTTGTTCAAGTGGATGTGGTTCATTTATTGAAACATTCGCAAAATCATTAGGATATGATGCGAAAGAATTCGCTAAATTAGGATTGAAATCAAAACACCCTGTGGATTTAGGAACACGATGTACGGTATTTATGAATTCAGGGGTTAAACAAGCTCAAAAGAATGGTGCCAGCATTGAAGATATTTCAGCTGGATTATGTAAATCTGTTGTAAAGAACGCATTGTATAAAGTCATTCGTGCCAAAAATAAGGATGATATAGGAAAACATATCGTTGTACAAGGTGGAACTTTCCAAAATGATTCTGTCCTTCGCTGTTTTGAACAAGAGCTAGGACTTGAAGTGATTCGACCAAGTATTGCACCTTTAATGGGTGCTTATGGTGCGGCTTTATATGCCAAAAAATTACATCGTACTAAAAGTAATATTTTGAATTATGAACAACTTGTTAAATTTACGCATAAATCACAATCTGTGGCTTGCCAAGGCTGCAATAACCATTGTTCATTGACAATCAATACATTTAATGATGGAACACGTTTAGTTGCCGGAAACAAATGTGATAAGATGGTGCATCATTTAGAGACAAAGAAGGAAGAACTTCCAGATCTATATAAGATCAAAACAGATATGTTGAATGCGCAAAAGAAAAAATTCAAGCATGATAAAAAGATTGGTATGCCTCTAGTTTTAAATAACTATGATTTATTGCCTTTCTGGACACGATTCTTTGATAGTTTAGGCTATGAAATTGTATGGTCAAAGCCAAGCACAAAAGAAATGTATCATTCAGGACAACAAAGTATTCCAAGTGATACGGCATGTTTTCCAGCTAAAGTCGTCCATGGACACATTCAACAATTGATCAATGAAGGTATAGATGTGATTTTCTATCCATGTATGACCTATAATGTAGATGAACATCAATCGGATAATCATTATAATTGTCCATTAGTTGCCTACTATCCAGAAGTGATCGCGGCCAATATGGATTTTGGTGATACAAAAATTGTATATCCATTTATTAGTTTTGATGACAATGCAACTTTTGCGAAAGCTATACGCATGCATTTTGAAAAAGTGGGTATTCATTTTAGTGAAAAAGATATTATTATTGCGAAAAACGCTGCAACAAATGAATATGAAGCATTCCATGAACAATTGGTAAAAGAACATCGAAAAGCCGTTTTGTATGCACGCGAAAACAATCATCCGATTATTGTTCTTTGTGGACGTCCATATCACTTAGATCCACTCATCAATCACCAAATGAATCAATTGTTGACACAACTTGGCTTTGTGGTGGTCAGTGAAGAAAGTGTTCCTCGTCAGATGAATCACAAAGTGAATGTTTTAAATCAATGGACATATCATGCAAGATTATATCAAGCAGCTCACTATGTGAATGACAATAAAGACATGAATTTAATTCAGCTTGTAAGTTTTGGATGTGGTATTGATGCGATCACAAGTGATGAGGTTCGAGATATATTAAAGGATGGAAATAAATTTTATACACAAATCAAGATTGATGAAATTGATAATTTAGGTGCAGCTAAAATTCGTTTGCGTTCTTTAAAAGAGGCGATTGCCCAAAAGAAAGGAGTCTAAAATTGAGTTTAGAATATACATTATTTAATTCGGATATGAAGAAGGATTATACAATTTTAGTTCCTTCTATGCTTCCCATTCACTTTTGTTTATTGACACCGGTCTTTGCGAAAAGTGGGTATAAATTAGAAGTTTTGACAAATGAAGGAGATCAAGTACGTGAAGAAGGCTTGGCCCATGTGCATAATGATACTTGTTATCCAGCATTATTGGTTATTGGACAAATGATTGATGCCTTAAAAAGTGGTAAGTACGATATGGATCATGTAGCTTGTGCTATTACACAAACAGCCGGAGGATGTCGTGCCAGCAATTATCTTTCCTTATTAAGAAAAGCTTTGGCTATGGAAGGATGGCAACACATTCCTTGTTTATCTGCCAATGCGAATGGACTTGAAAAAGGCAGTAGCGTTGAATTTACCATGCCTTTGATTCTTCGTATTCTTTATGGAGCTTTATATGGAGATGCCTTAATGTGGCTTAGCAATCAAGTAAAGCCTTATGAACTTGAAAAAGGAGCTACAGAAAAGGCAGTCAATCAATTTATTGATGAATTGATTCCAACATTTGAACATGGTTCTTATAAACAATCCAAACGTATTTATAAAAAGATGTTGGAAATGTTTAAGGCAATTCCTCAAGATCGAACTCAAGATAAGATTCGGATTGGAATTGTTGGAGAAATCTATATGAAATATTCTCCATTAGGAAACCAACATTTAGAAGATTATTTAATTGAAGAAGGCTTTGAACCTGTTCTATCAGGCGTGATGGATTTTGCGTTATACTGCGTAGAAAATTCAATTATTGATTATGAATATTATCATATGCACGCTAAGAATCACTATATATACAATATAGTAAAAGATGTGATTATGCGTATGCAGAAAACATTTAGAGATATCGTAAAAAAAGATGGTACATTTATTGCGCCGGATGATTTTAGTGAAGTGATTGATAATGGAAAAGCTTTTATTGATCCTGGTGTAAAAATGGGTGAAGGTTGGCTTTTAACAGGTGAGGTTGTTTCATTAATTAAAAGCGGTGTTACCAATGTGATCAGTGCACAGCCATTTGGTTGTTTACCCAATCATATTGTTGCCAAAGGCATGGTTCGTAAGATCAAGGATGAATATCCTGAAGCTAATATTGTTGCGATTGACTATGATCCGAGTGCTTCAAAAGTAAATCAGGAAAATCGTATTCGCTTGATGTTGGCCAATGCGAAATTAAGTGAAGAAATGAAGGCTAGTGTATGATGGAATTTGTGTATGCGTATGCCTACTTTATTTTGTATGCCTTTTTAGGTTGGGTGTGTGAAGATTTATATTGTGGAATTCCTGCAAAGAAGTTTATTAACCGAGGCTTCTTGTATGGTCCATATTGTCCAATCTATGGAGTAGGTGCTTTACTAGTTTTATATCCTTTATTGTTTGTGAAAGATTATCCAATACTTGTATTTATTTTGGGAGTCCTAATTACAAGTACTTTGGAATATATTACAAGTTGGGTCATGGAAATCTTATTTAAAACAAGATGGTGGGATTATTCTGAAAGATTTATGAATATTAATGGACGTGTATGTTTGTTGAATTCCACTTTATTTGGCATTATGTCCATTGTGGTGGTTTATATTGTTCATCCAGTGATTCAAGATATTGTATTAGATATTCCGCTTACGGCATTGATGAGTTTTTTATCAGCCTTTACAATTGGTTTTGGCATTGACTGTGTATTCACAGTACTTGCCCTACTTCGTCGCAAGAAAGTATTCCAAAAGGTGCAAACACAAATGGAAGCTTTCAAGAAGGATTTCGAAGCCGAAAGTCAATTGCGTGTTCAAGAAGCGCAAGAAGCTTTCCAAGAATGGATGTTATCTCGTCCTGATTTAACCCAACGTATTGAAGAATTCCAAAGCAGTTTGGATAACTTCTCATTAGAAGCTAAAAAACATATTTCGAAAGCTTTCCCAGAACGTCGTATTTCAACAGAGATTCGTAATATTGTAGCGGATGGTAAATTAGCCCTTGAAAGAAGACGATTGAATGCGAATAAGCAAGCTGAATATTGTGAACTTACAAATATGGTCATGGTTCAAGATGAAAATGGAAATGTGCTAGTTCAAAATAGCCAGAATCCAAATGGATATACATTGCCAACAGGTCATATTGAACTTGGTGAATCTTTTGTACAATCGGCAATTCGTGATGTAAAAGAGAAGACAGGTTTAAATGTAGAACAACTTAGTTTATGTGGAACCAAACAATTTATCACAAGTGATAATTGTAGACATATTGTATTCTTATATAAAACGAATGTATTTAATGGAGAAATAAATGAAGAATCAAAGTGGATTCCATTATCAAATATTCAGGATTATAAGTTGGTTTCCAGTTTAAACGATGTGCTTGAAGTGTTTTCGGGAACTAAATTTAATGAGCTTTACTATAATGCGCAATATCAATTAAAAAAATATTAGACTTTGTGGTTTACAAGCAAAGTCTTTTTTTGTTATAATAACAAAGCAGGTTTATGCCTGTTCTCTGCTTCGAAAGAAGCCAAAAAAGACCAAAGGGAGGTGTACACATGAAAAAATATGAAATTATGTACATTGTGAATGCATCTTTAGATGATGCAGCGTTCAAAACAGTTTCAGATCGTTTACATGCAACAATCACTGACAACGGTGGTTCAATTGACAAAGTAGATGACTGGGGTGTGAAAGAATTCGCTTACGAAATCAATCACATGAAGAAGGGACACTATGTAGTTATCAACGTAACTGCAAACAATGCAGGAGTTTTCGAATTCCAACGTTTGTCTCGTATCAGCAACAATGTAATTCGTATTATGGTTGTTAAAACTGAAAGCGAAAAATAATCGAGGTTAAATACATATGATTAATCGAGTAGTATTAGTTGGGCGTTTAACACGTGATCCAGAATTACGTAAAACGCAAAGTGGAACAAGTGTTTGCTCATTCACAATGGCAGTTGGTCGTCGTGTTTCAACACAAGGACAGCCAGATGCAGATTTTATTAACTGTGTAGCTTGGAATAAAACAGCTGATTTGATGACACAGTATTTACACAAAGGTTCATTGATTGGTTTAGAAGGACGTATTCAAACTCGTTCTTATGATAATCAACAAGGACAAAGGGTATATGTTACAGAGGTTGTGGCAGAAAGTGTTCAATTCTTAGAACCAAAAAATGCACAATCAAATTACTCAGCTGGAAGCCAAGATTATGGAATGAATCAAGGTTTTGCTCAAAATACATATACTGCTCCTGCACAGAATGGATATAATCAAAATCCATATTCAAATCCTGCGCAGAATACAAACAACGCATTTGATTCAACATTCAATGCGAATGATTCACTGGATATTGCTAGTGATGACTTACCATTCTAGAAAGGAAGGACTTACTTATGGCATTTAAAAAACAACGTATGGGTCGTAAAAAAGTTTGTTACTTCACTAAGAACAAAATTAAGGAAATCGACTACAAAGACGTAGAATTATTAAAACGTTTCATCAACGCTAACGGAAAAATTATTCCTAGACGTGTGACTGGAACTCGTGCAAAATACCAAAGAATGTTAGCAACAGCTATTAAACGTGCTCGTCAAATGGCTTTGTTACCTTACGTGGTTGACTAATTAGACTTCATATATTGAAGTCTTTTTTTTTATTTTATATAATAATCATATGATAAAAACGAAACAAATCACAAAAGGCGCTATGGTTTGCGCTATTTATGGAGCTTTATTATTTTTAAATCAACAGAGTGCATTAATGATTGAATCCAGTGCTTCCTGGATTTTTGCATTTCCTGTACTTATTTATACAGCTATGAGTGGAGTCAAAATGGGACTTTTGGTCACCATTTGTATGGGTTTAATGACCATGTTTTTTGGCGGCTTTACAACCTGGTTTTATAGTTGGACTTCATTATTGATTGGCTTTTTATATGGCGTGGGTGTATCTAAACACGTTAAGAATATGACGAATTTTATTTTCTGTTTTATTCTTTCTGTTTTAGCTAATTTATGCATTATTCTATTGTGGAGTACATTATTTGGTATTGATTTCTATGAAGATTTCCGTATGATTTCACAATACATTCCATTTATCAGTTTAAAAGTATTCACATACTTGATGATAGGAATGCTAGGTCTTTTACAAGCTTTATGTATTCACTTAGTCGCATTGATGGTATGCATGCGTATGCATATGGATATAGTTCCATTGCAGCCATTATCGAAGGTACAAAGTCCAAGATGGGTTGGAGTATGCTCTGTTGTTGTGTGGATTGCGTTCTTTTTTATTCAAAATGTGATAGAATGTCCAACGGGGATCGTTGATTTAGCACAAATTATTTTCTTTGTGGATTGTGCTTTACTTTTATATTTTGGTGTTGTTTATTTTATGAGTTTATGTGTAAAGTATCAAAAAAAGAAATGGTCATTCCTTTCTATTTTTGGAGCTTTTATACCTGGACTTAATTTATTGTGGATGTTTATGGGAGAATTAGACTGTCTTTTGCAGTTGAGAAAAGAATAGAGGTTTTCTATATGAAACAATTTGAAAAGTGGCGTAGTCTATGCGTTACAGGCCTTGTTTTAGGTGGCATACTATCGCTTCTGTTATTTTTGAAAAAAGAATACATATTCATGGTTGCAGCCTTAATTGTAGGAATTATTTTAATGTATGCTTTTTTTGGCTTTTGGAAAGCTTTAAAGAAGCATGGTATGAAAACAGAAGTCGATATATCAAGAGTGTTGGGTAAAGATGCCAAGGATGCACTAAGTTTTGGTGATGTTGGTATTTTAACGTACAACGAAGAATATATTGTAACGTGGGCTTCGCCTTTCTTTAAGGAAAAAGGAATTAACCTGACTAACAATAAATTGACGAGTTGGATCAGTAATATTCGTACTTTATTTGATGATGATGTAGATATGGTCATTGGTAAAAGTGAAGGTCGTATCTATGAAATCACGCGTAAAAGAGATGCTCAAATTTTGTATGTGAAAGATATTACGGATTACTATAATATGCGTCAACAGTATTTAGATAATGAAATTGTGATTGGTTTGTTGCAGTTAGACAATTATATGGAATATCAATCTTATGAAAATGAAGAGATCATGGCACAAATCAATACGCATTTAAGAGCATCTTTAGTTACTTGGGCAAAAGAAAATAAAATGTTTGTCAGACGTTTGCGTTCGGATCGTTTCTTGGTTATTTTAAATAAAGAGATTTTGGCTCAAGTACGCAAACAGAATTTTACAATTTTACAATTAATCAAAGATGAAGCTAATAAATTGGATGTTTCTATTACTTTAAGTATGGCTTTTGCGTATGGATCGAATGATTTCACAGTTTTAGATGATATGGTCAATGAACTGATTGAACTAGCTCAAAGTCGTGGTGGAGATCAGGCGGCCATTCGTGCTAGTGGAGGAACCGTACAGTTTGTAGGTGGAAACTCAGAAACTAGTTCGACTCGTTCTAAAGTGCGTGTGCGTATTATGGCACAATCGATTCAAGAAGCTATTATGGAATCGAATCGTGTTTATATTGCTGGACATGTGATGAGTGACTTTGACTGTATGGGAGCGTGTCTTGCCTTATCAAGTTGGGTGCATGCGTTAGGTAAAGAAGTATATATCGTATTAAAAGATGTACCTAGAGATGAGCAACTTCAAGAAGTAATGAATTCATTTGTTTCAGTTGTTGAAGAAAGACATAGCTTGATTACGCCAGATGAGGCCATGGCTTCTATGGACTTCAATAAAGACCTATTGATTATGGCTGATCATGGTATTCCTGCTATTTCAAGTGCTAAAGAATTTGTAGATCAGTGCAACCGTATTCTTGTGATTGATCATCATAGACGTAGTGATGCATTTGTGAAACATACTTTATTAACTTATGTTGAAAGTAGTGCTAGTTCAGCTTGTGAATTGATTGTTGAATTGCTTCAAAATATTCCGAATCATATTCCGATTTATGAAATGGAAGCTACGATTATGTATTTGGGTATTTTAGTGGATACAAATCGTTTTAAAATGCATACGGATGCACGTACATTTGAGGCGGCGGCTGCTTTACAAAATTGGGGTGCCAATACAAAGCGTGCTGAAAAAGCTTTGTGTGAAGACTATTTGTATTTCTCAATGAAGAATGCTCTGATTCAGCAGGCTAAGCCTTATTACAATCATTTTATGATTGCGGCGATTGAAGATGAAACATTGGAAAAAACAATGATGGCTCAAGTATCGCAAGCGTTGCTTTTGATCAAGGGTTGTATCGCAAGTTTTACGATTGCGAAAGTTAAGAACAATCCAAATGCAGTTGCGGTTAGTGCTCGTAGTGATGGTTCATACAATGTTCAAAAAATCATGGAAAAATTAAATGGTGGTGGTCACTTTAGTGCGGCTGCTGTTGAAAGAGAAGATGTATCCGTACAACAGATGAAGGATATGATCTTAAAATGTATAGAGGAGGAACAAAACAATGAAAGTAATATTGCTTAAAGATATTCGTAAATTAGGAAAGAAAGACGATGTAGTCGAAGTGAGTGATGGATACGCAAGAAACTTCTTGTTCAAAAATAAGTCTGCCATTGCCTATACAAAGGGTTCTGCCAAAGTTTTAGATAAACAAATGGAAGAAAGAGCTGAACATGAAGCGGAATTGAAAAAAGAGGCTGAGGCTTTAAGCGAAACTTTAAAGGGTATTACTTTAGAGTTTAGATTGAGTACAGGAAAAAATGGTGCAACTTTTGGTTCTGTTTCAAGTAAACAAATTGTTGAGGCATTAGCTAAAAAAGGAATTCGTGTTGATAAAAGAAAACTTCAATTGGATCAATCGATTGCTTCTTTGGGTGTAACTCGTGTTCCAGTTGACTTATATCATGGACAAGTGGTTGGTGAAATTGTTGTTCATGTAAGTGAAAAGGCATAATATGTCTCGTGAAATGCCTAATGCGGTTTCCTTAGAACAATCTGTGCTTGGTTCTTTAATGGTTTATCCAAGAGTCATTCAAGATTGTCAGGAACTCGATTTACATGCAGAAGAATTTTATTTGCCTTCTCATCAGCAGATCTATCAGGCTATCTGTACAATTCATGAAAATGGTCAGCCTATTGATATGAATACAGTGGTTACGCGTTTGCAGGAAACGGATCAGTTGGAGTCTAGTCAAGGAGCGGATTATATTATTCGCTTGGCAGATTCAGCTATTTCAAGTGCAACATCAAGATCATATATTGAAACGATCAAGAATAAGGCACAGTTGAGAAGACTGATTTATGTTGCGGATAAAATCAGTGAAGAAGGCTATTCATCTGGGGAAGATATTGATACGGTATTAGATGATGCGGAACGTTTAGTTATGGATGTAACTCGTCATCGTAGGGGAAGTGAATTTGAATCGAGTGAAGAAATCGTTACTCGTGTTATTAATGAATTAAAAGAGCTTCGTACGATGAAAGGTGTAACTGGAATTGAAACGGGTTATGTCTTATTGGATCGTATGACAAATGGCTTTCAACGTGGAGACTTAATTATCCTTGCGGCTCGTCCTGCCATGGGAAAGAGTGCCTTGGCCTTAAATTTTGCAGCTCAAGTTGCGAAACGTAATGAGGGAGCGGTTGCGATATTCTCACTGGAAATGCCTAGTGATTCTATGATGAAACGTTTGATGAGTTCGGAATCTCAGGTCTATTCGGATAAGCTTCGTAGTGGTAAATTGACAAATGAAGAGATGTCTCGTTTGTATGAGGCAGGTTCACATTTGAGTGAAAGAAAGATTTATATTGATGATACAAGTAGTATCAAGGTATCTCAGATTTTCTCAAAGTGTCGTAAATTAAAGAGTGAAAATGGCTCCATTTCATTAGTTGTGATCGACTATTTGCAGCTGATTACAGGAACGCGTGCCGATTCTCGTCAACAAGAGGTCAGTGATATTTCGCGTAACCTAAAGATTCTAGCTAAAGAAATGGAATGTCCAGTTATTGCGCTTTCTCAGCTTTCTCGTAAGGTTGAAGAAAGAACGGATCATGAACCTCAATTATCGGATTTGCGTGAGTCTGGATCTATTGAACAGGACGCCGATATCGTAATGTTCTTATATCGTAGTAATTATTATGATAAAGATAAGGAATCGCAAGAAGAAACAGAAGTTGTCGATTTGTCTTTGGCAAAACATCGTAATGGTGGTATTGGAAAGATTCAGTTGGCTTTTGAAAAGAATATATCTCGCTTTACAAATTTAGAAGCTTCAGGAGATGATATTTATGCGCATTGATTTGTTGTGTAGTGGTTCGAAAGGCAATAGTTGTTTGATTCGACATAAAGATACGCAATTGTTGATTGATTGTGGTTCAACTAAAAAATATTTAATGGAAAGTTTAAAAAAAGTAGGAGCTTGTGTCGATGATACAAATGGTGTTTTGATTAGTCATGCGCATTCGGATCATGTTTCGCAATTAAAACATTTTAATCATTTGGATGTATATTCTTATTGTGATTTAAAGGATGCTTTAGATAAGCATGATGTATTCCCAAATCAAAAAATGATTATTAATGATTTGAGTGTTCAATTTATTGGTTTATCACATGATTCACCTCATACCATTGGTTTTGTGGTTGAATCAGATAGTGAAAAGTTGGTATATGTAACCGATACGGGATATGTACCGAATCAAATCAAGCCATATATCGCGAATGCTGACCATTATATTTTTGAAAGTAATCATGATGTCAATCGTTTGATGCAGACAAAGCGTCCGATGTTTTTAAAGCAGCGTATTTTAAGTGATAGTGGGCATTTGAATAATGAAGATTCAAGTTTAAATTTAACTTCGTTGATCAATATGAAGACAAAGAATATTGTCTTGGCTCATTTGAGTGAAGAGGCGAATACGCAAGATTTGGCATTAGATACATTTTCGGATGTATTACTTAGAAAGGACTTACATCCTTCTAAAGTGGATGTAAGGGCGGCTAAACAGTTTGAAATTTTGACAATTGAATAAAATTGTTTAGTGTTAAAAATTTGAATATCTATATAATTAAGCACTGGAAGTTTTTGGAGGAATCCATTTCTTTCAGTGTTTTCTATTGAGAATAAGAATGTTATAATTATGACTATAAAGGTAGGTAATTTAAATGTTAACAGTTATTGATCATCCTTTAATTAAGCATAAGCTAACAGTTATGCGAAAAAAGGATACGGGGACGAAAGATTTTCGTCAAAACTTAGATGAAATTGGAGGCTTGATGGTTTATGAAATCACGCGTGATTTACCATTAAATCCTGTTGAGATCGAAACTCCAATTTGTCCGTACACTGGCTATGAATTGGCTAAAAAAGTGGTTATTGTACCAATTCTTCGTGCTGGACTTGGAATGGTAAATGGAATTCAGGATTTAATTCCAACAGCTAAGATTGCGCATGTTGGTATGTATCGTGATGAAGAAACTTTAGAGCCACACACTTATTTTGAAAAATATCCAAAGAATTTAGAAGAAGCTATCACAATCGTAGTGGATCCAATGTTGGCAACAGGTGGATCGAGTGTGGCAGCTATTGATATGGTTAAAAAACAGGGAGCTACAAATATTAAATTGGTTTGTTTAGTTGGTGCTCCTGAAGGTGTAAAAACGGTTGAAGAAGCACATCCAGATGTAGATATTTATTTGGCATCACTAGATGATCATTTAAATGAACATGGATATATTGTTCCTGGTTTAGGAGATGCAGGCGATCGTATTTTCGGTACAAAGTAATCGATGAAACCTTATGCTTTTTCGGGAATGTTATGCACGAGCATGCTGATATTTGGCCTTATTGGTTATAATATTGATGGCTGGTTACATACTACGCCATTATTTGTGATTATTGGTTTGTTATATAGCATAATTGGCAGTGTAATTTTATTAATTAAAAAATCGAGGTAGAGCAATGCAGCAAATGAATAAAAAAATAAAAAGGTATACTTTAATTTTTAGCTTATTTTGTTCTATAGCTTGTGCAATGATTTTTCATTCTCAAATGATTCAAGTATTTATAGCTGTTTGGATTGGATGTCTGACAGGTTTGGTTGGGTATCATAAAATTGTTCAGATGGCTTTAAATATCCCAACGGATGAAGTGGCTGGAAAAAAGATGGGTACACTAGAATATATGAAACGATATTTAATGTATGGTCTAGTTCTAGTTGTTTGTCAATGTATGGAATTGCCTATATTGGCTGTTCTTGTTGGGTTAATGTGCAATAAAGGAGCCATTCTTTTATATGCACTAAAAGAAAAGGAGGATTTCCATGAGTGATGTAAGTGCAATTATCATTCACATAGGAAAGTTCTCTTTACAGATTCAGCAATCCATTCTTGTTTGGCTTGGAATTTGTGTTTTCTTTGCGTTCTTCTTCTATTTTGCAGGGAAGAAAATTGAGGCACAAGATCCATCAAAATCAAGTAAGGGGATTGTGTATATTTGTGAAGAGATATACAACTTAGTACTTTACATAATTAAAGATAACTTAAGGGAAACAACAAAGAAATATGTTCCATTGTTTGGTACTTTGACTGTGATGATGATTGTAAGTAACTTAATTGGGTTGATTGGACTTCAAAATCCAACGAGCAATGTAAGTTTTAATGCGACATTGGCTGTCACAATGTGGTTGATGATCCAGGGTAATGGTATTAAAAAAGGTGGATTGTTAGCTCGTATGAAAGAATTGACGGAACCAATGTTTCTATTGACACCATTGAATGTCATTGGAGAATTAGCTTTGCCTATTTCATTGACAATGCGTTTATTTGGTAATATTTTAGCGGGATATATCATTTCTATGTTGGTCTATACATTGATTAAAATGTTGATGCCAGTAGGACTTTTAGGTTTATTAGTAACGCCTTTCTTACATATGTATTTTGATATATTCTCAGGTGTAATTCAGACATATATCTTCTTTACGCTAAGTTCGTTCTTCTTAGGACAACAAGTAGCTATTCAAGAAGATTAATTTAATAGGAGGAAAATAAAATGTTTAATGAATTTTTCGTACGTGGTATGGCTTGCTTAGGTGCAGGTATTGCGATGATCGCTGGTTTAGGTCCTGGTATTGGTCAGGGTATTGCAGCTAGTAAAGGTGCAGAAAGTGTTGGTCGTAACCCAGATGCAGCAAGTAAAATTCAATCAATCATGGTATTAGGTATCGCCTTAGCCGAAACAACTGGTATCTATGCGTTGATCATTGCGATTTTATTAATTTTCATCAAAGGTTAATGATTGGGAGAATCGGTAATGATTGACTTTAATATTGACAATTATTTGCGAATTTCATTGACCGATGTTGTTTTAGTTTGTATTTCTACATTTTTGATTGTAATGTTTGCCAAAAAATTCTTTTGGGATAAATTACTAACTTTAATTCAAAAACGACAAGATTTAATTCAAGAAAATATCGATTCTTCAGTGGCTATTAAAAAGCAGGCTGAAGATGTTAAAGAAAAGTATGATGAAAAATTGCGTAATGTTTCGCAAGAAGCTCATACCATTCTTGTTTCAGCTAGAGCACATGCGGATCAAGAAAAACAGCAGATTATAAAAGAAGCAAATGATGAAGCTTTGCGTATTAAGAAAAACGCAAATGAAGATATTGAACGTCAAAAGCGTGACGCTCAAAAGGAAATGAAAAAAGCAATTAGTGATGTTGCTTTAAGTGCAGCGAGTCAGTTGATCAAAAAAGAAATGGATGAAGAAACACAAAAACAATTTGTGGAAGATTTTATTGAACAGGCAGGCGATAAACAATGGTAGATTACACGCCTTATGCCCAGGCTCTATTTGAATTAGCACAAGATCCAAAACAAGAAATGGCTTGGATGTCTGAGCTAAAACAAGTAGCGCAAGTGATTACTTCAGTGCCAGAATTGAGTCAAATTCTAGCACATCCAAGTATTCCTCGAGTAAAGAAAAAGGAAATCATCCAGACAGCTTTTGAATCCGAATTAGATACAACTGTGTTTCGTTTCTTGCTTGTGTTAAATGAGCATAATGAACTTTCACATATTGATAAAATTAGTGATGCGTATGAAGAGTGTTATCGAAAGAAACATAGAATTGAAATTGTTAAGGTGACAAGTGCATCAAAACTTGATGAAGATCAATTATCAAGATTGAAAGAGATGTTAGAGAAAAAATTAAATAAAACACTTGAACTTGAAGTGCAAGTGGATCCATCTTTGATTGCAGGTATTAAGGTACAGGCAAATGATTTGGTGATGGATAATACGGTCGTTGCGAAGATTGATGCAATGAAGGAAGCAATTAATAGATAAGCAGGTGATATGATGAGTTTAAATCCAGCAGAGATTTCAAAATTAATCAAAGCTCAGATTCAAAGTATCGACCAGGATCTTGAAATGAATGAAAGTGGTACTATTCTAACAGTTGGAGATGGTATCGCAACGGTATATGGATTAAAAAATGCCATGATGAGTGAATTGTTGTTATTCCCTCACGATGTATATGGTATGGTCATGAACTTAGAAGATGAACAAGTAGGTGTTGTTCTTTTAGGTGATAATTCAGATATCAAAGAAGGCGACGTTGTAAAACGTACAGGTCACATCATTGAAGTTCCCGTTGGTGATAGTTTGATGGGTCGTGTTGTCAACGCATTAGGACAACCGATTGATGGTTTAGGTGAAATCAAAACAGATAAAACACGTCCAGTTGAGCGTGTTGCCCCAGGTGTAATGACAAGAAAGAGTGTTTCTGTTCCATTACAAACAGGTTTAAAAATTATTGACTCTATGATTCCTATTGGACGTGGTCAGCGTGAGTTGATCATTGGGGATCGTCAAACAGGTAAAACAGCTATTGCAATTGATACGATTTTGAATCAAAAAGGTCAAAATGTAAAATGTATTTATGTGGCGATTGGGCAAAAGGCAAGTACTGTAGCTCAAATCGTTGAAAAATTAAAACAACATGGAGCTATGGAATATACTACAATTGTAGCGGCTACTGCATCTGAGGCAGCACCATTACAATATATTGCACCATATGCAGGTTGTGCTATGGGTGAAGAGTGGATGGAAAACGGAGAAGATGTATTAATTGTTTATGATGATTTATCAAAACATGCCGTAGCTTACCGTACACTGTCTTTACTTCTTCGTCGTCCTCCTGGACGTGAAGCCTATCCTGGAGATGTCTTCTACTTGCATTCTCGTTTGTTAGAGCGTGCAGCTCGTTTAAATGAAAACTATGGCGGTGGATCTTTAACTGCTTTACCAATCATTGAAACGCAAGCCGGAGATATTTCTGCCTATATTCCTACAAATGTAATTTCAATTACAGATGGACAGATCTTCTTAAAGACAGATATGTTTAATGAAGGTATTCGTCCAAGTGTAGATAGTGGTTTAAGTGTAAGTCGTGTAGGTAGTGCTGCACAGACAAAAGCTATGAAACAGGTATCTGGTTCATTAAAATTAGAGCTTGCTCAATATCGTGAAATGGAATCTTTTGCGAAATTTGGTTCTGATTTAGATGCAAGTACAAAAGATGTATTGGATCATGGTGCAAGATTGACTCAATTATTGATTCAAAAACAATATTCACCATTAACAGTGCCTGAACAAGTATTATCTTTATATGCTGCAAAAAATAGATATTTAAAACCAGTTGAAGTCGATCAAGTTGGTGAATTTGAACAGGGAATGTTGGAATATGTACATCGTGAATATCCTTATGTTCTAGATCAGATTGAAATGAAAAAGGCAATTGACGATGAATTAGAAGCTGATATTAAGAAGGCTTTAGATGCCTACGCAAAACAATATGCGCTAGAAAAGGGTGCGCAACATGGCACAGAGTAGACAGGCTATTCAGGCTCGAATCAGTTCCGTTAGTTCAACAAAGAAAATCACAAAAGCAATGCAGCTGATTGCTTCAAGTAAATTAACTAGACAAAGACAAATTATGGAAGAAAACCGTAGTTATGCACAAGGTCTTCAAGAACTTTTCACAATGGTACTTCGTAGTGCTGGAAATGATTCTATGTATTTAAATGAGAATCAAGGAAAGCCAAGTTTTATCTTTGTGATTACGAGTGATATGGGACTTTGTGGAGGCTACAACGCAAACGTGTATCGTATGATACAAGATGAGTTTTCAAATGAGGATCATGTAGTTATGGTTGGAGTTCGTGGTGCTGCATGGATTTCAAAACGTGACTATAATGTTGAAACTGTATTAAGTGATCTTGACGAGGATGATGTATATAATGCTTTATCAAAATGTATGCAGGATGCATTAGACTTGTTTGAAAAGAAAGAAATTTCAAAAATTCAAATTTTATATACGCACTATAAAAACACATTGACATTTGTTCCTACTTTAGAAACGGTTTTACCTGTTTCTAAACCTAGTGAAGAAAAGAAGTCAGGCATGCATGCGGATATGATTTTTGAACCAGATAAGGAAACAATGCTGCAAAACATGATTCCTATGGTGACAAAATCAATTCTTTACTCTCGTTATTTAGAGAGTAAAACAAGTGAGCAGGCTTCTCGAAGAATGGCAATGGAGAGTGCAACTGACAATGCAGAAGAGTTGCAGAATGATCTTGAACTTGCATATAACCGTGTACGTCAGGGTGCAATTACGCAAGAAATTACTGAGATTGTCGGTGGTGCAAATGCACTTTCATAAAGGAGGGTAAAGATGAGTCAAAATATTGGAAAAGTCGTTGAGATCATTGGTCCAGTTGTGGATATTCAGTTTTCACAAAATAATTTACCAGATTTATTAACGGCAATTGAAATTGAACGCCCAAATGAAGAAAATCTAATTGTAGAAGTCGAACAAGATATTGGTTCAGATCGAGTACGTTGTATTGCGATGGGAAGTACAGATGGTTTAGTACGTGGTATGGATGCCATTGATACAGGAAAACCAATCCAAGCTCCTGTTGGAGAAAATGTATTGGGTCGTATGTTTAACGTATTAGGTAAGCCAATTGATGGTTTAGGTGATGTAGATGCGAAAACTATGCCAATTCATAGAAAAGCCCCTGCATTTGATGAACAAAGTACGACAAGTGAACCATTAGAAACGGGTATTAAAGTAATCGATTTATTATGTCCTTACGCAAAGGGTGGTAAGATTGGATTGTTTGGTGGTGCCGGTGTAGGTAAAACCGTATTAATTCAGGAATTGATCCACAATATTGCCAAAGAACATGGTGGTAAATCTGTCGTAGTAGGTGTCGGCGAAAGAACTCGTGAAGGAAACGATATGTATCACGAGATGAAAGATAGTGGTGTATTAGATAAGACTGTATTGGTTTATGGACAGATGAATGAAAGTCCAGGAGCCAGAATGCGTGTTGGATTAACAGGTCTTACAATGGCGGAATATTTCCGTGATGTAGAACACCAAGATGTATTGTTGTTTATTGACAATATCTTCCGTTTTACTCAGGCAGGATCTGAAGTAAGTGCCTTATTAGGACGTGTTCCTAGTGCCGTAGGATATCAGCCTACATTAGCTACTGAAATGGGACAGTTACAAGAAAGAATCACATCTACTAAAGATGGTTCAATCACTTCTGTACAGGCTATTTATGTGCCTGCGGATGACTTGACGGACCCAGCTCCAGCAACAACATTCTCTCACTTGGATGCCAAAACCGTATTGGACCGTGATATTGCGGCATTGGGTATTTATCCTGCCGTAGATCCACTGGAATCAAGTTCTCGTATCTTGGATCCACTTGTAGTTGGTGAAAAACACTATAAGGTAGCTCGTGGTGTTCAAAATATCTTACAGAGATATAAAGATCTTCAAGATATTATCGCCATCTTAGGTATGGATGAATTAAGTGAAGAAGATAAGAAGGTTGTAAACCGTGCACGTCGTGTTCGTAACTTCTTGTCACAACCATTTAACGTAGCCGAAGTATTCTCTGGTATTCCTGGAAAATATGTACCTTTGGAAGATACGATTCGTAGTTTCGAACGTTTATTAGCTGGTGAATTCGATGATCTTCCTGAACAAGCATTCATGTTTGTGGGAACAATTGAAGAAGCACAGGAAAAAGCTAAAAAAATGGCTGGTGAATAGTCATGATTGCTTTTAAAGTTGTAACACCTAAAGGCGAATATTTAAAACAAGACGTAAAGAGTATTCATGCAAAGACAGTGATTGGTGAAACTACAATTTTACCAAATCATATGCCAATCTTTGCATCTTTAGTTCCTTGTAAACTTGTTTTAAAGAATGAAAATGACGAAGAAGAGATCTATGCGATTTCTGGTGGCTTTTTACAGTTCAATAAAAATGAAGGTATGATCTTAGCCGATGCGATCGAGGGAAAAAAAGATATCGATCTTGAGCGTGCTAAAAAATCAATGGAACGTGCTAAAGAGCGTTTAGAAAAGAAAGATTCAAATACGAATTTAAAAAGAGCTCAATTATCTTTAGAAAGAGCGATTAATAGAATTCATGTATATGGCGAGTAATCCTCGCCATTTTCTTTTGTTAAATTTTAGCAAACTTATTGCATCAGTGCTAAAAGTGAGTATAATAGTATTTAGCAATTGGAACAGCTAAGTGCTAAAAGGAGGATGATTTTATGTTACAACCTTTACATGATTATGTTTTATTAAAGAAAGAGAAAGAAGAAAAAACTACGGCAAGTGGAATTATTTTGACAAGTGGTAAAGAAAAGTCAAAACTTGCAGTTGTCGCAAGTATTGGAGCAGATGTTAAAGATGCTGGATATGCTTGTGGAGATAAAGTTTTATATAAAGAATATTCAGGAACTACAATGAAGATCGATGATGAAGAATTTATTGTCATCAAAGATGAAGATATTATTGCGGTAAGCAAGTAATAGGAGGTAATGAATTATGGCTAAAGAAGTACGTTTTTCAAAAGATGCTCGCGAATCGATGTTAAGAGGTGTCAACACATTGGCTAATGCGGTTCGTGTTACTTTAGGTCCTAAAGGACGTAATGTTGTTCTTGAAAAGGATTATGGTTCACCATTGATCACAAATGATGGTGTAAGTATTGCCAAAGAAATTGAATTGGAAGATAAGTTTGAAAACATGGGTGCTAAATTGGTATATGAAGTTGCCAATAAGACCAATGATACAGCTGGAGATGGAACTACAACAGCTACTATTTTAGCTCAAAGTATGATTGAAAATGGTTTACGCCAAGTGGATCGTGGAGCTAATCCAGTATTGATGCGTGAAGGTATTGAAAAGGCAGCTAAGGCTGTAAGTGAATATATCTTATCTGTTTCTAAAAAAGTAGAAAGTAGTAAGGATATTGCCAATGTTGCGACAATTTCATCAGGTTCAGAAGAAATTGGTAAGATCATTGCGGATGCGATGGAAAAAGTCGGTCGTGATGGTGTCATTTCAACGGATGATTCAAAAGGCTTTGAAACAGAACTTGAAATTAGTGAAGGTATGCAATATGACAAGGGTTATGTTTCTCCATATATGGTCAGTGATCGTGAAAAGATGGAAGCAACAATGGAAAATGCTTATGTGTTAGTAACAGATCAAAAAATCACAAATATTCAAGAAATTTTGCCTTTACTTGAACAATTGGTTCAGGCAAATCGTGCCTTATTGATTATTGCGGAAGATTTGGAAAATGAAGTAGTTTCTACTTTGGCATTGAATAAACTTCGTGGAACATTTAATGTAGTGGCTACAAAAGCTCCTGGTTTTGGGGATAACCAAAAAGAAATGTTGCAGGATATTGCGATTATGACAGGCGCTAAATTCTATTCAAAAGATTTGAATATGGAATTGAAAGATATGCAGTTATCGGATTTAGGTACAGTTAAAAAGATCGTTGTCACGAAGGATAATACAACAATGATTGGTGGAGCTGGAAGTAAAGAAGAAGTGGCTGCTCGTGTTGCAGAAATTGAAGCGCAAATGGAAAACACAACAAGTGATTATGATAAGAAACGTATGGCAGAGCGTTTAGGTAAATTATCAAATGGTGTTGCGATCATTAAAGTGGGTGCTGCAACGGAAAGTGAATTGAAAGAAAAGAAACTTCGTATTGAAGATGCATTGAACTCAACTCGTGCTGCTGTTAGTGAAGGTATTGTCGTTGGTGGTGGAGCTTGTTTAGTAAAGGCTTATGTGGCTTTGAAAGATGAAGTGAAATCAGATGTAGTGGATGTGCAAAAAGGTATCAAAGTTGTATTTGATGCATTGTTAGCTCCAATTGCACAGATTGCCGATAATGCTGGATATAACAGTGAAGAGATTGTTGAAAAACAAAAAGAAGCTGAAGAAAATGTGGGATTTGATGCCAAACATGGTAAATGGGTCGATATGATCGAATCTGGTATCATTGATCCTACAAAGGTAACTCGTAATGCGTTAATGAATGCTTCTAGTATTTCAGCCTTGTTCTTAACGACAGAGGCTGGTGTGGCAAAAATTGATAAGGACGAACCAGCGCCTGCGATGCCTCAAGGAATGTATTAATAGTTGATTGAATAGCTAAGGTTTTATAACTTTGGCTATTTTTTTTGCGCAAAGAAAACAGTTGAAAAGAATGTAAAATGTAAAACGAGATGTAAATTTAAATGTAATAAAATGTAAAAAGTACTTGAAAACGTTTTCTGCTTGCGTTATTATATCTGTACAACTCGAGGGAGGTATAGATTATGAAAGGTAAATTATTAAAAACGTTTGCTTCTAGTGCTGTTGCATTAAGCATGTTAGTCGGTTGTAGTTCGGGAAGTGGAACTGCTAGTACTGAATTAAAAGAGGGAGATACAGTCAAAATTGGTTTGAACTATGAATTGTCTGGTGCTGTAGCTTCTTATGGTCAAGCTGAGTATAAAGGGGCGTCACTAGCAATCAAACAATACAATGAAAATAAAGATTCAAAATATAAAATTAAAGCTGTCAAAATGGACAATAAGGGTGATGCGAGTGAATCAACTTCAGCAGCTACAAAATTGATGACTGAAGATGGTGTGGCATTCGTTGTAGGTCCTGCAACTTCAGGGGCTTCGATCGCAACATATCCAGTAGCTGATCAAAACCAAGTTCCAGTTATTTCACCATCTGCTACTCAGGTAGACGCAACAATGAATGGGGATTCTCCTTATGAATATGCGTTCCGTATTTGTTTCGAAGATTCATATCAAGGTAAGGCAATGGCTAAGTTTGGATATGAAAACTTAGGTAAGAAAAAAGCTGTAATCATCAATGAAGTAAGTGATTATGGAAAAGGTCTTACTAAGGTATTTACAAAAAAATTTGAAGATTTGGGTGGAGAAGTCGTAGCTACTGAAAGTTATAACGCTAAAGATACAGATTTTGCTGGTATCATCACAAAAGTAAAAGATAAAGGGGCAGATGTATTATTCATCGCTGGTTACTATTCAGAAGCTGGTTTGATTATCAAACAGGCTCGTGAAGCTGGTATGGATTGCACAATTTTAGGTGCTGATGGATTCGAATCTGAAAAATTAGCTGAACTTGCTGGTAGTGAAAACTTAAATAACTGCTACTATTCAACAGCTTATACTACAGTTAACGCAAGTGATACTTTAACAGCCTTTGTAGATGCATATACAAAAGAATATGGAGAAGCTCCAAATATGTTCTCTGCATTAGCTTATGATGCTACTAACTTAGGTTTACAAGCTTTAGAAAAAGCTGGTAAGACAGGTGCTGATCTACAAAAAGCAATTGCTGATACTAAATTTGATGGTTTGACTGGTTCATTCACATTTGATAAAACACATTCACCAAAGAAATCTGTATTAGTTGTTAACTTAGTAGATGGTGTTCAAACGGAAGCCGTTTCAGTAGATCCAAATAAATAAGTCTTTGTTCAAAGGGGGAACAATTCCCCCTCTTTTTTAATAAGGAGGTTAATATGACAGCTTTTTTACAACAACTAGTCAATGGTCTATCCTTAGGAAGTATTTATGCCTTGATTGCCTTGGGATATACCATGGTTTATGGAATTATTAAATTGATCAACTTTGCACATGGAGATATCTATATGCTAGGTGCGTATTGTGCATTTATTATTACAACAAATTGTGGATTGGGCTTTATTCCTGCATTATTAATTTCAATGATCTTCTGTGGAATTGTAGGTGTATTGATTGAACGTATTGCCTATAAGCCACTTCGTCATGCGACTCGAATTACCGCATTGATTACCGCAATCGGTGTAAGTTATGTATTGGAATATGCAACACAATATATTATGGGAAGTGAAGTAAGAACATATCCTAAATTATTAACGAGTGCATCTTTTCATTTAGGACCCGTTACGATTACGATGCAACAAGTCTATATTTTTGTGATTACTGTAATTTTAATGATTGTTTTGCAGTTTATTGTTCAAAAGACAAAAATGGGTCGTGCCATGCGCGCTGTTAGTGTCGATGAAGATGCTGCACGTTTAATGGGTATCGATGTAGATAAGACGATTTCATTTACATTCCTTTTGGGATCTGCTTTAGCAGGTGTTGCCGGCGTTTTAGTTGGTATTTACTATAATTCAATCAATCCATTAATGGGTATGACACCAGGATTAAAAGCATTTATTGCCGCTGTATTTGGTGGTATTGGAAGTATTCCAGGCGCAATGATTGGTGGATTGTTTATTGGAATTGCCGAAACTATGGTTACGGCTTATGGTAGTTCCTTGTATAAGGATGCGATTGTTTACATTATTTTAATTTTGATTTTGATCTTAAAACCAGCTGGTTTATTAGGTAAAAACGTTAGAGAGAAGGTGTAAGTCATGCGTAAAGAATTATTGAATAAGGCAAATTTGGCTTGGCTTTTACTTTCTATAGTATCTTTTGTAGTTTTAACGATTTTAATGAAAGTCGGAATTATTGGATCTTATTATTCCATCACTTTATATAATATTTTTATTAATATTATTCTAGCCGTTTCATTAAACTTAGTTATTGGTGTATGTGGTCAGTTCTCATTAGGACATGCTGGATTTATGTGTATTGGTGCTTATTGTGCTGGTATTATGGTTAAAATGATGCCAAATATGACAGGACTAGTGATTGGCGTATTGATTGGTTTTGTTCTTTCAACCATTGTAGCTTTGATTGTTTCTATTCCAACATTGCGTTTAAAAGGGGATTATTTGGCAATCGCAACTTTGGGTTTTGCCGAAATCGTGCGTATTTTAGTGCAAAATATGGAAATCACAAATGGAGCAGCCGGACTAAATGGTATTCCTAAATTAACTACATTTCCGTTGTTGTTTGTGTGTGCTGTTATTTCAATTTTAGTTGTTTGCAACTTTACACATTCTGCTCCTGGACGTGCTTGTTTATCGATTCGTGAAGATGAGATTGCCAGTGAGGCAATGGGTATCAATACGACAAAATATAAAGTTATTGCCTTTGTGATTGGGGCCTTACTTGCTTCTTTAGCTGGAGCCTTATTCGCATGTAACTTCTATGTTATTAAGCCAGATCAATTTACTTTCAATAAATCAATCGATATCTTAGTCATGGTCGTATTTGGTGGTATGGGCTCTATGACATCGAGTGTTTTGGCAGCTGTTGCGATTGGTATTATCAATGTTGTTTTGGCAAACTTCTCAGAAATTCGAATGATTATTTATGGTTTGGCATTGGTCGGAATCATGATCTTTAAGCCAACTGGAATTTTAGGTACTAAAGAATTGTCATTTAAGAAATTATTTGATAAGCGAAAGGAGAAATCTGCATGAAAACGATTTTAAATGTAAAAAATTTGACAAAGAATTTCGGTGGTCTTTGTGCAGTTTCTAACGTGTCTATGACAATCAATGAGGGTGAGCTTATTGGTTTGATTGGTCCAAATGGTGCGGGGAAAACAACATTATTCAACTTGTTGACAGGTGTTTATGAACCAAGTAGTGGCTTGATTGAGTTGATGGATCAAGATAAGAGTATTCAGATTGGTGGATTGAAGCCTTACAAAATCACAAACTTAGGTGTTGCACGTACATTCCAGAATATTCGTTTGTTTAAATCTATGACTGTCTTAGAAAATGTTAAGGTGGCGATGCATAAAAATATTCGTTATGGAAGTTTAGCTGCAATTTTACGTTTGCCTACATATTATAAAGAAGAGAAGTGGGTCGAAGAAAAGGCAGAAGAGTTGTTAAAAGAAGTTGGATTGTATTCTTTAAGAAATGAATTGGCGACCAATCTTCCTTATGGTAAACAAAGAAGATTAGAGATTGCTCGTGCTTTGGCAATTCAACCAAAAATTTTATATTTGGATGAGCCGGCTGCTGGTATGAATCCGCAGGAAACAAAAGAGTTAACAGAATTGATTGATCATATTCGAGAGAAATATAAATTAACTGTAATCCTGATTGAACATGATATGTCTTTGGTTATGAAGATTTGTGAGCGTATTTATGTTTTAAACTATGGTAAAATGATAGCGAATGGTACGCCTGAAGAAATCAAACAAAATGAGTTTGTAGTTAAGGCCTACTTAGGAGAGGAGATCTAGTATGGCAATGTTAGAAATCAAAGATCTTCATGTGCATTATGGTGTTATTGAAGCTTTAAAAGGTATAAGCTTAGAAGTAAATGAAGGTGAAATTGTTGCGTTGATTGGTGCCAATGGAGCTGGAAAAACGACAATGATGCAGTCAATTAGTGGTATCGTTAAAAAGTCGGGTGGAGAAATCAACTTTTTAAATGAGTCGATTATGAAGGCCAATCCGAAACATATTGTTGAGATGGGTTTAACGCAAGTGCCAGAGGGTCGTCGTATCTTTACAGGTATGAGTGTATATGAAAACTTGATGATGGGCGCTTTTTTAAGAAAAGATAAAGATGGAATCAAGCGTGATTATGAAAAGGTTTGTGAGCAGTTTCCAATCTTAAAAGAACGTATGAATCAGGATGCTTCTACTTTATCTGGTGGTGAGCAACAAATGTTAGCGATGGGACGTGCTTTAATGGCTAAGCCTAAATTGTTACTTTTGGATGAGCCTAGTATGGGGCTTGCTCCTATTTTGGTTAAGGAAATCTTTAATATTATTGAAGAAATCAATAAGTCGGGAACAACGGTTTTATTGGTAGAACAAAACGCAAAGATGGCTTTGTCGATTGCTCATCGTGCCTATGTTTTAGAGACTGGTAAAGTTGTAATGTCAGGAACAGGTGAAGAGCTTGCCAAGAGCCCTGATGTTCAAAAGGCATATCTAGGAGGATAATAAGATGTTTAAAGTTAAGGATTATATGACAAAAAATGTTATATGTGCTGAACCAGATGCAACGATTTCACAAATCATTGATTTGATGAAGGAAAAGGGGATTCACCGTGTTCCTGTTGTTGAAAAAGGTCAACTTGTTGGATTGATTACTGAGGGTATGATTTCAAATTCGGGTACAACGAATGCAACAAGCTTAAGCATATATGAATTGAATTATTTATTGTCAAAAACGACTGTAAGTACTGTGATGGTTAAAAAAGTCATTTCTGTGGATGAAAATGAATTGATGGAATATGCGACACAGAAAATGTTGAAAAACAACATTGGATGTTTGCCGGTTGTCAATGCATCGGGTGAAGTTACGGGTATTGTAACGCAAAATGATGTATTTAAATGTTTCTTGAATGTTCTTGGATGGGATGAAGTGGGTTCAAGAATTACGGTTGCCGTAAAAGATGAGATTGGTGCGATTGGTAAATTGTCGGAAATCTTTGTTGAAAATAAGGTGAATATCAATCATATTGGTGTGTATTCTTTTGAAGATGGAATTGCCAATCTAGTTATTCGTTGTGATACAACAGAACCAGATGATTTACAAGCGGATTTAGAACGAAAAGGCTATAAAGTATTAGAGTGTTTTGTTCGTGATAAGTAATATAAAAGGTCTAATTCATATGAATTAGGCCTTTAAGCTTTTTCTGGTACAACTACGGCTAGTCCGCCTAGTGCACTTTCTTTTAACTCAATTGGAAGTTTCTTTCCTGTTAGATTCATGGTTTGAACAACCATGTCAAAACTTACACGATTCTTTTTTACGTTGCGTAAATATTTAGCAAGTCTTGCGGCATCTACACTTCTTTGTGCAGCTACGGCATTTCTTTCAATACAAGGAATCATAACGTATCCGCCAACTGGATCGCATGTGAGTCCTAGATGGTGTTCTAATCCAATTTCTGCAGCACATTCGATTTGTTCATTATTTTGAAGTTGGCAATAAGCAACAAAGGCAGCACCCATGGAGCAGGCAGCACCAACTTCGGCTTGACATCCGGCTTTAGCTCCTGAAATGGTTGCGTTTGTCTGAATTAGATTACCAATCAATCCGGCAACCTTAAGTCCTTGGATAATTGTCTTTTTAGGATAATTTTGATCGTGATAGAAATGGTATACAAGACTAGGTAATACACCGCAACTACCCATTGTTGGAGCAGTTACGACAATGCCTCCACTGGCATTTTGTTCGTTGGCTGCATAGGCATAGCTACTTAGTAATAAACTGTTTTTGTCTTGGATATCACTACAACTTTGTGCGGATTGGTATAATGCGTGGGCTACACGATCAATTTTTAAGCTTCCAGGTAATACACCAGTCTTCTTTAATCCTGTATTTACTGTTTTTAGCATTTGTTTAAAGATTTGATTCATGTAAGAGTCAAAATCAGGACCTTCAACTTCATCAATATATTGGTCTAAACGTAAATGTCGTTCATTACAATAGACTTGGATATCATCCATCTTTGTGTGTGGATAAATTTCTGGGTCTACATTGCCTTTTTTACCATCAATTTCAATTTTACCGCCACCAATTGAAACAAATGTGTGTTGCGCAATTTTTGTATCATTGTCAAATACTTCAATAATCATTGTATTGGGATGTTCAACAGGCGTTTTCATATCAAAGATGATTTCGCATTTACTAGCACCTAATGTTTTTAAAATGATCTTATCTGTAAGGTGTCCTTTTCCTGTAAGTGCTAAAGAACCAAATAGAGTGATTTTGAAATGTGAGGCATCTGGGTATTGTTCATTGATATACTTAGAAGCCATCATTGGACCGAATGTATGAGAACTACTAGGTCCGGGTCCGATTTTATAAATTGTCTTAATACTTTGCATGTCATTTTCCTTTCTGGAACCTTAATATATTATATGGTATTTTGAAAAAAAGTGATATTAAAAATTTATATATTTATTAATAATTATTAAGGTTTGTTTGTGTTAGAATATATAGTGCTAGTAGTAGCGCGATAAGGGGATATGTAGATATGAAAAAAGAAGGAAACCGAATTAAGGGAATGGATGGACTGCGTGGTATTGCGATCATCGGAATTACGCTATTTCATATGTTTCCTAATGTGTTTAAAGGTGGTTATTTAGGTGTAGTTTTATTTTTTGTTTTAACTGGTTTTTTAATGGTTATCACAAATAAGAAAAAAATGGAAAACAAGGAGTTTTCTGTAGTTAAATTTTATATATCAAGAATAAAAAGGTTGTACCCACCATTGTTGGTAATGGTTTTTACGACTTTAGGGGTTTATTTCTTTTTGGCGAATGATAGCTTGCGTGGAATGAAGATGCAAGTATTAAGCATATTTGCGGGTTTTAATAACTTTTGGCAGATTTCGCAGAGTTTGGATTACTTTACACGAATTGCGAATACTTCACCATTCTCTCATTTATGGTTCTTGTCTATAGAAATGCAATTTTATTTGATTTTTCCACTTTTATTATTTGGATTATATAAGTTAGAAGAAAAAAAGGGAAAGTCAAATACAATCAAGACGATGCTTACAGTTACTGTGGTTTTTGCGCTAATAATGCCAATACTTTATTTATGTAAAGTGAATGTTACAAGATTGTATTATGGAACAGATACGCGAATCTATTCATTGTTTGCCGGAATGCTTTTGGGTTGGATATATACAAAAGAGGAAGAAACAAAAAAGAATTTTTATATTTCACTTTCATTGATTGGAATATTGGCAGTTTCTTACTTTATTTTTGCGGGTAAAATGCCAATTGTATATTTATTGGTGTTAGCACTAACAACAATCTTGTCCATGTTTTTAATTGAGAAGACAGCAAATAGTTCAATTTCATTGGATGTACCTGTATTAGATTGGATTGGTAAGCATAGTTATGAAATCTATTTGTGGCAATATCCAGTGATTTACTTATTCCAATATAAAGATTGGAATAAACACTTCATTATGTATTTGTTTGAATTTGTGATTTTGATTGCACTTGTAGTATGGACAAATTATTTCTTAAAGGTGTTTAAGTATAAACAAATTAAGCCAAAATTTCAAAAAGCCGTATTGGCTTGTGGAATTGTTGGATTTGTTTTTCAAGCTACAGGAGTTGTTGCGTTAGCAACTTCAAAAGATGTGGATTCTAGTGCGTTACAAAAGCGTATTGCCGAAAATGAAGAAGCTATCAAGAATAAGAAAAAGAATGCAAAATCAGATGGCAAAATGGAAAAGGCTAAAAATGTAGATTATAGTCCTAGTGGAAATTCACAGAAAGTATCAGATAAAGGATTGTTCTGTTTAGGAGATTCTGTAATGTTGTCGGCATATACAAATATTCAAGCTATTTACCCAGATGCAACTGTCGATGCGGCTGTTTCAAGACAAATGTCACAAGCACCAGATGTGTTACGTTGGTATGAGTCAAAAGGAGCTGTGCATAATACAGTTGTGATGTCACTAGGAACGAATGGTGTTTTGGATGAGAGTACGGTTGAACAAACATTAGAAATGATTGGTTCAGATAAATCTATTTTCTGGGTCAATGTATATGCACCAGGTGTTGAATGGGAAGCTAGCAATAATGAATATTTACAGGAATTAGCTAAAAAACATTCAAATATTACACTGATTGATTGGAATTCTTATATTTCTCAGCATACAGATTTATTAGAAGAGGATGGAATCCATCCAATGGAACCTGGTGCTGATGCATATGCTCATTTAATTCAAGAAAAAATTAATGAGGTTATGCAAAAGCAAAAAGAGATTGAAGAAAAAGCGAATAAATAAAAAGACTGCAGAGGAATTAATCTTCTGCAGTTTCGTTTTTATAATCGTCTAAATCATTTGGGAAGTTGATCTTATTTAGTTTTTTGATGCTTAGTTCAATTGAAACATCAATATCAGCACTAGCATCATCTACGGTTTGTGTTCCTGTAAAGCTTAATACAAGGTGAGATATTTTCTTGTTTTTGATGGTTGCTTCAAGCGTTGCATTATCCAGTTTGACAGATCCCATGTTATCGAGTAGGGTTGCTAATTTGCTCGTGTTGACTTTAAATGTGTAGGTGTCATTTTCTTTTTTAGAAGAATCAAACAATTCACATAGTTGATCATCGGTTAAATCTAGAAATGGGTTGTATGTATTTAATTTTGAATTTTGTTTTAATCCAATTTTATCAACTGTACTTTGGGTTTTGGTTCCCATAGAATTTAAATATGTTTTTCCATCTTTGATATAAAAGTTCAAAAAGTCATTTTGCACATTTTTCCCTGCGACAAGACCGATGGAGCTTGAAACTTGTAAGTCGTCTTTTTGAAGAATTTGCGCATCAATATTTAATTTTGAATCTTTCATTGTAAGTGATCCATTGATTTGGGCACTTTTTAAATTTAGTGTATTATCTAACGCATTGAAGAATGCAAGGATGTCATCGTCGTTCTTTTTGCTAGAGCATCCTGCAAGGCTAAGGGTTAAAAAACAAGTTAAGATGATAGTTAATATTTTTTTCATTGAGTACTCCTTTAAACTTCTTTATTGTATGCATAAATAGAAGGGTTGTCAAAATGGACAAATAAAAAAGCACCTAGTTTGTGAAGGTGCTTAAAAGGGATAGGCAATATTTATAACCCATTTTTACGATTTTGTCAAGTTTTTCTTGACTTTTGGTAGTTTTACTAGTAGTATAATAAATTGCATAATAGTGTAAGTTTTCGGATGAAAACTTCCTAGTATAGTACAAATTCGAACGAAAGGATGGCATGCATGGACAACAACAAAGCATATCGTATTGTCTCGTGTGGAAAAAAATCTTCCCGCCGAGATTACTCAAAGGTTAGTGGTAAATTAGAGTTACCTAATCTTGTCGAAATCCAGACAGATTCATTTAAATGGTTTACGCAACAAGGTATCCAAGAAGTATTTGAAGAAATCTATCCAATTGAAAACTATGGAAAAAACATTCGCTTAAATTTCTTACGTTATCATTTTGAAGAACCAAAATATAACGCTGAAGAATCTATGTATAGAGAATGCAACTTTGCAGCACCTCTATATGCAGATATGGAATTAGAAGTTACTGACTCAGAAACGGGTGAAGTAGTAACTAAGAGTGAAGAAGTATATTTAGGGGATTTCCCTTTAATGACAGAAACTGGTACATTCATCATCAATGGTGCAGAACGTGTAATCGTTAGTCAGATCGTACGTTCTCCTGGTGCATATTTTGCGGACAGTTATGATGAAAAGACTGGTAAACAAAACTTTAGCTGTGAATTAATTCCAAGTCGTGGTACTTGGTTAGAGTTCATGACTGAACAAAAGAAAACTACAAATGGACGTTTGATCAACGTTTCTATTGACCGTCGTCGTAAAGTATTATTCAGTATTTTATTCAAGGCGATTGGTATGTCTTTGAATATTGGAGTAAATGAAGATACTCACGATACATCAATGATGGAAACATTCTTACGTGCAATGGGACGTAACTGGTCTGATGTAGCTACAGATGCAGAAGATCGCGAATACATGAATATGTATTTGTTGTTGTATACTGCTTTCTTCGGTAAATATGAAGAAATCGAAAATTCTTTATTGAATGATAAAGTAAAAACAACACAGGAAGCTTTACTTTCTTTCTATGAAAACCAAAGAAGTGATGAAATCCCAACATTAGATGGATCAATCACTTTGATGCAGGCTAAATTCTTTGATCACCGTCGTTATGACTTGACAAAGGCTGGCCGTTATAAATTACGTAAGAAATTAAATGCGATCGATCGTATGTATGGTATGAGCCTTGCTCATGATATTGTTGATGTAAATGGCAACGTATTCATGGAAAAAGGTACAATGGTTCACCGTGATGAAAGAAATGCATTGCGTGAAGAATTGGCTAAAGGTACTTATTGTGTCGCATATCCATTCCGCTCAGAATTCCATGAAGAAGATATCGTTTCAATTCCAACAAGCTGGACTACAGGCTTAATTGGTCGTGTATTGGCTAGTGATGTGGAAACAGAAGATGCTTATTTAGATGCTGGTACAGTATTAACTGAACAAGATGTTTTAGCAATCCAAAAGGTTGTTGAAAATGTTGAAATTTTTGCAGGATTGTTTGCACAACCAGTTAAATTAACAGCTGAAAATATGGATTCTGTATTTAACTATGGTCAACGTTTATATGCTCTTGGACGTTTAACAAATGCTCAAGGTGAAGATATTGTTGATGCAGATATGGAATTAGTTGCGAACCGTTATATGGTTGGTGTAAGTCCAGATGCCATCGATAGTGATGTTGAAACACAAGTGAAACAACGTGCTTTAAGTGAAGATATCACAGCATGGTTGATTGGTGCATGTGTTCAAGAAGTATATATTATTGACAACAATGGGGATGAAGTACGTGTTGCTGGAAATGACCCATTCGCAAATAAACACACAATTACAGTTTCAGATATGTATGCATTCTTCTCATATAGCTTAAATGTTATGGAAGGTGTAGGAACAACAGATGATATCGATATGTTAGGTAACCGTCGTATTCGTTCTGTTGGTGAATTGATCCAAAACCAATTCCGTATTGGTTTATCTCGTATGGAACGTGTTGTTAAAGAACGTATGTCAATTCAAGAAATGGATAGTTTAACGCCAAGAAAATTGACTAACATTCGTCCTTTGACAGCTGCAATTAAAGAATTCTTCTCTAGTTCACAGTTATTACAGTTCATGGATCAACAAAACCCTCTAGCTGAGTTGACAAACAAACGTCGTATTTCAGCTTTAGGTCCAGGTGGTATCAGTCGTGACCGTGCAAGTTTCGAAGTTCGTGACGTTCACAACTCTCACTATGGTCGTATTTGTCCAATCGAAACACCTGAAGGACCAAACATCGGTTTGATCAACAACTTAACAACTTATGCTCGTATCAATGAATATGGATTTATCCAAACACCTTATCGTAAGGTAAATGAAGATGGTACAGTTAGTGAAGATACTGTTTACTTAAGCGCGGATGAAGAAGCGGATTATGTAATTGCGCAGGCCAATGAGGTTCGTGATGGTCATTTAGTAAATGAACGTGTCGTAGCTCGTAAGGCTGGTGAAACAATTATCGCCGATCGTGAAGAAGTAGAACTTGCCGACGTCAGTCCAAAACAGATCGTATCTGTTGCGACTGCCTGTGTTCCATTCTTGGAAAACGATGATGCGTCTCGTGCCTTAATGGGTGCCAACATGCAGCGTCAGGCCGTTCCATTATTAGTTCCTCATTCACCTTATGTTGGTACTGGTATTGAATATAAGATTGCCAAAGACTCTGGTGTAGGTATTGTCGCAAAACAAGATGGTGTTGTTGAATATGTAGATGGTTTGCGTATCGTTGTTAAAGATAATGAAGGTGAAAACCACACTTATCAATTACGTAAGTTTGCTCGTTCAAACGCTAGTACTTGTATCAACCAACGTCCAATCGTAGAAGTTGGAGAAAAGGTTGAAAAAGGTGATATCTTAGCCGATGGTCCAAGTATGCAAAATGGTGAATTGGCATTAGGTCAAAACGTTGTTATCGCATATACAACATGGCATGGATATAACTACGAGGATGCCATCATCATGTCAGAGCGTATGGTTAGTGATGATGTATATACTTCAATCCACGTAGAAGAATATGATATTGACTGCCGTGAAACGAAGTTAGGTCCTGAAGAAATCACTCGTGATATTCCTAACGTTAGTGAAGCAGCTGTTCGTAAATTAGATTCAAACGGTATCATTATGGTTGGTGCCGAAGTAAAAGAAGGAGATATCTTAGTTGGTAAGGTTACTCCAAAAGGACAAAGCGAAGTTAGTCCAGAAGAAAAATTATTATTAGCAATCTTTGGTGAAAAATCACGTGAAGTTCGTGACAATTCATTGAAAGTACCTCATGGTGGTGCTGGTATTGTTCATTCTATTCGTGTATTTAAACGTGGAGATGGATCGGATCTTCCTCCTGGAGTAAATATGCGTGTTAAAGTATATATCGTTCAGAAACGTAAGATTTCTGAAGGTGATAAAATGTCTGGTCGTCACGGTAACAAGGGTGTCATCTCTAAGATCTTACCTATCGAAGATATGCCATTTATGGCGGATGGACATCCAGTTGATATCTTGTTGAACCCATTCGGTGTACCTTCTCGTATGAACATCGGACAGATTTTAGAAATCCACTTAGGTTATGCAGCTCGTAAATTAGGTGTTAAATTCTCTACTTCTGTATTTGATGGTTTATCAAATGAAGACTTGCAAGATGTAATGCGCGAAGCAAGCATGACTGTCGATGGAAAACAGGTATTATACGATGGACAAACTGGACAACCATTTGACGAACGTATTAGTGTCGGTGTAATGTACATGATCAAGTTGGCCCACATGGTTGACGATAAGTTACATGCTCGTGCCACAGGACCATACTCTTTAGTAACTCAACAACCTTTGGGTGGTAAAGCTCAAAATGGTGGTCAGAGATTTGGAGAGATGGAAGTTTGGGCATTGGAAGCATATGGTGCTGCCCACACATTACAAGAAATCTTGACAATTAAATCCGATGATATTCAAGGTCGTATCAAGACTTATGAAGCTATTATCAAAGGTAAAGACATTCCAGAACCAGGTGTTCCAGAATCATTCCGTGTATTAATGCACGAATTACAAGGTCTAGCAATCGATATTCGTTTGTTAGATGAAAACAATAACGAGGTTGACATCACATTAGATGATGATGACCAGGATGCTCATCCAGTTCAACCTTTATTACAGGAAGAACAAAAGGAAGAGTTAGTCGACGATATTGAAGAAGAAAATAATGAAGAAGAGGAGGCGTAGTATAAAATATGAGTATTAACAATTTTGCCTCGATTCAGGTTCGCTTAGCGAGTCCAGAAACGATTTTGAAATGGAGTCATGGTGAAGTAACTAAGCCTGAGACAATTAACTATCGTTCACAAAAAGCTGAACGTGATGGTTTATTCTGCGAACGCATTTTCGGTCCAACTAAGGACTGGGAATGTGCTTGTGGAAAATATAAAAAAGTACGTTTTAAAGGTGTTGTATGTGACCGTTGTGGTGTAGAAATCACAAAGGCAAGCGTAAGACGTGAGCGTATGGGCCACATCCATTTGGCTGCACCAGTAGCTCATATTTGGTATTTACGTGGTATTCCTAGCCGTATGGCATTGTTGTTGGATGTAACACCAAAACAATTAGAAGAAGTTGTATACTTTGTTAGCTACATTGTTACAGATCCAAAAGAATCTGGTTTAGCTTATAAACAAATTCTTTCTGAACGTGAATTCCGTGAAAACCAAGCTATCTATGGTTCAACAGGATTTACAGCTCAAACAGGTGCTGAAGCTGTACTTCGTCTATTACAAGATGTAGATTTAGAATCAGAATATCAAGAAGTACAAGATGCACTTGAAAAAGCACAAGGTGAAAAACGTAAGAAATTAATCAAGCGTTTAGATACAATCAATGCATTCCGTAATAGTGAAAACTTACCAGAATGGATGATTCTGACTAATATTCCGGTAATACCTCCTGATTTACGTCCAATGCTTCAATTGGATGGTGGTCGTTTTGCGACAAGTGACTTAAATGATTTATATCGTCGTGTTATCACTCGTAATAATCGTTTACGTAAATTGTTAGATTTGGGTACTCCAAATATCATCGTTCAAAACGAAAAGCGTATGTTACAGGAATCTGTAGATGCGTTGATTGACAATGGTCGTCGTTCAAAACCTATTACAGGTGCTGGTGGACGTGCATTAAAATCATTGTCTCACTCATTAAAAGGTAAACAAGGTCGTTTCCGTCAAAACTTATTAGGTAAGCGTGTTGACTTCTCTGGTCGTTCAGTAATTGCCGTAGGACCAGATTTGAAAATGTACCAATGTGGTATTCCACGTGAAATGGCAGTTAACTTGTTTAAACCATTTATTATTAATGAAATCGTAAATCAAGGATTGGCTCAAAATCCTAAAAATGCAGAAAAATTAATCGAACGTCGTGATCCTCGTATCTGGGATGTTGTTGAAAAAGTAATCGATGGCTATCCAGTATTGATGAACCGTGCGCCTACATTACACCGTTTGGGTATTCAGGCTTTCTTGCCTAAATTAGTAGAAGGACGTGCAATGCGTCTTCACCCATTGGTCTGTACTGCGTTCAACGCCGACTTCGATGGTGACCAGATGGCCATCCACGTTCCATTAGGAGAAGAAGCTCGTGCCGAAGCATTAGTTATGATGTTAGGTTCTCACAATATCTTAGGTCCTAAAGATGGTAAACCTATCGTTACGCCAGGACAGGATATGGTTATGGGTAACTTCTATTTAACAATGGAAGAAACAAAAGATGAATTCTTTGCAGAAGCTAAACACTACGAAGAAGTTGGCTGCCCATTAGAAGCAGCTCACTGGCACCGTTTTGGTGAAAGTGAAGGTCATGTATATACAGATGAAGATGAAGTTATGATGGCTTATCAGTCAAAACAAGTTCACCTTCACACTCGTATCGCATTGCCTGTATGCAACATGCATAAAACATCATTTGATGAAAAACATAAAAATGATTATTTAATTACAACTGTTGGTAAGATTGTATTCAACTCAATGTTCCCTGAAGATTTCCCTTATATCAATGAGGTTAGTAAGGAAAACTTTGTAAGTACTCCTGATAAATATTTTGTTTCTCCAGGACAAAACATTAAAGAATATATCGAAGCTATGCCTTTAGTGGATGCGGTTAAGAAAAAAGATTTAGGTAAAGTTATTGCCGAAGTCTTCAAACGTTATGATGCTGATCAAACAGCTGAAATTCTTGACCAAATCAAATCATTAGGATTTGAATATTCAACAGTGGCTGGTATTACAGTTGCCCTATCTGATATCGAAGTGGCTCCTCACAAAGATGAATATATCGATGAGGGTCGTGTAAAAGCCGATCAATTAAAACACTTACAACGTAAGGGTATGTTGACGATGGAAGAATGGGAACGTCATTTATCTAAGATGTGGGATGATCAAAAAGATAAGATCGTTACATCATTGATGAAAAACTTACCTCGTAAAAACCCAATCAACATGATGGCGACTTCTGGTGCTCGTGGTAACGCGTCAAACTTTACTCAGTTAGCCGGTATGCGTGGTTTAATGGCTAAGCCAGGTCATGCCAAAGCTGGTGCTGGTGAATATGTTCCAACTATCATAGAAGTTCCTATTTACTCTTGTTTCCGTGAAGGATTGAACGTAAGTGAGTTCTTTATCTCGACTCACGGTGTGCGTAAAGGTTTAACCGATACTGCCTTGAAGACAGCCGAATCTGGTTACTTAACTCGTCGTTTGGTTGATGTTGCACAAGATGTAATTATCAAAGAAGATGATTGTGGTACAGATAAGGGTTACTGGGTCGAAACTTTAATGGATCGTAAGACAAACTCTGTAATCGAACCATTACAAGATCGTTTAGTTGGTCGTTATTCAAAACAAGATGTAACAGATCCAAAAACTGGTGAATTAATTATTGCGAGTGATGAATTTATCACAGATGAACTTGCAAAGAAAATTGTAGATGCTGGTGTTACAGGAATGTATATCCGTTCTGTATTTACTTGTAAGTCTCGTTTAGGTATTTGTCGTAAATGTTATGGACGTAACATGGCTACTGGTAAAGACGTTGAAGTTGGTGAAGCTATTGGTATCATGGCTGCCCAATCTATCGGTGAACCAGGTACACAGTTAACAATGCGTACATTCCATACAGGTGGTGTTGCCGGTGCCGGTGCAGAAGATATTACTCAAGGTTTGCCTCGTGTTGAAGAATTGTTCGAAGCTCGTTGTCCAAAAGGTGTTGCGGTAATTGCTCAGATTTCTGGTGAAATCACTTCAATCGAACGTATTGAAGGAACAATGCGCCAAGAAGTTATTATCACAAATGAACACGAAAGTGTTTCTCATAAAATCAATGCGAACCAATCAATGCGTCCATGGGTTCAGATCGGTGCTAAGATCGAAGCCGGTGTTGCGTTGACTGAAGGTCCATTAGATCCAAAAGAATTGTTACGTGTTGCTGGTGTACGTGAAGTTCAAGACTACATCTTAAAAGAAGTTAAGAAAGTATACCAAAGCCAAGGTATCGAAATTAGCGATAAGCACTTGGAAGTAATGATTAAACAGATGATGAAGAAAGTAATCGTTGTAGATAGTGGAGACACTGATTTGAATGTTGGTGTTCAATTGTCACTTAACAACATCACAAAAATTAACCGTGAAGCTTTATTAAGTGGAAAAACTCCAGCTACTTTCAAACCTGTATTACTAGGTATTTCTAAATCTTCTGTTGAAACAGATTCTTTCTTATCTGCCGCTTCATTCCAGGAAACTACAAAAGTTCTTACAGATGCGACAATTAAGGGTAAAGTTGACCACTTAATTGGTTTGAAAGAAAATGTTATCATTGGTAAATTGATTCCAGCTGGTACAGGATGTCAAGGTGATCGTCCTCAGAATGAAATCGTTGCTGCAAAGGCAAAAGAACTTCGTGACAAACGTATTGCACGTATGAATGAAGTTCACAATGAGGATTCTGAAAAATTTGATAAATTAGTATCAGGATCTGATGATAAAGATATGATGGATACTGTAGATGCTTCAGTAGAAGAATCTATTCTACAAGATGCAGAAACTACAGATAATGGTTCAATCGATATCCAATCTGAAGAATAAGATTTAAGGAGTAGGTGAATGCCTATTCCTTTTCTTTAGGAGAATAGTGTGGAAAAGTATTTTGATTTAGGAAGAGCTTATTATACACATTTAAAAAACAGTACAAAGAAAGATCAATGTACTGTTAGTGTAATATGTGATGATATTGATATTAAACACAACATCATGGATGGTTTACTATTTGATGGTGCATTCATATATGATGGATTTTATGAAGGTGTAGATGGGTCAATCACCGTTTGTGATGGAAATATAACGCTTGATGGATGTGCATTATCGGATTTAGTGTATGGAAACTATATTTCAAATCCCAACGGAACGATAATAAAAAAGTAGGACGATTGTCCTACAAAATTTGAATATTATTTTTTAAGCATGTATCGACCATGTCTTCAGGCCATAAGCTGGCTTGGACTTCTCCGATATGTGCTTTTTTTAGTAGAAGCATACAAAGTCTTGATTGACCGATTCCTCCACCTAATGTATATGGTAATTCTTTATTTAGAATGGCTTTATGGAAAGGTAATTCACATCTTTCTAGGCAATTTTCTTTTTTTAATTGTTCAAGTAAAGTATCTTCATCCACACGAATACCCATAGAAGAGATTTCTAGAGCACTTTGTAGCGGTTCATACCAGAAAAGAATATCTCCATTTAATGTCCAGTCATCATAGTCTGGTGCACGGCCATCGTGCTTTTCATTATTTGATAACTTATCACCAATCTGCATCACAAATACACAGCCATGTTCTTTTGTGATGGCATTTTCTCTTTCTTTTGCGTTCATATTTGGATACATATCCAATAGTTCTTGGGTAGTGATAAAGAAAATATCATCTGGTAAATGATTCACAGCCTGAGGATATTTGTACCATACTTCATGTTCCATGTGTTTAATGACTTTAAAAATCGTACGAACATGTTCTTCTAGTGTTTGTTGGGTACGCTCATTTTTAGAAATGATTTTTTCCCAGTCCCATTGATCAACATATGTAGAGTGAATGTTATCTAATTCCTCATCTTTACGAATGGCATTCATATTTGTGTATAAGCCTTCATGTAGTTTAAAACCATATTTCTTCAAAGCCATACGTTTCCATTTTGCCAAAGAGTGTACAACTTCTAATTGTTCGCCTGGCAATTCTTTCATGGTAAAAGATACGGGTTTTTCTATACCATTTAAGTTGTCATTTAAACCAGAACTTTGTGTGACATATAAAGGTGCAGAAATTCTAGAAAGATTTAATTCCTTACCAAATTCATATTGAAATGTGTCACGAATATATTTAATGGCTTCTTGTGTTTCTCGAACAGTTAATACTGGATCGTAGTTTTCGGGTATAATAAGTTTCATATTATCATCTTCTCCTCAATGTAAGTATTGTATCATATTTTATGAAAAGATTTTCAATTAATTTTGTGATAAAATCATTTTATGAACATTTTATTTTCAATTAACGCAAAATTCATAGATTTGACAAAGATATGTATACGTTCCATCGTTCGTTTTGACAAGAATATTGATTTTTATATTCTGCATCATGATTTGGATCAAGAACATATGGATGATTTAAGAAATGCTTTTTTAGGATGTACATTTCATTTTATTGAAGTAAAGGAAGAAGAATTTAAAGAATTTCCTATTTCATCTAGATATCCTTTAGAAATATATTATCGATTATTCGCATCGGATTTGTTGCCGGCTTCATTGGATCGAATTCTATACTTAGATGTGGATATTGTGGTGATTCAAAGTTTAAAGGAATTGTATAATATGGATTTTGAAGACAATCTTTATATCGCATGTAGTCATGTGAGTGAGAATATGACGCATTTAAATGCGAAAAGATTAGGGTTAAATGAAGATGTTCCATATATCAATACTGGGGTTTTGTTGATGAACTTAATAGCGTTACGTAAACAATTGAATAAGCAAGATATCTTAAATTATGTGAATACATATAAGAAAAAACTAGTACTTTTTGATCAAGATGTATTAACGGCATTATATGGGGATAAAACTAAACTTGTGGATTATCGTAAATATAATTTGAGTGAAAGAATGATGAATTTTTATAATTTAAGAAATCCAAGAAATAAGATGGATTTGGATTGGGTGAAACAAAATAGTGTAATTATTCATTATTGTGGAAGAATGAAACCTTGGAATGGAAGGTATATAGGTTGTTTAGATTGTTTTTATAGGGAGATAACAGGATGAGAGATCGGTTTTCAAATCGTTTAGGATTTATTTTAATTAGTGCAGGATGCGCCATTGGAATTGGCAATGTTTGGCGCTTTCCATATATTGTAGGACAATATGGAGGAGCTGCTTTTGTCTTAATTTATTTATTTTTTCTAGTCATATTAGGATTGCCCGTTATGGTTATGGAGTATTCGGTAGGTCGTGCCAGTCAAAAAAGTGCAGCCTTATCTTTTGATGTATTAGAGCCAAAAGGTACGAAGTGGCATTTTATGAAATATGTGGCCATGGCGGGTAACTATATATTGATGATGTTTTATACATCTGTATGTGGTTGGTTATTCTATTATTTTTATAAGATGTTGATAGGGGATTTTAATGGCTTAAACGCAAGTCAAATTAATGGTGAGTTTGGTTTGATGTTGTCCAATCCTTTGATTCAGGTTGGCATGATGTTTCTAGTCGTATGTATTGGCTTTTTCATTTGTTCAAAAGGTTTGCAGAATGGTGTTGAAAAAGTATCAAAGTATATGATGTTGTGCTTATTGGCATTGATGCTGATATTAGCAGTACGTTCACTTATTTTGCCAGGAGCCATGGCTGGTGTTAAATTTTATTTATTGCCTGATTTTTCAAAGATGCAAAATGTATCGGAAGTCGTATTTGCGGCTATGGGACAAGCTTTCTTTACTTTGAGTTTAGGCATTGGTGCTATTGCGATATTTGGCAGCTATATTGATAAAAGTAAGAAATTAACTTCAGAAGCCATTACAGTAGTATGTTTAGATACATTTGTCGCATTGGTTGCAGGCTTTATTGTGATACCGGCATGTTTTGCGTATAATGTGGATCCTGGTCAAGGTCCTGGATTGATTTTTCAGACATTACCTAATATCTTTGCGAATATGCAGTTTGGTAATGTATGGGGTGCTTTGTTCTTCTTGTTTTTAAGTTTTGCGGCATTAACTACAATTATTGCGGTATTTGAAAATATTATCACTATGACAATGGAATGGACAGGATGGTCTCATTCAAAAACGATCAAAGTAAGTTTTGTACTTGTCTTTGTGCTATCTTTACCTTGCGCATTGGGATTTAATGTGTTGTCTTTTATTCAACCATTAGGTGCTGGTACAACGATTCAGGATTTAGAAGATTTCATTGTATCGAATAATTTATTGCCACTAGGATCACTTTGTTATGTATTGTTTTGCACATCTAAATATGGATGGGGATTTAAAAACTTTTTAAAGGAAGCCAATTGTGGTGAGGGAATCTCTTTTCCTAAACAAGTAGGTTTCTATGTTTCATATATCATTCCTGTTATTATTTTGGTAATATTTATACAGGGATATATCTCTAAATTTTTGTAGGAGGAGCCATTATGATTAAAAAGAGAAAAGTAGTTATTGTTGGTGCGGGAAATGTAGGTGCAAGTACAGCTTTCTGCATGATCAACCAAGGAATTTGTGATGAAATTGTTTTAATTGATATGAATACAGAAAGAGCTAAAGGGGAAACTTTGGATATGATTCATAGTATTGCCTTTATGAATCGTAATATGGAAATCAAATTGGGGGATTATACAGATTGTAAAGATGCTGATGTTTTAGTCATTACAGCAAGTGCTCCAATGGGCAAGGAAAATGATCGTTTAGTGGCTTTAAAATCAAGTTCTAAGATCGTGACGAGCATTGTATCGAGTGCTATGGAAAATGGTTTTGATGGCTTTATTGTCGTTGTATCGAATCCAGTGGATATTATGACGTATGTGGCTTATAAAGTTTCTGGTTTACCAGCTAATCAAATCATTGGATCGGGTACATTATTGGATTCAGCACGTTTACAATGTCATATTGCCGATTGTATTGATGTAGATCCAAAGAGTATTCATGCGTATGTTTTAGGTGAGCATGGAGATAGTGAAATGATTCCATGGAGTACAGTTCGTGTTGGTGGTAAAGATATTTATCAAATCATTAAAGATAATCCAACTCGTATGAATGAGGGAATGTTTGATAGTATCCATGAAGCCGTAAAGAAAGATGGTTGGGAAATCTTTAACCGTAAAGGAAATACTTGTTATGGTATTGCCGCAAGTACAACACGTATTGTTCGTGCGTTGATGTTTAACGAATCTGTAGTTCTTCCAGTTTCTACTTATTTAGATGGTCAATATGGACAAGATGGAGTATTCACTAGTGTTCCTGCTATTTTGGATGCGACAGGTGTCAAAGAGGTTGTAGAGATTGAAATGACAAAAGAAGAAAAAGAACAGTTTGACTCTTCTTGTAGTCATCTACAAAGTTTTTACAAGGAAGTTTAAACTTCCTTTTCTTTTAGTAACATAGGAGGTGTTAGGATTGGCACAAGGACAAAAGTTAATGACATCGGGCTCGATTCCTAAACAGATGGTTTTCTTTGCGTTACCTATTTTATTAGGAAACTTATTTCAACAATTGTACAATACGGTGGATTCATTGATTGTTGGAAACTTTTTAGGAAGTCAGGCACTTGCAGCTGTAAGTTCAAGTGGTAACATTATATTCTTGATGATTGGTTTCTTTAATGGGGTTGCGATTGGTGCAGGTGTAGTCATTTCACGATATTTTGGGGCAAGAGAAATAGAACGTATGCAAAGTGCAATCCATACAACAGTTGCGTTTGGATTGATTGTCAGTTTTATTATGACGCTTGTAGGTATCTTTTTTACACCAACATTGCTTCAATGGATGTCAACACCAGAAAGTGTAATGGATGCTTCTGTAACTTATTTTAAAATATATTTCTTAGGTTCTTTTGGATCGATTATGTATAACTTTTTTGTAGGTATTTTACAGGCTGTAGGAGATAGTAAGCACTCACTTTATTATTTGATTATTTCAAGTGTTGTGAATATTGTATTGGACTTGTTCTTTATTGCGGTTCTTAAAATGGGAGTAGGATCCGCTGCTCTAGCTACGATTATCTCACAATATATTTCGGCAGGTCTTTGTTTATATTTATTGTTGACGACAAAGGGAACACATCGTATTGTTCTTTCTGAGATAAAGATTCATAAAGAACTTCTAGGAGAAATCTTAAAGTATGGTTTGCCTAGTGGATTTCAGAATTCCATTATTGGACTAGCTAATGTAGTTGTTCAATCGAATATCAACTCTTTTGGCGATATGGCTATGGCAGGTTGCGGTGCTTATTCAAAGATTGAAGGTTTTGCGTTCTTGCCAATCACAAGTTTTACAATGGCACTTACGACTTTTGTTGGACAAAACTTAGGAGCTCGTCAGTATGATCGTGTTTTAAAAGGTGCTAAGTTTGGTATGATTTGTTCGATGACTTTGGCGGAAATCATTGGTGTGATTATTTTTGTGTTTGGTTCTCAATTTATTGCAGCTTTTGATGCGACACCTGAAGTTATTCAGTTTGGTACATTGCGAGGACAAACCAGTGCATTCTTCTTTTGTTTATTAGCTTATTCACATTGTGTATCGGCTATCTTAAGAGGAGCTGGTAAATCTATGGTTCCAATGATTGTTATGATGGTTTGTTGGTGCTTCGTACGTGTTGCAGGTCTTACAATTATGGGAGCTTTAGTGCATAATATTTGGTGTGTATATTGGATCTATCCGATTACTTGGTCTTTATCAAGTATTACTTTCTTTATTTATTATCATAGGGTAGATTGGCTTCATGCATAAATTTGACAACTGGATTTAATAAGTGATAGACTTATATCGAGGTAGATAGCTATGAAATCAATGTTAGAAGAATTAAAAGATGTAAAAATTAAAAAGCACACAGTTACATCTATTGAATATGATTGCAAGTCTGAAGAAAAAGAGGATGAAGTATTTGATCAAGTTCATAATATTGTCACAAATCATTTAGATGACTTCGCAAAGATTACTTTTGATGTGGAAGCAGATCACAAAGTCAAAGTAGAAATTAGTGAAAACTAGTTGGACCATTTAAAAAATGGTCTTTTTTTTGTATTTGTTTAGTTTTTGATTGTTTAATTTTTGGTACAATGAGTATAAGAAAGATATGTAGGTACTATAATATGATAATTAAAAAAATTACATCGAAACAAGATGGATTAAAGTTAGAGATTGCGATCATGGAGTGTGATAATCCAAAAGGAATCGTACAGTTTTCACATGGAATGGCGGAGCATAAAGAGCGTTATTTTGATTTTATGCAGTATTTAAATGAAAGAGGCTATATTTGTGTGATTCATGATCATAGAGGGCATGGTGCTAGTGTAAAGTCAAAGAATGATTATGGATATTTCTATACTGAAAATGCCGATTATATTGTGTATGATTTATTTCAGGTCACGGAGTATGTGTGTGATATGTATCCTGGATTAGAGGTTACTTTATTTAGTCATAGTATGGGGACTTTAGTAGCTCGTTGTTACTTAAAAAAATATGATGGGTATATTAATCGTTTGATTTTGTGTGGTCCTCCAACAGAAAATTCGGCTGCTAGTCTTGGTTTGGCATTAGCGAAAATAATAAAGCCTTTCTACAAGGACAAGAAAGGCAATGGACTATTGAATAAGATGGCTTTTGCGGGGTATGAATCAGAAAATCGTTGGTTGAGTAAAAATTCAGAGAATGTGGATCAGTATGAAGCGGATGAATTGTGTGGCTTTTTATTTACGACAAATGGTTTTATAAACTTATTTCAATTGATGGTGAAAGCATTTGATAAAAAGGATTGGAAGGTAACGAATAGTGAATTGCCAATCTTGATGATTGCAGGTCAAGAAGATCCGGTCATTCAGGGTAAAGATAAGTTTGAACAGTTGAAACAATTTTTAGTGAGTGTTGGATATAAGAATGTTTCTAGTAAATTATATCCGACTTTAAAACATGAAATCTTAAATGAAAAAGAGAATCAAATGATTTATGAAGATGTATATGCGTTTATAAATGATGCCAAGGAGTAATTCCTTGGCGTTTTAAATATAAAAAAACTCGCATTTGCGAGTAGATGTTTTACATGGAGCAGGTGATGAGAATCGAACTCACGTAGTCAGCTTGGAAGGCTGAAGTTCTACCATTGAACTACACCTGCAT
>NZ_CAKVJB010000009.1 GCF_934754935.1 uncultured Holdemanella sp. | reverse complement strand
ATATTTTTCCTGAGTAGTCAAGAAACAAGCTAAATAGACCGCAATTAAGCTATGTAAAAGAAATTTTACATGCTTTTTTTATTTTTTTTGATGAATATGGTATAATTTCGGATGTAAATTTCTGTAAGAAATATGAAAGAGAGAATGAAAGATTATGGAATTATTGAAATTGTTAGGCATTCTAATTGTCGTAATCGGATTTGTATTAAAATTGGATTCGATTTTGATTATTATGATTGCCGCTATTGTGACTGCACTTGTTGCAGGAATGAATCCAGTGACTTTCTTGGAAACGCTTGGATCTAGTTTTGTCGCTAACCGCAGTATGTGCGTGTTTGTGATGGTCATGGTTGTTACGGGAACATTAGAAAGAAATGGTTTAAAACAGGCAGCTGCTAATTTAATGAAGAAATTCAAAAATGCATCAGCTGGTGTTGTTCTTGCGATTTATGGTGTATTCCGTCTAGTCTTTGCGGCATTTAATGTAAGCTTTGGTGGCGTTGCCGGATTTGTTCGTCCTATTGTCTTGCCTATGGCAACGGCTGCAGCTAAGAAAAATGGTAAAAAGATGAGTGAAAAGTATGAAGAAAACTTAAAAGGAATGGCAAGTGGTATGGAAAATATCGCATGGTTCTTTGGACAAGTTTTATTTGTAGGAACAAGTGGAATGATTTTAGTGCAATCTACATTAGCTGAGTTAGGATATGATGTTGAATTAGTCGATTTAATGAAAGTACAGATTCCAGTGGCAATTATTGCGGTAGCTGTCGCAATCGTATATTACTACCTTAAAGATAAACAACTATCTAGAAAGGAGACTAAATAATGAATCCAATTCAATTCTATACTAGTGTGGATGTTACACTTTCAGATAAACTATTAGAAGTCATGTATTGTCTAATTGGGTTGATTTCTATGTATGTTGCCTTTAAAAATCTAAAAGATAAAGAAAATAAAAATAGTGTTGGTTCATTTATTTTCTGGTTTGATCTAGGACTTATGTTTGTGCTAGGCAAATGGTTACCAGCCTTGGTTGATGGTATCTTGTTGATTATCTTGGTATTGCCTCCAATTCTAAAGAAAGTTTCACCTGGCAATGAGCCCGAACCTACTCTTGAAGAAATGGAACAAAACAATAAGAAGATTGGTTCAAAAGTATTCGTTCCAGCTGTTTGTATTGGTTTATTTGCGTTGTTAGCTGCATTCTTTACTAAGATTTCTCCACTAGTTGGTATGACTGTTGGTGTTTTTGTAGCTATGATCATTTTGCGTATCTATTCAAAGGCAAATACGCCTAGTGTCTTCTTAAAAGATTGTCGAAGAATGATGGATGTGGTTGGTCCATTAAGTATGCTTCCAATGTTGCTTGCTGCTTTAGGGGCTGTTTTTACAACTGCAGGTGTTGGAGATGTTATTTCTGGTTTAGTATCGAATATTATTCCTGCAGGCAATGTTACAATTGGAATTATTGTTTATGCGATAGGTATGGCCGTATTTACCATGATTATGGGAAATGCCTTTGCGGCAATTACCGTAATGACAGTTGGTATTGGGGCACCATTTGTACTTAAATATGGAGCAGATCCAGTTATAATTGGATCTTTAGCATTAACTTGTGGATATTGTGGTACACTATGTACACCGATGGCCGCAAACTTTAATATGGTTCCAGTCGCAATTCTAGAGATGAAAGACAAAAATGGTGTCATCAAAAAACAAGTGCTTGTTGCGGTGGTTATGTTAGTGGTACAAATTGTCATGATGATTATGATGTCATAGGAGAGTGATAAAATATGAAAAAAGTATTGATTACAGGTTTTGATCCTTTTGGAGGAGAAAAAATCAATCCGGCTTATGAAGCCGTTAAACTATTACCGGATGAAATTAATGGAGCAAAAATTCTTAAGAAAGAAATTCCTACGGTATTTCAAAAGGGACCGGATGCAGTTTATGAAGCAATTCAAGAGAATCAACCAGATTACGTATTATGTATTGGCCAAGCTGGCGGAAGAAGTCAAGTCACACCTGAATGGGTGGGTATTAACTTTCGAAATGCTAGAATTGCCGATAATGAAGGCAATCAGCCTTTGCAGACAAGTGTTGTAGAAAATGGCCCTGAAGCTTACTTTACAATGCTTCCTGTATTTAGAATGGTTGAAAAGATGAAAGAAAATGGAATTCCTGCAAGCGTAAGCTATACAGCGGGTACTTATGTTTGTAACGACGTGATGTATTCTGTATTGCATTATTGTCATACAGAATTTAAAGATGTAAAAGGTGGCTTTATGCATGTGCCTTATGCAACTGAACAAACAGTGAATCAGCCAGCAGGAACGCCTGGAATGAATTTAAAAGATATTGCCAAAGCCATTGAACTATCTGTAGAAGCTATGTTAGAGAGTGATACAGATATTAAAGTGGTTTCTGGCGAAACGCATTAAGGAAAGCTTTTATAGCTTTTCTTTTTTTCTTGGGTAAAAAAAAGGGGTGAGTCTATTATTGTGACTCACCAAAGAAATAGGAATATATGAAATAAACAGTTTTTTTATTAGGAAAGGGTTATATGTATTGGGTTGATTACTGTTTATTTCTGTATATAGAATAGTTCTAAAAACTTAAAAGAAGCTTAAAGAAACTGTGAAAATATTTACAATTTTATGAAAATTTGCGATTTCTTTCTTGACACTATGTATATGCCGAGTATAATAAGCACTATAAAGTGAATCGAGTAAAGATAGAGGCAGCATTGCATCAGAGTAAAACATGGAGTTGGCAGACTGTGAAGTGTTTGAAAGGTAACCAATGCCGAAAGAAATGAAATGGCAATTTTATTTCTTGGGGTTATAAGGAATACTTATAACACTCCTTCGTCAGGAAGAGGCGTTATCTTATAGTTAATGAGATATTTTTTAGCTATGTGGTATGCCGCATAGCTTTTTTCTATTCTTTGCCGATTAGAGAAGGAGAAAAAGAAATATGAACTTTAAAAAATTAATGGCAGCTGCCATGGTATGCACTTTTGCGCTAACAGGATGTGCATCAAACACAACAACATCTGAAGATAAGGACACATTTGTCGTAGGAATGGAATGTGGATATGCTCCATTTAACTGGCAAACATCTGAAAAAACAGATACTTCTGTAAAATTAGGTAAAGCTGGTTATGCGGATGGATATGATGTGCAAGTAGCTAAAAAGATTGCAAAAAAATTAGGAAAGAAATTAGTCATTAAGAAAACGGCATGGGATGGTTTGATTCCAGCTTTAGAGAACGATGAAATCGATGCGATCATCGCTGGTATGACTAAGGATAAAAAACGTGAAGAAGGAGCTGACTTTACAACACCATATTATGATTCAAAGGGAATGATCATGATTGTTCGTAAAGATAGTGAAGAAGCTGGATATACAGATATTCAACAATTTACAGGTAAAAATATTGTTGGTCAAAAAGCAACAAACTATGATGATGTAATTGATCAAATTAAAGGTGTAAATCACGTAACACCAAAGGCTACTTATCCTGAAATGATTTTGGCTTTAAAACAAAATGAAGTGGATGGAATTACTGCAGAAATGGCAGTTGCGAAAGGTGTAGTAGAAGCTAACCCAGACTTAACAATCGTTCAATTTGCAGATGGACATGGATTTGATTGTGATACAACTGTTTCAATCGCATTAAAAGAAGGTTCTCGTGATTCTGAATTCTTCAAAAAAGTTCAAAAAGCATTAGATAGCATTACAGATGAAGAACGTGAAGAAATGATGGAATATGCAGTAGAACACCAACCAACAGAGGATTAATTATGCGTATTGATATTGCGAAGACTTGGAACATATTTGTTCATAACATCCCTCTTTTCCAATATGGAATTGAGATGACCTTGTTGTTCGCATTCGTTGGTACGTTTGCAGGATTTGTCGTCGGCTTATTAGTCGGCGGCATTCGTGCGATTGAAATCAATGAATATGATTCAACAGCTATTAAAATTTTAAAGAACATTGGAAGAATTATTACAGGATTGTACATTTGGATCTTTAGAGGTACACCAATGATGGTTCAAGCCATGTTTATCTACTATGCAGGAAAACCTGTGATTGGATGGAATCCGATTACAGCCGGTTTAATTATTATCTCAATTAATACGGGTGCTTATATGGCTGAAATTATTCGTTCGGGAATTCAGTCTGTGGATAAAGGCCAAAATGAAGCTGCTATGTCTTTGGGTATGACAACGATGCAGACTTTGATGTATGTTGTATTTCCACAAGCTATTAAAAATTCATTTCCTTCAATTGGAAATCAATTGATTGTAAATATTAAGGATAGTTCAATGTTGAATGTTATTACGGTAACGGAACTATATTTCCAGACAACATCCGTTGCAGGAAGTAACTATCGTGTTATGGAAACATTCTTGGTTTCAGCTATTTTGTATTTAATTTTAACAACACTTGCTTCTTTCTTATTGAATTATCTTGAAAAAAGAATGGATAGCGAAAGCAGCATGAAAGATTTCTGTAGTTAGGAGGAGCGATTATGGAAACAATTATTCAAATTCAACATCTCCAGAAACATTTTGGAAATCTTAAAGTATTGAACGATGTGGATTTCGATATTCATAAAGGAGAAGTGGTTACTATTATTGGATCGAGTGGATCTGGTAAGAGTACAATGTTAAGATGTGTAAACTTATTAGAGAGAATGGATGGAGGCCATGTTTTATATCATGGTAAAGACATTCTAAGTGGTCAAATGGATGTGAATGAATATCGTTCTAAGGTTGGAATGGTGTTTCAAAGTTTTAACTTATTCAACAATTTGACTGTATTGGAAAATTGTATGTTAGGTCAGATTCGTGTCTTAAAGAAATCGAAAGAAGAGGCAAAAGCTACAGCCTTAAAATTCTTAGATGAAGTTGGAATGAAAGAGTTTGCCGATAAGCCAAGTACTAAACTTTCTGGTGGTCAAAAACAGCGTGTTGCGATTGCGCGTGCCTTGTGCATGGATCCTGAAGTGTTACTATTTGATGAGCCAACTAGTGCACTAGACCCAGAAATGGTTGGGGATGTTTTGGATGTTATGAAAAAGCTAGCCAATGAAGGATTGACAATGGTAATTGTGACACATGAAATGCAGTTTGCCAGAGAAGTTAGTGATCGTGTTATTTTCATGGATAAAGGTGTCATTGCAGAACAAGGTACGCCTGAACAATTGTTCGAGCATCCTCAACAGGAAAGAACACAACAATTTTTATCTCGTTATCAAAGCCGTTAATCGGCTTTTTCTTTTTGTGAAAAATTTCATTTGTTGAGACGAGTTCATTGAAAAAAGGCCTAGTTAGTGTTATATTATTATCGATTAATGGAGGAAAAATACAATGGAAAAAAGACCAGTAATATTGGTTGTTATGGACGGTATTGGTATTCGTGAAGACAAGAAGAACAATGCGGTTGCATTAGCCAACAAACCAACACTTGATAAATTGTGGGCAGAATGTCCACATACACAACTTCGTGCTCATGGACTTGCAGTAGGACTTCCTACAGATTCAGATATGGGTAACTCAGAAGTTGGACACAACGCTTTAGGTTGTGGACAAATTTATTCTCAAGGAGCTAAATTAGTTAACGAAAATATTGAGTCTAAAGAAATCTTCAATTCTAAAACTTGGAAGGATTTAGCTGAAAATGCAAAAGACAGCAAAATGCATTTCATCGGTCTTTTAAGTGATGGAAACGTACACTCTAATATTTCTCACTTAAAGGCTTTGATCAAAGAAGCTAAAAATGAAGGTATTAAAGAAGTTCGTGTTCATGCATTACTTGATGGACGTGATGTTCCTGCAACTTCAGCTTTAGAATATGTAAATGATATTGAATCATTTATGGCAGAATTAAATGATGACAACTTCCACGCATGCATTGCTAGTGGTGGTGGACGTATGCAAATCACAATGGACCGTTATGAAGCTGACTGGTCTATGGTTGAACGTGGATGGAAAATTCACGTAATGGGTGAAGGAAGACAATTTGCTTCAACTACAGAAGCTATTGAAACGTATCGTAAAGAATTAAACGTTGTTGACCAAGATCTTCCAGGATTTGTTGTCGCAAAAGATGGTACTCCAGTAGGTACGATCGATGATGGTGATAGCGTAGTATTATTCAACTTCCGTGGTGACCGTGCTCAAGAAATCTCTTTAGCATTTGATGGAGATGCTTCATTTGATAAATTTGATCGTGTTAAAGTTCCAAATGTAAAATTTGCAGGTATGTTACAATATGATGCAGACTTACAAATTCCAAAGAACTATTTGACTGAACCACCAAAAATCAAATACACATTAACTGAAGAATTGTGTAAACATGGAATTCGTGAATATGCAATCAGTGAAACTCAAAAATACGGACACGTTACTTATTTCTGGAATGGTAACCGTTCAGAAAAATTTGATGAGTCTTTAGAAACTTATGTTGAGATTCCAAGTGATGTAGTTCCATTTGAACAAAGACCTTGGATGAAGGCTGCTGAAATCACTGATAAATTGTGTGAAGCAATCGAAAGTGGAAACTATGATTTCATTCGTACAAACTATCCAAATGGTGACATGGTAGGACACACTGGAAGTTTACCAGCAACTATTATCGGTGTTGAATCTGTAGACTTAGAACTTGCACGTGTTATTGAATCTGTAAATAAAGTAAATGGTATTTTATTAGTAACTGCAGACCACGGTAATGCGGATGATGAAAGTAAGACTAGCCATACATTAGCACCAGTTCCATTCATTGTATATAATGCAGAATGTGAATTAAAAGAAGGCGAAGATCTAGGATTGTCAAATGTTGCAGCTACAGTTTGTGATTTCTTAGGATTAGAACCAAACGAACACTGGAACCCATCTTTAAAAAAATAAATCTGACTTTTAAGGAGTAATGTTAAATAAACTTTACTCCTTTTTTACTTGCATTCATGATAAAATGACAAAAAAGAGGTTGATGATATGGAAAGAGTTTTAATTGTAGAAGATGATGAAAATATTCGCCAATTATTGAAATTAACATTGGCTAGTTTTAATTATGAGTTAGTTGATTTTGAAAATGGAAAAGATGCATATGATTATCTTCAAGACAATAAAGTCGATTTAGCCATTCTAGATTTAATGCTTCCAGGCATGAATGGGTATGATATCTTAAAGTTCATTCGTTCGAAAGCATCCTTAAAAGATTTACCAGTTATTATATTAAGCGCAAAAGATAAAGAATTAGATAAAATCATGGGATTAGATCTAGGGGCTGATGACTATTTGACAAAACCATTTAGCGTTTTAGAACTTGCAGCCCGCATTCGATCTTTACTAAGAAGAAGTAAAAAGGATGAGCGTTTGATTCAAATTCACGGATTATGTATTGATTTGGATAAACGAATTGTAACGATTCATGAAGAGCCTGTTGAATTAACATATAAAGAATTTGAACTTCTTAAATATTTAGCTAAAAATGAAGGTAGAGCCGTTTCTCGTGAAGAGTTGATCAACCAAATTTGGGGATATGATTTTATTGGTGAAAGTAGAACGTTAGATGTGCATATTAATTCATTACGAAAAAAACTAGGTATTGAATATGCACATTGGATTCAATCCGTAAGACAAGTTGGCTATCGTTTGGTTGCTGGAGATAATGATGCATAAGAAAATTGTTCGCTCCTTCTTGATTACATTTTTGATCACCTTTCTTCTTGGCTTTGGTTTACTTTATGTAAGTTTATACAAAGCATCCATTTCACAAGATCGACAGTATTTAATGAATACAGTGAAGCTTATAAAAAATCTAGAAATCGATGATTTAAATACGACTCGTTTAGGGGATACGTTTAAATCGGAAGATATTCGTATCACAATTATTAAGCGAAATGGTAAGGTTTTATATGATAACTACAAAAATAAAATCAGTGAAAAGCATTTACAACGTGAAGAAGTTAAACAAGCTTTAGAAGAAGGTACTGGTACATGTATTCGTCATTCAAATACGATGCAGCGATCTTATTTATATGTGGCCGATTATGAAGAAGATAATCAGACAATTGTTCGTTTAGCTATGCCTTTTGATGGATTGAGTCAATCTATTTCAATTTTATTGGCTCCATTTATTTTTAGTATATGTGTATCGTTTATGGTTGTATTTATCTTATCTAAAAAAATGGCGGATGAAATTGTTGAACCATTTCAAGATATCACAAATACAATTAATTCAACAAACATTTCAGAAGATGTTTTAACTTTTAATACATATAATTATCCAGAACTATATAAAATCACAAATGCCCTGACAAATATGTCGAAAGAAAATAAAAAGTATTTGGAAAGATTGGAAAAAGAAAAAAAGGTTCGCCAGGAATTTTTTAGTAATGCGAGTCATGAGTTGAAAACACCATTGACTTCAATTCGTGGATATACGGAATTGATTCGTTCACATACGATTCAAGATAGTAATCAAATTGATACGTGTTTGGATTGTGTCTTAAAAGAAAGTGATCATATGACACAGTTGATCAATGATATTTTAACGATTTCTAAATTAGAAACCGAAGAAATGCAAGTGACATATTCGCATATTCAAGTAAAGAAGTTATTAGATTCCGTTGTAGAAACTTTAAAACCACAGATTGAGAAAATGGACCTAAAAGTTTATGTGAATGCGACAGAATTTACAGTATTTGCGAGTATGGATCATATTAAAGGAATCTTTTATAATGTGATTTCGAATTCGATCAAATATAATAAGGTGAATGGACGCATAGATATTGAGCTGAAAAAGAATCAAAACAATATGTATTTTAGTGTAGAGGATACGGGTATTGGAATTCCAAATAAAGACCAAAATCGAATTTTTCAACGCTTTTATCGTGTAGATAAACAACGTTCCAAAACGATACCTGGAACAGGTCTTGGATTATCAATAGTAAAGCATGTTGTCTATTATTATAAAGGAGATATTCATTTAACTTCAAAAGAAGATGTAGGAACTAAAATAACAATTGAATTACCTATTGTCGTAAAAGAAACCCCAGAGAGTTAGTCTCTGGGGCTTGGTGCATATTCTTGTTCGGATTTTAGAACATGAATTGCGAACGTGAATAAAATGAGTAAACGAATGATGTCAATCAAAATAAAGAATATAAATACACGAATGGAATATTCATGAGAATTGTAATATTTCATAAAGCTAGGCAAATAAACTAGAATGCGGATGAGTTCACCAATCATGCAGCAAGCGATGATTTTCTTTGTAGCTTTTTGGTTGTAATACATATAGAATAATGGAATGGTCCATATGAATGCGGTAAAGATACAGAGTACAAAGATATCTTTTGTCGCAAATACTTTCTGCATATCCATGCTTTCGAATAGATTTGAAAAGATTTGAATCAAGATAGGGAATAAAATTAATTCACCATAAATGATAATACCTAAACGAACGGATAATTGAGGTAAAGTCATAGGTGCTTTTTCTGTTTCATATTCATCTTCATCGTCTTGTTCATCTTGTTCCATTTCTTTTGCGTATTTTTCTTTGATTTTATTGTAGTCTACATTTTTCGTTTGTTTTTCAACCCAATCATCATCTTCATCATCTAATTCAATGGTGTGATCATAATAAATCTTACACCAACGATCATTCTTTAAATATCCACCAATTTGGCTTAGTGCAATTGTTTTTACGAGCATACAAGCGATAAGAATAAAGAATGGAAGGATACTCTTTAAATTGGATAATAGTAAATGTATTGGAAAATAAATCAATAATAGTGTGATAACTAAATCGATCCAATAAAGGATGCGAAACCATTTGTTGCCTAAAGAAAGAAGAACAAAGGTGATGCCATATAATATTAATTGTCCAGCGCTTAGTTTTATTAACATGGAGTGAAAAGAAGAATCATCAACTTTTAAAAATTCGATGTTAGAAAATAAATATGCCATTAAAAAAAAGTATATACATAATAGGATAAAATAAAGAATCAAATGTATAGTTATTTTTTGTTTAGCTTTTTGATAGAGGATTAGGTTTTGTTCCTGTTTCGAATACATATAACGACCTACTTTCTATTTAGAAATGAATATCCATTTCTTATATTATTTTAGCATAGGAATGAAATTCATTGTCAATATTTTAACAATGGAATAAAATATCAAAGGGAGGATAATGAACATGGAATTAAAAACAATTCGAATTCAACGTGTTGTTGAACAACAAAATTTGGCGTCTGTCATGAAAAGTGGTTCATTGGATGTCTTGGCTACACCACAAATGATTGCGTGGATGGAAGAAGCAGCTTGTTTATGTCTTGATTTAGAAGAAGGCAAAACAAGTGTAGGCATTTCTATGAATGTATCACACGATATGGCTAGTCCCTTAGGTGCAACAATCACAATTGAAGCTAAAATGGTTAATGTGGATGGTCGCAAAATTGATTATGAAGTGCAGGCTTTTCAAGATGGAAAATCAATTGGAAAAGGTGTTCATAGTCGTTTTGTGGTAGATGCACAAAAGTTTATGGATAAAACATATAAGAAATAATAAAGAATGCGGTAGTTTTTATGCTCTACCGCTTTTTTCTTAGTATTGAAAGATTTAAAAGAATCATACTTAAAGCACCACATGTATCTATACAAATATCTGTGATTTGTGGACTTCTTCCAGAAACAAAAGACTGATGCCATTCATCGCTGCATGCATAAAGAATACAAGTCATCAGGGCAAAGAGTGCGTAGTGTTTAACATTGTAGTTTTTATACATGTAGAGTGTGTTAAAGCCAAGTAAGGCATAGATTGAAAAATGGGCTAGTTTACGAATAAAGTGCATTGAAAAAGGTAAAAATTGTAAAAACCAGGCACTTGTTTGTGTGGATTGCTCAGCATTTTGATTTGAAAAGTAAAATATGAGCATCATGTTACAGATTGTAAGAATAGTAAAGATGTGTTTTTTCAATTCGATAACTCCTTTTGTTGAATAAATAAAGCGTAATCCGCTTTTTTATAGTCTTGTTCATTAAAATAATTGCGAACATAGATAAAATGATAATCAAAAACATTGGACATGTCAAAATCATCTAAGATGATATAGCTTGTGATGTTATGTTCATTTATAAATTCTTGAATGGCTTTTGTTCGTGGTGAAATTAAAGGTGTAGTTGCCTTTATGTACTTTCCTAAGTCAAAGATATCAAACATAGTTTGTAGCTGATCAAGAGAGTATACAATTCTCCAAGAGCTTGTGATGATAATTTGCGCATTATATTTTTCAATTAATTGTTTCAAATAAGCGATACTTTCTTTTGAAAAACAAGAATAGACTTGATTGACTAAATATACATTTAAATTTGCAATTTTGGGATGATTTAATTTCTTGGCCAGATTATTTGGTAGGCTATAATCAAAATGATATGTGGTTTTTTTTTGGTTTGGATTGATGACACCATCAATATCTAAAAATATACAGGGTTTCATAAGTGGTCCTCCTGTTAATATGATAGTCAAAATTGTACTCAAGTTCAATTGTTGGTATAATTTAAAAAAAGGATGTGGGATTATGGAAAATAAAATTGTTCTTGTGACAGGAATGTCGGGAGCTGGAAAATCAAGCGCAATGAATGCCTTGGAAGATTTAGGGTATTATTGTATGGATAATTTTCCTAAGGAATTACTAGATAATTTAGAAGAATTATTAAGAAAAGATGAAACGCACTATAAAAATGTGGCATTAAGTGTGAGTGCTATAGATTATCAAGCTTTCGTCAGTTATTTTGAGAATATAAATAGAGAACTACAAATTTTATTTTTGGATTGTAGTGATGAAGAATTGTTGTTGCGCTATCGCTTTACAAGAAGGCAACACCCAATGATTGTAAATCATTTAGCTACAACATTAGAGGATGCGATTGAAGTTGAACGTGATTTCTTGGATCATCTACAAGAAAATTCGCAGAATACTATTCATATTGATACGACAAAATTAAGTACTTCAGCTTTGGCAAGTCGTGTTTTACATCGTTTTAAAAGTGCCAAACGAAGTGTATTTACTGTGACATTTCAGTCTTTTGGATTTAAGCATGGAGTGCCATTAGATGCAGATATGGTTATTGACGTTCGTTTCTTGCCTAATCCATTCTATGATCCTTTGTTGAGGGAAAAGACGGGAAATCAAAAAGAAGTTTATGATTATGTTATGGATAAAACCGAGACACAGGAATTTATTGTTCATCTAAAGAATTATTGTGATTTTGTATTTAATCAATATGAGAAACAAAATAAATCACATATGATTGTTGCGATAGGTTGTACAGGTGGACAACATCGTTCGGTTTCTATTTGTAACTGGTTATATGATACGTATAAAGATACATATCGTTGTTTTAAATCACATCGTGACATTGGAGTGGATGAAGAATGAAAAAGATAGTTGTGATTGGTGGAGGTACAGGTCTATCAAGCATGTTGAAAGGCATGAAGCGATTGGAAGATGTGGATTTGACTGCTATTGTTACTGTTGCAGATGATGGTGGTAGTACAGGAAGAATCCGTGACATTTACAATGTACCTGCAGTTGGGGATATTCGTCATGTTTTATGTGCGATGGCCGATGAAGAAGATGAAGGTTTCTTTTCAGATTTATTAAATTATCGTTTTGAAGGTAGTAAAGATATTGGTGGGCACAATCTAGGAAATTTGATTTTTTTAGCTATGATCAATACGACTGGTTCTTTTATGGGGGCTATTGAATCTATTTCAAGAGTTTTAAATGTGAAAGGAAATATTTTGCCAAGTACACTAGATGTTGTCACTTTGTATGCCATGATGAAAGATGGAACTTTGGTTCGTGGTGAAAAAAATATTCCGACTGTATACAATAGTATTGATCATGTATTTTATCAAACAGATGTACAAGCTTACAAGCCGGCTATTGAAGCAATCGAAAATGCGGATCTAATTATATATGGAATTGGATCTTTATATACTTCAATTATGCCAAACTTGATTATTTCCGATATTTCAAAAGCAATTGAAAAGAATCCTTGTAAAAAGATTTATTTTTGTAATGCGATGTCACAACCTGGAGAAACGGATGGGTATACTGTGCAAGATCATATTCGTGCCATTGAAAAGCATTCGTTTAAACATCCAGTGGATTTAGTTGTTGTGAATCAATCAAAGTTACCGAAGGAAGTATTGGATATGTATGCTTTACAAAAGAGTTATCCAATTTGTATTGGAAATGAGGCAACGGACTATGCTATTATACAAAGAGATTTGTTGGCCTTGGATTCAAAAGGACGTATTCGTCATAATCCAATGGCGGTTAAACAAGTTGTTGAGGAACTAATCAAGGGGGTATAGACTTGTCCTTTACTAGCGAAATCAAAAAGGAAATTTGTAAAGAAGAAATCGATGCTCAAATGATGAAGGCACAATTATGTGCCCTTTTTCAGATGCGAGCAAGTTTACATATGAACTGGCAAGGTATGTATTTATCTTTTCAGACTGAAAATGCAACGATTGCCAAACATGTATTTCAAATTATGAAAACATTATATGACGTAGATCCGCGTCTTTCTGTATTGAAAAAAATGCAGTTAAAGAAAAATAATATATATCGCATTCAAGTTTTTGATAAGGCACAGGAAATTTTGGAAGACCTTCAGATTTTGACAGATTCAGGTTTACGATATACGCCAAGTGTGAAAATGGTACGTTCAGAAAAGATGGCAAGAGCCTATCTTCAGGGATGTTTTTTGGCTAGTGGCAGTATCAATTCACCTAAGTCGAGTAATTATCATTTAGAGATGTCAAGTCAGGAAAAGGATTTGGCATTGAGTGTTCAAAAATTGATGCAGCGTTTTTATTTACCTGCAAAAGTAATTGAAAGAAAAAGTGTATATGTCGTATATATAAAGGCTGGAGATAAGATTGCTGATTTTTTACGTTTGTGTAATGCTTCCAATGCGTTGTTTGAATTTGAAGATTCTAGAATACAAAGGGATTTCTATAATCAAATTACGCGTTTAGACAATTGTGAAGTGGCAAATGAAGTGAAGAGTTTGAAAGCGGCAAAATCACAATTAGAGGCGATTGAATTTTTGGAGAATAACGCAAAAAAAATTGTGATTCCAGAAAAAATCATGCATGCGATGCAAATTCGAAAAATGTATCCGGAAGCGAATTTGAATGAATTGTGTTTAGAATGTAAAAATGAATTTGGTGAAGATATTTCAAAGTCAGGCATGAAACATCGTTTGGCTAAGGTGAAGCAGATGGCTAAAGATCTCAAGGAGGAGTTGGATGCTTAAGAAAATAGGAATTGTAGGTTTATCTTTCTTATTGTGTGCATGTTCAATGGGGGTTCAATTAAAAAAACAAATGTTTACGATTGAACTTGGTAAAGATATTTATGCCAATCCAACTTTGTATTTAAAAGATACTTCTCGATCAAATCGATTAAAAGTTGTTTCAAAAAGCGTTGGTGTAGATAAAAAAAATAATCGTTTTATGACATCGGGTATGGATTATCTTGTGGTTGGAGAATATGATTTTGCGATTCAAGATGGGAATAAAGAGTATCCGTTTGTGATCAAGGTAAAAGATACAACACCACCTGTTTGTGCAAGTGAAGTCAGTCAAATCACTGTAAGTGTTGGTCAAAATATTGATTGGAATTCATACTTCCATGCGACAGATCTATCCGGTGTGACTTTTGAAGCGAATGTGGATACATCAGCTGCATCTACACAAGATGTTCAATTGAAGATCAGTGATCGTTTTGGCAATGCAGTCACAAAAAATGTAAGTGTGGTTGTACAATGAGAAAAGCCGATAAAATATTGATTGTATGCATTATGGTTTTATCTGTTTTTCTTTGTGTTCCCTTGTTTTTTAGTAAAAATGCGAACAGCTATGCGAGTGTCTATGTGAAAGAAAAACAGGTGTTACGTATCGACTTATCAAAAGATAAATCGTATGTAGTGGATGGAAAGATTGGTAAAGTGCATATTGAAGTGAAACAAAAAAAGGTTCGTGTAACTCAAGAAAAGAGTCCGCATCATTATTGTTCAAAACAAGGATTTGTTTCGGATGCCAATGTTCCGATTGTATGTTTGCCAAATGAAACGGTGGTAAAAATCGAAAAAGAAGCCAGTCAGGATACGGTGATACAATGAATGTGAAAAAAAGTGTGATTTTAGCTTTTCTAGTTGCGGTGGGCATCTTATTGCAGCTGTTGGAAAGTTTTGTTGGTATCTTCATGATTGTTCCAGGATATAAAATTGGGCTTGCGAATATTTCAGGGTTGTTTGCACTTTATTTATATGATGAAAAATCGTTGGCTTATGTTTCGTTGCTTCGAATTTTTTTATCAAGCTTGATGCAAGGAACATTATTTTCGGTTTCATTCTATCTATCGTTAAGTGGTGGGATTTTAGCTTGTATTGCGATGATTATTGCGTATAAAAGTAAAGTGTTTTCTATATATGGAGTCAGTATACTTGGAGCTAGTTTTCATAATATAGGACAAGTGATTGCGATTACTTGGATCTATCAACAGTATTTTATGCAGCTTTTTTTGCCGATTCTTTTGGCATTATCCATTGTGAGTGGTATATTAATTGCAGTAGTATGTAAAAAGGTGTTAAGCCGAATTCATGGAGGTTTTTATGGAAAAATATAGTTATACACCAAAAGGTGTTTGTAGTCGTCAATTCAATTTTGAAATTGAAGATGGCATTATTCAAAGCTTTGAAGCCATTGGAGGATGCAATGGTAACTTAAAAGGTATTGGTTGTTTATTGAAGGGAAGAAGTGTAGACGAAGTTATTGATACATTGACAGGTGTAACTTGTGGTAATAAACCAACTTCATGTCCAGATCAAATTGCGTGTGCACTAAAGGCATATCGTGGCTGATCATTTCTTAGGGGCTTTAAAAGAAATTGAGCGTCGTGCACAAAATAATATTCTTGTATTTTCGGATGTTCTAAGCGAGCGCCTGGATATTATTGCACAAAGCATGATTTCTAAATCAATTTCAGACAATGATTATTTAAAGTTGGCGGAATTGTATTATAAGAAGTTTTCGAAAGAGGAAAATAAACAGGGAATGTTGTTTTGTCTTTTGAGGATGCAACAAATCTTGTTTTTAAAAGAACATACGGAAGCACAAACAGAAGACATTAAGATGGAGTTTAGTGAAGGGCTTGATAGTATTACGAAAGCATTTTTATCAAGGAAAAGAAATTATTATCAGAATACATTGAAGAATATATTTCAAAGATTCATCTTGTTGGATACGCTTGCATATGTCTTATTACTGATATTATTTGTGCTTTTATTCCACATTCCTTTTAAGGTGGCATTCATACTTCTTTTGCTTGTATGGATCGTCGCACTTGTCTATGCTAAACAAAAGGGTGTTCCACATTTTTATGATTTACGTATTCAAACGCTTTCACAAGATATAGATTCAGTATTTTTACAAGTAGATCAAGGTGTTTTTTCAAAAGTCGAGTAATCGACTTTTTTTCACAAGCTATCTTGTTAAATATATCACAAATGTGCTATTATTATGGCATGGGGTGATAAAAAATGCAGAATAGAAATGTGCCCAAAGCAACTTTACAAAGATACCCAGTATATTTAAAAGCTTTACGTAAGCTACAGAAAAATGGCGTTGAAAGAATCATGTCTAAAGAATTATCTAGTTTTGTTGATATTGAACCAACAACGATTCGACGTGATTTTTCATTCTTAGGTAACCTTGGAAAGCAAGGCTATGGATATGATGTGGATAAGTTGATTGAAATATTTAATAGTCAGCTTGGTGTTGATTTTGATGAAAAAATTATATTAGTAGGTGCTGGTAACTTAGGACGTGCATTAATGAATTATAATAAGTGGAATTATGTAGTTGGCGAAATTGCATGTGCCTTTGATGTGGATCCGGCAAAATGTGGAACTCAATTTGGTGTTGAAGTTTACCCAATGTCAGAATTGGATAATAAGATTCCAGAAGGATGTCGTATTGCTATTTTAACGATTTCACACGATGTACAAGAAACGGTGGATAAATTGGTTCAGTGTGGAATCAGTGGTATAGTAGATTTTACGCATCAGCATTTTTTGGTTCCAAAAGGGGTTGTCATTAAAAGTATTGATGTGGTATCATCTATACAAGAATTGGTATTTATTACAAATTCATTAGAAACAAAGACGCAGAAATAGAAGTCGTCCAAAACAAACATGTAAAGAGAGTCCTAGTCGGTGAAAATGGATAATGCAAGTTTGGATAGATAACACCTGTGGAGTCGGACTGGAGAAATGAAGTAGACAGTCACGTGTGGAATGCGTTAAATTCCAATTGAGTGCATACATACGTGTGATGAAACAGGATGGTACCGCGGTTATAATCGTTCCTTAATTATTAAGGGACGTTTTTTTATTTTGAAGGGAGAAACTATGTTAGTAAAAAAATTAAAAGAAACTTTTGAACAGTACGATGGACAAAGTGTTACTTTGCAGGGTTGGGTTCGTACAAATCGTAATTCAAAGGCAGTTGGATTCATTGCGTTGAATGATGGAACAACTTTTTCAAATGTTCAAGTTGTATATGGTGAAGGCTTAGCAAATTTTGATGAAGTATCTAAAATTACAACTGGATCTGCAATGGAAGTGACAGGTAAATTAGTTTGTACTCCAGATGCAAAACAGCCATTTGAAATTCAAGCTGAAAATATTAGCGTTTTAGGATTATGCGATCACGATTATCCTTTACAAAAGAAACGTCACAGTTTCGAATTTATGCGTGAAATTCCTCATGTACGTCCTCGTGCAAACACTTATTATGCGATGTTTAGATTAAGAAGTGTATTAAGTATGGCTATTCACACATTCTTCCAGGATCGTGGATTTGTTTATGTACATACACCAGAAATCACTGGTAATGATGCTGAAGGTGCTGGAGAATGTTTTACAGTTACAACTCGTGAGGATGCAAAATATGATAAGGATTTCTTTGGAAAACATGCACAATTAACAGTATCTGGACAATTGCATGTTGAACCTTTTGCCCTAGCATATCGTAATGTTTATACATTTGGTCCTACTTTCCGTGCAGAAAATTCAAATACAACTCGTCATGCTTCTGAATTCTGGATGATTGAACCGGAACTTGCATTTGCAGATTTAGCTGACAACATGGATTGTATTGAAGAAATGATCAAATATTGCATCAATTATTGTTTAGAACATGCTAAAGAAGAAATGGAATTCTTTGCGTCTATGATTGATAAAGAATGTATTAAGCGTGTAACGCATGTGGCTAATTCTAGTTTTGAAAGAATGACATATACAAAGGCAATCGAATATTTAGAAAAAGCGAAAGATCAATTTGAAAACCAAGACATTTTCTGGGGGATGGATCTACAGAGTGAGCATGAACGTTATATTTGTGAAAAAGTAGTAAATGGTCCAGTGTTCTTAACGGATTATCCAAAAGATATCAAAGCTTTCTATATGCGTATAAATGATGACAACAAAACAGTTGCAGCATGTGACTTGTTAGTTCCATATGTTGGAGAATTAGTTGGTGGATCACAACGTGAAGAGCGTTATGATGTGCTAGTAGATCGTATGAAAGAAATGGGAATGGAACAAGAAACTCTGCAATGGTATTTAGATTTACGTCGCTTCGGTGGATGTAAACACTCTGGATTTGGTTTAGGATTTGATCGTATGTTAATGTATTTAAGTGGTGTAGCTAACATTCGTGATGTACAGCCATATCCTCGTACACCAAGAAATTTAATTTTCTAGTGAATTAAACAGGTATCTCGTTGATACCTGTTTTCTTGTGTGATATAAATAAGGGGTATGAAAAAAACAAGAGTAATAAATAAGAAAAATTTAAGCGCAATGATTATCGGAATAGTTGCGATTGCGATCGCAATCGTTTGTGTTTTTTTATATGTTTCAAAGCCGAAACAAGCAGATAAGTCATCCCAGTCTTACTTGAATGGTGTGGATGTGGATAAATTACACAAAAAGGTAGAAAAAAATTTTGAAGGTACATATCTATTAAAGGATTATGTGGTTTATGGAGAAACGTTATCTTTGTATAAAAGTAAATATGGATCAACAGATGCTGATAAGATGCAAGGCAACAACATTGTATTAAAAAATGTCATGACGGATTCGACAACGAGTTTTACTTTTAACGGAAGTGTGGATTCAGGTATTGATTTAGGGGCTTTAAAAGAAGGAATCTATGAATTATATACGTATAATCATTTTGAAAAGGAGCGAATCTATTTCAAGGATGCTTTTAAGGCAAAGACAGTTACAACGATGCGCCGGGATGAAAAAGTGACTACGGTATCTTTTATAGCGGATAAAAATGCATTGAAAGAATATGGAATTCAATTTAAGAAGAATTATGCGTTTATTATTGTGACAAATCAAGAACCAAATGAAGATATTTATGATGTGGTTATTGATCCATGTGGTAATGCGATGAATTATTTTTCAAATACGGTTGATGTTGGTGCAAGTACATCTATTTTAGATGAGGCGAGTTCTTCTTTGAAATTTGCCAAGAAAGTCAAAAAAGAACTGGAAAAGAAAGGCTTAAAAGTAAAGATCTTGCGTAAGGAAAATGAAACTCCAGGCTATTATGGAGTGGATGGTCGTCCGGCGCGTGCTTATAAGACAAAGGCAAAACTATATTTAGCTTTAGGTGCTAGTTTAGATGAAAATGTATATGCTCCATACATGTTAACAAGTCCTTATACGAATAGTGGACTTGCCAATACGGTTTCATATTTTATGGAACAAAATGATTTAACTTTATATGAAGCAAGAACGAATACTACACAGGAAAATGGTGTTTTATATGATTCTTATGCAGAAAGTGATGATGGAAAAGTGTTAGATTATGAACTCTATCCTCAATTACGAGAAACAGGTGGAAGAGCCACTTATGCGGGTGTATATGGAGATGAGTTTAGAAATGCAGACTACAAAGATGCATACGGAATGTATGGTTTATATTTTTCATATGCGAGTGCAATGAACTCACAAAGTGTAACGTATTTTAATGAAAATGCGGATGCGATAGCTAAAATACTTGTTAAGAGTATTGTTAGATATTTTGAAATTTAAGGGTGATATAAGTATGAAATTACAATTGAGTAATATTCAAAAGTCTTTTGGTGCCAAAACGGTTTTGGCTGGTGCAAATTTTCAAGTGCGTGATAATGAAAAGATTGCTCTAGTTGGACGTAATGGTTGTGGTAAAACGACGTTGATGAAAATAATTTGTGGACAGGAAAATTACGATTCTGGCTCACGTATGGTATTGAATGGAACGAATATTGGTTATTTAGCTCAGATTACTTTTGTGGATGAGGAAAAAACGGTTTATGAAGAGCTTTTAACGGCTTTTGATAAGGTTCGTGAATTAGAGAAGCAATTAAATGAGCAAGCGGAAGTTTTAAAAACAGATTCAAGTGAAAAACAATTAGCGAAATATGATATGTTGCAGACTCGTTTTGAAGCTTTAAATGGATATCAATATGAGGTGGAACTAAAGAATGTATTTTTTCATTTTCAATTTGATGAAAAAGATTTAAATAAAAAGTTATGTGAATTTAGTTCGGGACAAAAAACGAGAATTGCCTTAGTTAAATTATTATTAACGAAGCCAGATATATTATTGTTGGATGAACCTACAAACCATTTGGATATTGCAGCTATAGAATGGCTTGAAAACTATGTGAAGCATTATCCTTTTGCGGTTGTTTTGGTCAGCCATGATCGTATGTTCTTAGATCATGTGGTGGATGAAATTGTAGAAATCGAATTTGGTAAGACGCAAAGATATGTGGGAGATTATTCGCATTATTTGAAGGCAAAAGAAGAATATTTAAAAAAGAATCATGAGGCGTATGTTCGTCAGCAACAGGAAATTCATCGTTTAGAGGATTTAATTGAGAAGTTCAGATATAAAAAGAACAAAGCTGCTTTTGCGAAAAGTAAACAGAAGTATTTAGATCGAATGGATAAAATTGAAGATAGTTCTTCGGATACAAGTCAAATGAAGGCAGTGTTTACTTGTGCAAGAAAAGGTGGTAAGCAAGTTCTTGAAGTTGAAGATTTGAGTGTTGGATATGATACAGTGTTGTCAAAAGTTTCCTTTCAATTGTTACAAGGACAACGCATGGCTATTGTTGGACCGAATGGTATTGGTAAATCAACTTTGATCAAGACTTTAGTCAAAGAACTTCCAAGTATATCGGGAAGCTTTAAATTTGGACATCAAATCGATGTGGGATATTTTAATCAGGAAAGTGCTCAGATGAAGTCCAACAAGAATGTATTGGATGAATTATGGGATATGGATCCAGATGCAACGCAAACACAGATTCGTAATACGTTGGCAAGCTTTTTATTTACACAGGATGAAGTGTTTAAAGAAGTCAATGATTTGTCGGGTGGAGAAAGAGTGCGTTTAGCTCTTGCAAAACTGATGTTAGAACATGATAACGTCTTACTTTTGGATGAGCCAACCAACCATTTGGATATACCAGCTAAAGAAGCGTTAGAATCGGCATTGGAAAAGTATGATGGAACGATTCTATTTGTGTCGCATGACCGTATGTTTTTAAAGAAAATGGCTACGCGTGTATTAGAGATGGATTCAGTTAGTAAAGTTTATGATTTGAATTATGAAGAATATTTGGATAAAAAGGCAAATAATGAATTGATTGAATCGGTAGTAAAGGTTGAAAAAGAGGTAAAGCCACAAACTGTATCTTTCACAGATTTAAAGGCTATTAAAAATCGTGTTGCGAAACTTGAAGTTTTATTAGATGAGGCGGAACAAGATTTAGAGGCTATGCGAGAATTAAGGTATGAGCCAGAGTATTATCAAGATTATCGTAAGATGGAAGAATTGGATGCGAAAATCGATGATAAGCATAATGAAATAGCAGCCTTAATGAAGGAATGGGAAGAGAAAATGGCTATGATGGAATAGGGGTGTCGTTTGGCATCCTTATTTTTTTAAAAAAAGTGTTGCGTTCAAAAATATGTTGTGGTAATATATATGGGCACTGATAAATGGACTCTTAGCTCAGCTGGCAGAGCAACTGACTCTTAATCAGTGGGTCTGGGGTTCGAATCCCCAAGAGTCCACCATTTATGTGTATAAGTCGATTTGTTCGGCTTTATTTTTTTGAAAAAAGATATTGAATAAACCAAGTCTGTGTGGTATTATCAATAAGTAAAAGAAATGGAAAGATAGAAGCACCCCTTCTCACCTGATGTCTAGAGGGACATAGGTTCACGGCCAATTCAGTTTGAATTCGTTTAAAAGAGTGATGGGTGTGGAATGCACCCATTTTCTTTTTGTGAAAATTAAAAAAGGATGGTGTCGAATATCAATAACAGAAAAGTTGCCCCAAATAATGTAAACGATGATTTGTTTAACGAAAAGATTCCGTTTAGAGAAGTTCTTGTCATCAATGCGGATGGAGAACAATTGGGAGTTATGTCAAAAAAAGAAGCATTGGACATTGCATACAAACAAAATTTAGATTTGTTGTGTGTTGCACCCAAAGCGCGTCCGGCTGTGTGTAAAGTTTTAGACTATGGTCGCTATCATTTCGAACAACAGAAAAAAGCTAAAGAAGCGAAACGTAAACAACATGTTGTTGAAGTTAAATCTTTACGTTTATCACCGATTATCGATACACACGATTTTGAAACAAAAGTTCGTCAGACGTCAAAATGGATCGAAGCGGGTATGAAAGTAAAGATTGATATGCGATTCCGTGGTCGTTTGATCACTCGCTTGGAAGTTGGTCGTAAGATCATGAATGACTTCATCGAAGCTATGTCTGAAGTAGCTGTCGTTGAAAAGAAACCTTCAATGGAAGGTAATACGATGTCAACTGTGTTGGCACCTAAAAAGAAGTAAGGAGGACTAGACTATGCCTAAAATGAAGAGTCATAGAGGATTAGCAAAACGTGTAAAAAAGACAGGTTCTGGAAAATTAAAGAGATCTCACGCTTATACATCTCACCGTTTCCATGGAAAGACTAAGAAACAACGTCGTCACTTAGCTAAACCAGGTACTGTACATGCTACAGATTACAAACGTATTAAGGAAATGTTAGTTAAGTAATTAAGGAGGATATAAAGAATGGCAAGAGTTAAAGGTGGAACAGTTTCACGCGCTCGTAGAAAAAAAGTGTTGAAACTTGCCAAAGGATACTTTGGATCAAAACATACATTATACAAAACTGCAAATGAGCAGGTAATGCATTCATTCAGATATGCATACAACGATCGTCGTAAGTTAAAAGGAAACATGCGTAAAATCTGGATTACACGTATTAATGCAGCTGCACGTATGAATGACTTATCATACTCTCGTTTAATGCACGGATTAAAATTAGCTAATATTGCGATCAACCGTAAAATGTTAAGTGAAATGGCTATTCACGATGCTGAAGGCTTCACTAAACTTTGCGAAGAAGCAAAAGCAGCTTTAAATGCATAATGAAACTGTCGTAAGACAGTTTTTTTTTCTTGTTGACAAAATAAAGATTATAGGGTATAAATTAGTTAGTTAGATGAAACTAACTAACACTAAATGCAATTATGAGATCGCTCTTTTCACTTGTTTAATAATTTATTAGATTTCATAAACTTCGGACATTTTTTTAAATGTCCTTTTTTTTATTTACAAATCTTCTGAGTAAGACTATACTAACTATAAGTTAGAATTAACTAATTCTAACTTTCATTCATAGTTCTAAGGAGGATATATATTATGAAAGACGGATGGAAAAATAAAACAATGTGGACATTTATTGGTGGTGCAGCTACTGCATTGGCAGGATCTAAATTCCTAAAAAGTGACACAGCACATGATTTAGCCGTTAAAGGTTTAGCTGGTGGTATGAAATTTAAGTCGGATACAACTTATAAGTATGAAACAATTAAGGAAGATGCAAAGGATTTATTAGAAGAAGCCAAAGTTCAAAACGAAGGCGAATAAAATGAGTAGTTTTACTATTGCCCATGACATTCCTGGACGAATGAGAATTCGCTATGGAAAGAATAAGTTTTCTAGTGTTCAGGGCGAAGTTTTAAAAAAGGATCTTTATGCATGGCCTATGATGGAAGAGGTTGAAGTCAATAGTGTTACGGGTAGTGTTTTGATGATGTATGACAAAGCCCAAAAGGATGTGTTGCTGAGTAAACTACATGCATTAGACATACAATATCTTCAAAATGCAGATACTTCTTCGATTGTAGTTCATTCACAATCACCAGAAGCTATTGCGATGAATCGAGAATATATGAATCGGTTCTTTAAGATTATTGGTAAACGTTATTTCATTAAATGGTTTTTACCAGTGGGACTTGGTAATGCGATTACAATCTATAAGTCGATTCATTTTCTTAAAGAAGGTTTAAATTCACTTTTACAATGCAAGGTCAATGTTCCTTTATTGGATGCCACAAGTATTGGTGTGAGTTTGATTCAAAAAAATTATACAATTGCTGGTAACATCATGATGTTACTAAATATTTCTGATTTGTTAGAAGATTACACACGTAAGAAAACAAAACTTGAATTATCCAATAGTTTATCGATTCAATTTGATAAAGTGTGGATTTTAGAAGATGGTGTAGAACAAGAGATTGCCATGTCTAAACTTCAAAAAGGGGATGTAGTCATCTCACAAATGGGTTCTATGATTCCAATCGATGGAGAAGTCGTGGATGGAGAAGCAATGATCAATGAATCAAGTTTTACTGGGGAGCCTCTTTCTAAACATGTAGAGAAAAATGACACGGTATTTGCGGGGACTTTAATTGAAGAAGGAAAACTGTTTATTCGTGTTCGTAATTTACAAGATGAAAGTCGTATTAGTAATATTGTTAAGATGATTGATACAAATGAATCATTAAAGGCAAGTATTCAAGCTAAGGCTGAGCATTTGGCAGATTCTATTGTTCCATTTAGCTTTTTAGGTTTCTTTGGTGTTTTGGCTCTAACAAGAAATGTAACACGCGCAACATCCGTATTGATGGTGGACTATTCTTGTGCCATTCGATTATCGACTTCCATTGCGGTTATTAGTGCAATGCTTGAAGCTAGTAAACGAAATGTTTTAGTAAAAGGTGGTAAGTATTTAGAGGCAATCAAAGATGCGGATGTGATTGTCTTTGATAAGACGGGTACTTTGACAAATGCCAATCCAACCGTAAAGAAAGTTGTTCCTTTAAACGGGTATACGCGTGATGAAGTATTAAGGATTGCAGCTTGTCTTGAAGAGCATTTTCCTCATAGCGTGGCCAATGCGATTGTAAATCAAGCTAAAGAAGAAGGCTTGATACATGAAGAAGAACATGCCAAGGTTGAATATATTATTGCACATGGTATTGCGACAAGTTTATATGGTAAGCGTGCCATTATTGGTAGTGATCATTTCATATTTGAAGATGAAGGTATTGAAAAGACGGATGATATGGATAATGTAATTCATTCTCTTGAAAGCGAAGGAGCAGGATCTATAATCTATCTTGCGATCGATAATGAAGTGGCTGGAATTATCAGTATCTATGATCCTATTAAGGATGAGGCTAAACAAGTTATTCGTAATTTAAAAACATTAGGAATTACGAAAGTTGTCATGTTGACAGGGGATTGTGATAATGCGGCTAAAGCCGTGGCTCATGAATTAGATTTAGATGATTATCGCTCATCGGTTTTACCAGAAGATAAGGCAGCTTATATTCAAATGTTGAAAGACCAAGGTCATATTGTCATTATGGTTGGAGATGGTATCAATGATACGCCAGCTCTATCAACGGCAGATGTTTCTATTTCAATGCAGGATAGCTCCGATTTAGCTCGAGAACTTGCAGACGTAACACTTGTTTCAAGCAATTTAAATGAGCTTGTGATTCTTAGAAAACTTGCGATGAATGTGTTTGATCGAATTCATGCGAATTATCGTTTTATTGTAGCCTTTAATTCAAGTTTAATTGGATTAGGTGCTTTAGGTTTGATGAGTCCAAACACTACAAGCTTATTACATAATGGAAGTACTTTTGCGCTAGCAGCATCGAGTACGCGTAATTACTTATAATAAAAACTGGATTTTTTGATCCAGTTTTTTTCTATAATGCCTTAGAAGTATATCCAACATTAGATAAAGTATCGATTAACTTATCGGTTGGATGTTGTTCTTTAGATAATATTGTCACTGTATTATCTTCAGTATTTACTTTGGCATAAAAGCCTTCTTGGCTATTAAATGTATTTTCAATCGTACGAACACAGCTTTGACAATGAATGTCATATACTTTTAAAACGGTTTTATAAGGATAATGCTCCTTGTTTTTATCTTTTACTTTAACTTTTTTAACCGTTTCACTGCCACCACAACATCCTGATGTGGCTCTTTTTTTTGTAGAACGAATGCCAATACAGATAATAATGCCTAAAATGACACAAATAATAATTGTTGGTAAGTTCATATTTTTAATCCTCCACTAAAGAAAATACAATAAATAGTTAGAATAGTCAAACTGAGTTAATCTTGTGTAACTTTTTATTGACATCACTTCATGGTAAGAGTACACTAACTGTGTTAGAAGAGTCTAACCAGGAGGGTTCGATATGCCATTATCTTTTGCAGATTTAAATTCAGTCAATACAATTAAGAAAATTGGTGGTTCAAAAGAACAGCAGCGACACTTAGAAAACTTAGGCTTTGTGCCTGGAACTGTAATTGTGGTTGTGAGTAAAACCAATGGAAATGTCATTGTGAATGTTAAAGAAGTTCGAATAGCCATTAGTGAAGAACTCGCAAGAAAGATCATGGTGTAGAAAGGAGTAATTATGACTTTAAAGGAAGTTTCAATTGGCCAAACAGTGACTGTAAAAAAATTGTCTGGTCAAGGAGCAACAAAACGAAGAATTATGGATATGGGAATTACTAAAGGAGTAAATGTTACTGTTCAAAAGGTAGCTCCATTAGGTGATCCAATTGAACTAACCGTTCGTGGATATCAATTGTCTATTCGTAAGGCAGACGCAGAAATGATTGAAGTAGAGTAAAGTTAAAAATTGGAGGGAATTATGTCAATTCAAGTCGCATTAGCAGGTAATCCGAACTGTGGTAAAACCACATTATTCAATGGCTTAACGGGTGCTACACAATATGTGGGTAACTGGCCAGGGGTTACAGTAGAGAAAAAAGAAGGAAAGTATAAGGAAGATAAAGATATTAAAATTACCGATTTACCAGGTATTTATTCATTATCACCATACACTTTGGAAGAAGTTGTATCTCGTGAATTTTTATTAAATGGAAATGTTGATGTTGTTTTAAACATCATTGATGGATCTAACTTAGAAAGAAACTTATTCTTAACAACACAAATCTTAGAGTTGGGTATTCCAACAGTTGTTGCGATCAATATGTTAGATGTCATTGAAAAAAGAAAAGATACAATTGACTATAAAAAATTATCAGAAGAATTAGGATGTCCTGTCTTGCCAATTTCAGCATTGAAAAGTACAGGAATCAAAGAATTGATGGCAGAAGTTAAAAAGACAGCTAATACTCAATTTGCAGCTAAAAATATTTATGCAGGTAAAGTATTAAATGCATTGAATACAATTGAAACAAGTTTGCCTTCAAGTATTGAAGCAAGTCGTCGTTTCTTCTATGCCGTTAAACTATTTGAAAGAGATGATAAAATTGAAGCAGCTATCAAGTCAAAGGCAGAAGCTAACGTTATTGAAGCTTGCGAAAAGTCAATGGATGATGATAGTGAATCAATCATTACGGATGCTCGTTATACATATATCACAAGTATAATTAAAGATTGCTATAAAAAAGGATCAAAAGAAGTATTAACAACTTCGGATAAGATTGATCGTATTGTCACAAACCGTGTTTTGGCATTACCAATCTTTGCGCTAGTGATGTGGTTTGTATATTATATTTCCGTAACTACAGTAGGAACGATTGTAACAGACTGGACAAATGATGTCCTGTTTGGTGAAATTATTCCACCTGCAGTAGATAGCTTCTTAACTTCAATTCAATGTGCAGATTGGTTACACGGATTGATTGTTGATGGTATTATTGGTGGTGTAGGAGCTGTCATTGGCTTTGTGCCACAGATGTTAGTATTATTCTTCTTCTTAGCTATTTTGGAAGATTGTGGATATATGGCACGTGTTGCCTTTATTATGGACCGTATTTTCCGTAAGTTTGGATTATCTGGAAAATCATTCATTCCTATGTTGATTGGTACAGGTTGTGGTGTGCCTGCCGTTATGGCAAGTCGTACCATTGAAAGTGATCGTGATCGTAAGATGACAATCATGACAACAACATTTATTCCTTGTGGTGCAAAGATGCCGATCATTGGTTTAATTGCCGGTGCTGTTTTCCATGGTGCTAGCTGGGTAGCTCCAAGTGCCTACTTTGTAGGTATGGCTGCTGTTATTATTTCTGGTATTATGTTAAAGAAGACAAAATTATTTGCCGGAGATCCTGCACCATTCGTTATGGAAATGCCAGCATACCACATGCCTCGTGCAGTTAACGTATTAAGAAGTATGTGGGAACGTGGTTCAAGCTTCATTAAAAAGGCTGGAACAATCATCTTACTTTCAACTATCGTATTGTGGTTCTTACAAGGCTTTGGTTGGGAAAAAGGTGGATTTGGTATGGTTGATGATATTGATCATTCAATTCTATCTTCAATTGGACAAACATTCGCATGGATCTTCTCACCTCTTGGATGGGGCGATTGGAAAGCTGCCGTTGCTAGTGTAACTGGTTTGATTGCGAAAGAAAATGTTGTCGCAACATTTGGACAATTGTATGGATTTGCCGAAGTGGCTGAAGAAGGAAATGAATTCTGGGGACAATTATCCGCTAGCTTTACACCTCTAGCTGCCTATTCATTCATGGTATTTAACTTATTGTGTGCTCCATGTTTTGCGGCAATGGGAGCTATCAAACGTGAAATGAATAACACAAAATGGTTCTGGATCGCCATTGGTTACCAATGTGGATTCGCTTATGTATGTTCATTGATTGTTTACCAATTAGGAAGTCTTTTCAATGGTGGATCTTTTGGATTTGGAACAATCGTAGGATTGATTTTATTGATTGGTTTGATTTATCTATTGGTTCGTCCATCAAAAGAAAGTGATACTGCAGAAGTTGAATTTGCGGTAAAATAATGTAAAAGGAGGGATTTTATGAATCTATCAACATTTCTAGTTTTATTGGTTGTGTGTGCATGTGCAGGCTTAGCTTGTCGAAGTATATATAAAGATAAAAAGAATGGTAAATCCAGTTGTGGTGGTAGCTGTGGGCATTGCGGCTCTCATTCGATGTGTGAAAATCCCAAAGCATTTTTTGATCAGATAAAAAAAGAACAATTTAGTAAATAAGAGCATCGAAAGGTGCTCTTTCTTTTGATATAATAGGTGCAAGAATCGAGGAAAATTAAAAATGAATTTAAAAGAAAAATATGCAGACTTAATTGTACGTTCAGGATTGAATGTTCAAAAAGATCAAATAGTAGTTGTACGTGCCAATGTAGAAATGAATGAATTTGTTCGTTTGATTGTAAAATCATGTTTTGAGGTTGGCGCAAAAGATGTCATTGTTCGCTATAGTGATGATGAAATCAATCGTATGCGATATCTTTCTGAAAATCGTATGCCTTATGATTATGAAGCTTTGTTCCACAATGAAACGGCTGAAAAAGGTGCTTGTTATTTGAGCTTGGTGGGCGAAGATCCAGATGGAATGAAGGGCGTAGATCCTAAACTAATGTCAAATTATAGTAAGACATTAAGAGGTATGACACAACCATATCGTGATAAATTAGATTATATGCATGCAGCATGGTGTGTGGCTAGTGTTCCAACTATGGCTTGGGCTAAAAAGGTATATCCAGAATCAGAAGATGCGTTAACTGATTTGTGGAATGCCGTATTAAAAATGAGTCGTGTCAATGAAAAGGATGCGAATGAAAACTGGAATGAGCATCGTGCTTCTTTTGATAAGCGAGTTTATATTTTGAATCATTTGGATATTGAAAGTGTTCATTATACAAATTCTTTAGGAACGGATCTAGTTGTAGAACTTCCAGAAGGCTATGTATTTGCGGGTGGAGGTTCATTCTTGGATAATGGCAATTACTATTTCCCAAATATTCCTACCGAAGAAATTTTCTCGGCTCCAAAAAAGACGGGTGTAAATGGTAAATTATATAGTGCTTTACCACTAGCTTATAATGGGGCTGTTGTAAAAGATTTCTGGTTTGAATTTAAGGATGGTCAAGTCGTTGATTATGATGCCAAAGAAGGAAAAGAAGTTTTGACAAGTATTTTAGAAACAGATGAGGGATCTAAATATCTTGGTGAAATTGCCTTGGTTCCTTATGGATCGCCAATCAGTGCTATGGATACATTGTTCTATGAAACATTGATCGATGAAAATGCTTCTTGTCATTTTGCCTTGGGTGCAAGCTACAATGAATGTATTGAAAATGGTTTAAATATGAGTGAAGAAGAATTGTTAGAACATGGTATGAATCAATCTTTTGCGCATGTTGATTTTATGGTAGGAACAAGTGATTTATCGATTGAAGCAATATTAAAAAATGGTGAAAAAATCTTTATTTTCAAGGATGGTAAATACACAAGAGAATTTGACGGATATACATTAAATTAGTACAATAGTAGAGTTGGAGGGATATTTATGGCAAATGAAAATGAAAAGAATCCCAGTGCTTTAGAAGAACTTAGACAGTTAAAAAGAACGGATCGTATTAAATCTTTAGATATACATGAACCTGAATTAAAGGGTTTTAATGCAGAAAATATTTTCCATATTGATGAAGAGCCAGAAAAGAAGACATTATTTGGAAAAAGAAGTGCAAAAACACATGTAAAAATCAATGAAAATATATTTGATGATGAAGTGAGTGAATCAGTTGAGATTACACCAAATACTTCTATTGAAGAAGTAGAGGCACCTATTGAAAAGCATACAGTAGAGCCTGTGATTGGTAAGCGTGCTGAAAAAGTGGAGGTTGAAGAACCTAAAAAAGCGGTTGTTGAAACTATTGATGCAGATGAGAATTTTACAACGGAATCGATTGAAAATGAATTAAAGACTTTTAATGTAAATCCAGTTGCAGAAGAAGAGGTAAAAACATCTGAACTTATTGAAGAAGAATCAGCTCCAGTTTTGAGTGAAGAAGATATTTATGATGATGACGAAGATGATGAAGTAGAGGAAGATGAAGATGAAAATCTTTATGAAGAAAGAAAAAGCTTCTTATATGCGGAATATCCTAAAATAGAGGCATACCTTCAAAAGAAATCAAATGAAGGATATCACTTTGTTCGTCATGAAGGAAAGAAATATTACTTCAGAAAAGGCCAGCCAAGAACATATTATTATTCTATGGATTACTTTGTGGATGAGCCTGATGCAGATCAATGGCGTCAATGGGAAGCGGATGGTTGGAAATTGGTTTCTAAATCCGAAGGTAAAAAGAAAAGTGATGCCGGATGGTTTACGTTTAGAAATGAAGAAGAAGATGGAGAATACCGTAAAGAAATTGATAATGATTCTGAAAAATATCGTTTCTTTAAGAAATATTCAAGTTCATGTCGTTCTACAATGTTCTTAGTATTTATTTGTATGGCATGTTGTGTTGTAACAGGCTTACTTCAAATTTATTTCCAGGGCTATTTAGCAGGTATCGCATTATGCGCGGCACTATTATTGATTTCATTTATTGTATTCTGTATGTATGGAAGAATGCTTAGAAAATCAAAGAAGAGAGCTCGTGAATTAAAATCGAAATTAAGAGTTAAAGAAATTCGTGCTAATGAAAGAAATAAAGATTTCTATGATACTTCTGAAAGCGAAGAAGAATTAGATACGGATTGGAACACATTAGAACAACATACGTCAAAACAAAAGAAAACATTGTTTAGACGTGTGGATGATGAATATGTGGATGATGATGAAGAATAAAGAGGCAAAATAAATTGCCTCTTTTTTAAACCGTTTCGATTTGTACATATTGTTTATAGTGTGCTAATACTTCTTCATCGATGGTATTGTCTGTAATCAATGTATCAAAGTTAAACAGATCATAATAAATATAGAAGTCAGCACGATTGAATTTTTTATTATCCGCCAATAGATATTTATTTTTAGAATTATCTAATGCGATCTGTTGCGATTCACCTTCTTCTAAAGAATATGTTGTGATGGAGGAGTTGTAGATTCCGTTACAACTTATAAAGGCTTTATTGTATTTTAATTTACCTAATACTAAATTTGTGATGGGACCTACAAATGTATTTGTGTTATCTCTATAATCACCACCTGTAAGAATAACTTCTGTAGGCGCGTGATTCACTAATATATTAAATACGGCAAGACTGTTTGTGATGACACGAATATTTCTTCCTGTCAGTTGTTCGGCTAAAAATTGAATGGTTGTTCCTGGACCTAAAAAGATGGATTCACCTTCTGAAATGAGAGTTGCTGCTTTATGGGCAATTCTCTTTTTTTCTTCAATTTGAACCGATGATTTTTCGATGTGACTCAATTCATGATCCATTGAAAAAGAAAGGCTTTGTGCACCGCCATGAACTCTTAATAACTTCCCGGATTTTTCAAGTTCGTCCAAATCTCTTCGTGCAGTCATATCCGACACACCTAATTCATCCATAATTTCTTGAATGGTAATGATTCCATTTTGATTTACTTTATGAGCAATTTTTACTAAACGTTCTTTTTTTAACATATCGATATCCTCTTCTATGTTAAACAATAACACTTCAAATTTACTGAGTCAACATAAAACAAACAAAAACAAACAGAATATACAAAAATGTTACTTAATATTTACATAAATGTTTTAAAATGTTTAAAAAAGTGTTAAAAAGTGTTTGAATGTGTTGACAATTGATTGGAAAACGCTTACACTAATGGTGTAAACGATAAGGCCGAATCGGAAAAGGAGAAAAGAAAATGACTAAAGAAGAAGTATCATTGATTGGATTTGAAATTGTTGCGTATTCAGGAGAAGCAAGATCAAAATTATTATTGGCTATTGAAAAAGCTAAGGCAAAAGAGTTTGAAGAATGTAAAAAGTTGATTGACGAAGCAAATGAATCTTTAAACGATGCACATAAATCACAAACAACTTTGCTTCAACAAGAGGCTAGAGGTGAAAATGTTGAAATTGGATTTATCACAGTACATGCACAAGATCATTTAATGACAACAATTCTATTGAAAGATATTGTGAATAATCTTTTAGATATTTATAGATAATTAATAGGAGAGTCTATATGAATAATTTAGTTGCTAAAATCGAAAAAATGAAACCTTTTTTTGAAAAGGTTTCTAGAAATAAGTATCTTAAGGCAATTCGTGATGGCTTTATGTCAGCGATGCCAGTGGTATTATTCTCAAGTATCTTTATGCTGATTGCATATGTACCTAATATTTTTGGATATTACTGGCCAGAAAATATTGAAAGTATGATTTTGAAACCATATAACTATTCAATGGGAATTTTAGCTGTATTAGTTGCAGGATCTACCGCAAAAAACTTAGCAGATAGCTTTAACCGTGAATTACCAATTAATCGACAAATTAATAATATTTCCACTTTCATGGCCGGAGTTGTTGGCTTATTGTTGATTGCTGCTGACCCTATTAAAGACGGCTTTGCAAGCGGATATATGGGATCAAAAGGTTTGTTAAGCGCATTCTTTGTTGCATTCTTTGTTTGTAATGTCTATAAATTCTGTGTAAAAAGAGATATTACAATTCACATGCCAAAAGAAGTTCCACCTAATATTTCTCAAACATTTGCTGATGTTATTCCATTCGCTATTTCAATTTTACTATTAGCTGTATTTGATATCGTGTTTAGAGATTTAGTAGGTATTAACTTTGCTGCAGCTGTAATTGAATTCTTTAAACCATTGTTTACTGCTGCTGATGGATATCTAGGATTAGCTATCATTTACGGAGCAATGGCTATGTTCTGGTTTGTTGGTATTCAAGGACCATCTATTGTAGAGCCAGCGGTTTCAGCAATCTATTATGTAAATATCGCAAACAACTTAGGATTATATCAAGCTAGTGAGCATGCAAATAATATCTTAACACCAGGTGTTCAACAATTTGTTGCTACTTTGGGTGGAACTGGAGCCACTTTGGTCGTTACTTTGATGTTTGCATTTATGGCAAAATCTAAAGAGTTGAAGGCAGTTGGTAGAGCAAGTTCTATTCCAGTATTATTCGGTGTAAACGAACCAATTCTTTTTGGAGCTCCATTGATTTTAAATCCTATATTCTTTATTCCATTTATTGGTGCACCAATTCTAAATGTTTGGTTATTTAAAGCGTTCGTTGATTTGTTAGGAATGAACAGTTTCATGTATATTCTTCCATGGACATGTCCAGCTCCATTAGGAATCGTTCTTGGATGTGGAATTAGTTTATTATCATTATTATTTGCAGTTTTAGTTCTAGTTGTTGACTTCATTGTCTACTATCCATTCTTCAAGGTTTATGATAAAGAAAAATGTGAAGAAGAAGCTTTAAAAGATCAGGAAGAAGCAGCAACAGAAGAAGCTGAGGAAAGTGTTGAAGTTTCTGGTGATGTAGTTGACGGTAAACGTGTGTTGGTTCTTTGTGCAGGTGGAGGAACAAGTGGTTTACTTGCAAATGCATTAGCGAAAGGTGCAGAAGAAAAGGGAATTAAAATGACTACTGCTGCTGGATCTTATGGAGCTCATTATGACATGTTAAAAGATTTCGATTTAGTTGTATTGGCTCCACAGGTAGCTAACTATTACCAAGATTTAAAAATTGATACAGATAGATTAGGAATTAAGAGTGTAGCGTGTCAAGGTAAGCAATATATTGCTTTAACACGTGATCCAGAAAAAGCATTAGAGTTTGTATTTTCAATTTTAAATGGTGAAAGTGAGGAACAATAACTATGAAATTTGCTGAAGATTTTGTATTTGGTGGTGCTACTGCTGCATATCAGTGTGAAGGTAGTACACGAGAATATGGTAAAGGAAAAGTGGCTTGGGATGATTATTTAGAAAAACAAGGGCGTTTTAAAGCAGATCCAGCTAGTGATTTTTACCATAAGTATCCAGTGGATTTAAAATTATGCAATCAATTTCATATTGGCGCTATTCGTATTTCCATTGCATGGTCACGCATCTTTCCGGAAGGAAAGGGTAAAATCAATCAAGAAGGTGTAGATTTTTATCACAGAGTATTCCAGGAATGTCATAAAAATGGAGTTGAACCTTATGTAACTCTTCATCATTTTGATACACCTGATGCTTTGCATCGCAATGGAGATTTCTTGAATCGAGAAACAATTGATGCATTTGTTGAATATGCAAAATTCTGTTTTGAAGAATATAAAGACGAAGTAACTTATTGGTTCACATTTAATGAAGTATGGCCAATTGCTACCAACCAATATATTGAAGGAACATTCCCTCCATGTATTACATATGATATCACTTCAGCTGTTAAGTCAATGCATGGCATGATGGTTGCGCATGCGAAGGCTGTGCTTGAATTCCACAAGGGAAATTATAAAGGACAGATTGGTGTTATCCATTCTTTAGAAACTAAATATCCTTTAGATCCGAACAATCCAGAAGATGTACTTGCAGCAAAAAAAGAGGACATTTTAGCAAACCAGTTCTTATTGGATGCAACTTTCTTAGGAAGATACACAGAAGAAACAATGTCAGTAATCCAGGATTTAGTAAAAATGAATGGTGGAGAATTTAGTGTAGATGCAAAAGATATTGAGATTATGGAAGAAGCTGCACAATATAATTGTTATCTAGGAATGAATCATTATCAGAGTCATTTTATCAAAGCATATAATGGTGAAAATGAAATTCATCACAATGGTACAGGTGAAAAAGGAACAAAGAAATTTAAATTAAAAGGCGTAGGAGAACGTGTATTCAAAGAAGGTATTCCTACTACTGACTGGGACTGGTTGATTTATCCAGAAGGTATGTATGACATGATTATGCGTATCAAAAATCAATATCCAAACTATAAAGCAATCTATATCACAGAAAATGGTATGGGATATAAAGATGATTTTGAAGATGGAATTATCTTTGATGAACCAAGAATCGATTATATTAAACAACATTTGGAATGGTTGTTAAAATCAGTTGAAGACGGAGCAAATGTCAAAGGATATTTTGTTTGGTCACTAATGGATGTATTCTCATGGTCTAATGGATACAACAAACGTTATGGTTTATTCTATGTGGATTATGAAACACAAAAACGTTATCCAAAATTGAGTGCGTATTGGTACAGACAAGTAATAGATGCAAAAGAGGTTTAATAATGCATAAATATAAAGGCGTAATATTTGATTTTAATGGAACATTGTTTTTTGACAATCCAAAACATATTTTGGCATGGTCAAAAATATCACAAGATATTCGTCATCATGGAATTGATGAAGAAGAACTTCATGTACATATTAATGGTGTACCAAACAATAAAGTTGTTGAATATATGTTTGGTGGAACGTGTGATCCATCTGAAATGGAAAAATATTCGCAGTTAAAAGAAGAATATTATCGCCAATTTTGTAAAGAGGATCAGGCAACATTTCATTTAGTAAAGGGAGCTGAAGCATATTTTGATTATTTAAAAGAATCAAACATCCCATTCACGATTGCATCTGCATCTATCAAGCCGAATATTGATTTCTTTGTCGAATCGTTTCATCTAGACAAATGGATTGAGCCATCTATGATTGTCTATGATGATGGATCGTATGAAAATAAAGTCGCAATGTTTAAAAAGGCTGCCAATAATATTGGTGTGGATATTCAAGATTGTTTAATTATTGAAGATAGTGTTAGTGGAATTTCAAATGCTTATAAAGCAGGATGTCACAATATAGTCGTTGTGGATTCAGCCAACAAAAAAGAAGAATACGAAAAGCTTCCTGGAGTTACACAAGTGATTGATTCTTTTGAGAATTTTAAATAAGAGCCATTCATACCAGAATGGCTTTTTCTATAAATAAAACATCAAATAAACAAAAACAAACAAATAATCAAGGTTTCAAACCTAAATCTAACATCTGCGTTCAAATTGTTGTTTGAATATGTTGACACAGATAAAGAAAACGCTTACACTAAAATTAAATGGGCAAATCTTATATTTATAACCAAATTTGCATTAAATTGATCGTTATAGTGTAGTGAAAAATAGGATTTGGTTGTGATAAAAATGATTGATTTTGTTTATATGGAAGGAGAAATAATGAACACAAAAATTAACCAATTATTAGAGTATGCTCTAAAAAATGGAATGATTGAAGATTATGATTATGATTATTGCGCAAATTTATTGATCGACCTATTTGGCATCAATGAATTTAAAAAAGAAGAAGTAGAAGATTGTTCAATCTATGAGATTTTAGATTTTATGTTGGATTATGCAGTTGAAAAAGGTACGATTCAGGATACTGTAACTGAAAGAGATTTATTAGATACTCGTATTATGAATTGTGTAATGCCTAGACCTAGTGAAGTTGTGAATACTTTTAATGGTTTATACTCTTCTGATCCAAAAAGTGCAACAGATTACTTTTATAAGTTAAGCATTGATTCAAACTACATTCGTAAATCAAGAATTGATAAGAATATCAGTTTCTCACATTTCTTTAAGTATGGTGATATTCAGATCACAATCAACTTATCAAAGCCAGAAAAGGATCCAAAGGAAATCGCAAAGGCGAAAAATGCGGTAAGTACTTCATATCCTGCATGTTTATTGTGTAAAGAAAATGTTGGTTTTGCCGGAAACTTAAATCATCCAGCAAGACAGACACATCGTATTATTCCGTTAGATTTAAATGGACATACATACAATTTACAGTATTCACCATATGTATACTATAACGAACACTGTATCGTATTTAATAGTGAACATACTCCAATGAAGATAAATCGTACAACATTTGAGAATTTATTCGCATTTATTGATAAATTCCCACACTATATGATTGGAAGCAATGCAGATTTACCGATTGTTGGTGGATCTATTTTAAGTCATGATCACTACCAAGGTGGAAGACACCATTTCCCAATGGAAGATGCCAAGGTTGTTAAGAGCTATACATATAAGGATGTACAAGTGGATATGTTGTATTGGCCACTATCTACACTTCGATTAACATCAAGTTCTAAAGAATCTGTGTTAGATTTAGCTACTCATATTTTTGAAACATGGTGTACATACAGTGATGAAAGCTTAGATATTATCGCAAATGAAGATGGCGTTCGTCATAATACCGTAACACCAATCGTTAGAAAGAAAGATGGTAAGTATCAAATGGATGTAGTACTTCGTAACAATCGTACGACAGAAGAATATCCATTAGGAATCTTCCATCCTCACTCAGAGCATCATCATATCAAAAAAGAAAATATTGGTTTGATCGAAGTTATGGGATTGGCTATTTTACCAGCACGATTAAAAACGGAGTTAGAAGAAATTAAATTATGTTTATCTGGAAAAGCAGATTTTGATTCTTATCCAGAACTTGAAAAACACAAAGAATGGTATGAACACCTAAAGACATGTACTTATACAAATATTGATACATTTATGGAAATGGAAGTCACAAAGAAATTCGTATCTGTATTAGAGAATGCGGGTGTATATAAAATGGATGATGAAGGGATGGACGGCTTTAGCCGATTTGTAAAGACATTATGGTAGAGGTAAAAGAAAGATTAGAGAATGGAATTGATGTATTATCGATTTCCAATTCACACTTAACTGTAGAAGTCACAAACTTTGGTTGTACTTTATTAAAAATCGTAACAAAAGATAAGAATGATCAAGATTGTGATTGTATTTTAGGATTTGAAAATGTAAGTGACTATCAAAAACGAGATGGCACTTATTTGAATGCTTTAGTAGGACGCGTTTGTAATCGTATTGAAAAAGGTACATTCACAATCAATGGCACAGAATATCATGTACCTATCAATAATGGTCCTAACTCACTACATGGAGGCATTGAAGGATTCTCTTATAAAGTATTTGATTATTCTTTGATTGAAGATGGCATTAAATTCCATTATGTATCAAAAGACGGAGAAGAAGGCTATCCAGGAACTTTAGATTTCTATGCGATCTATTGGTTGGATGGTGCAAGTCTTCATATTCAATATAGTGGAGTCAGTGACAAGGATACTTTGATCAATATCACAAACCATGGCTATTTTAATTTAAATGGACATGCATCGAATATTGATGATCATACATTACGCATTTCCGCATCTAAATTTGGTTGTGTGGATCCAGATGGTTTATATACAGGTGAATTAAAAGATGTGAAGGATACGGCATTTGATTTTAATACAGAAAAAAGAATTGGAGATTCTATTCATGCAGAGGATGAACAATTAATTAGTGCAAGAGGATATGATCATCCATATGTATTTGATACAAAAGAAAATCAAGTATGTTTATATAGCCCATTAAGTGGCATTGAATTAAAAGTATCGACTACGTATCCAACAGCACAAATCTATAGTGCCAACTATTTAGATGGACAGACAGATAAATATGGAAAGATCATGCATCCACAAGATGGATTGTGTATTGAAACAAGTTATATCGCCGATTCGATTCATAAAGAAGAGAATCCAAAAGTGTTATTAAAAGCAGGACAAGTATTTAAAGAAGAAACAACATATACATTTGAGGTAAGAAAATGAAAACAACAGAAATTAAAGAACAAGTTTTAGCAGGAAAATATGATGCATTGATTGAAGATCTATATGCAGATCCAAGTTTATTAGATTATCAAAAACAACGTTATGTAGCTGCATTAGATAAATACCAAACATTATTTGGAGATGATGAAGTTAGTATTTATAGTGCGGCTGGAAGAAGTGAAATTTCAGGAAATCATACAGACCACCAACATGGTTGTGTACTTGCAGGATCTATCAACTTAGATGCGATTGGAATTGTATCTAAACAAGAGAATGTAATCAAAGTGATTTCTGATGAATTTGATATTCAGCCAATTGATTTAAATGATTTAGATAAAAAAGAAAATGAATTAGGAACAAGTGAAGCTTTGATTCGTGGAGTCGTTTCTAAATTAAAAGAATTAGGTTATAACGTAGGTGGATTTACTGCATTTATCACAAGTGATGTATTAATGGGTGCAGGTTTATCGAGTTCAGCTGCATTTGAAACTATTATTGGTACAATTATTGATGGATTATACAATGATATGAAGATCGATATGGTTACGATTGCCAAAGTGGGTCAATATGCAGAAAACGTATATTTTGGAAAACCATGTGGATTGATGGATCAATGTGCATGTGCTGTTGGTGGGCTTATTTCAATTGACTTTAAAGATACTTCAAATCCAATTGTAAATAGTGTGAATGTTGATTTCTCAAAATATGATCACAGTTTATGTATTGTAGATACAAAGGGAAGTCATGCCGATTTAACCGATGCCTATGGTGCAGTACCACAAGAAATGAAAGAGGTAGCTCACTATTTTGGTAAGGAAGTACTTCGTGAAGTTGATGAAACAGAATTCTATTCAAAAATAGCTGAATTAAGAACAGCTTTAAATAATGATCGTGCCATCTTAAGAGCAATTCATTTCTTCAATGAAAATAGACGTGTCAATACAATCGTAGAACGATTGAATCATGATGATTTTGAAGGCTTTAAAACATTGATTCAAGAATCAGGTGATTCAAGCTACAAGTTCCTTCAAAACGTATATGCAGACTTTGACTATAAGAATCAGGCTGTATCTTTAGGTTTAGCTATGTCTGAAATGATTTTAAAAGATCATGGCGTATGTCGTGTTCATGGTGGAGGTTTTGCCGGAACGATTCAGGCCTTTGTTGAAAATGGCTATGTAGAAACATATAAAGAAGAAATTGAAAAAGTATTTGGAAAGGGAAGCTGCCATATTTTAAAAGTAAGAAAATTAGGTGGCTGCAAGGTTATTGACTAATGAATATTTTAGTAACAGGTGGAACCGGATATATTGGTAGTCATATTTGTGTTGAATTATTAGAAAGTGGTTATGATGTTGTCGTGATCGATGATTTCTCAAATTCAAAACCAGATGTATTGGATTCAATCTATAAGATTACAGGAAAGCATGTTAAGTTTTATGAATTTAATGTGTTAGATGAAGAAAAGACGGAATCTGTATTTAAGGAAAATAAACTGGATGCGGTCATTCATTGTGCGGCTTTTAAAGCGGTTGGTGAAAGTGTTCAAAAGCCAATTGAGTATTATACAAACAACTTGATGACTACTTTAGTGGTTGCCAAGATGATGAAGAAGTATCATGTGCCAAGTATTGTGTTTAGTTCAAGTGCTACTGTTTATGGAGATCCTGAAGTGGTTCCTTTAACAGAAGACTGTAAGCTAGGTGTTACTACGAATCCATATGGCTCAACAAAGGCTATGATGGAAAGAATTTTAAAGGATGTGCAATTCGCAAATCCAGAAATGAGTGTAACTTTACTTCGTTATTTCAATCCAATTGGAGCGCATGAGTCTGGATTGATTGGTGAAAATCCAAAGGGAATCCCAAATAACTTGATGCCTTATATTATGAAGGTAGCTACTGGAGAACTTAAAGAACTTGGTGTATTTGGCGATGATTATGATACACCGGATGGAACGGGTGTTCGTGACTATATTCATGTGGTTGACTTGGCAAAGGGTCATGTATTAGCGATTGAAAAATACAATACGCCTGGTGTTCATATTTGTAACTTAGGAACAGGTAAAGGGTATAGTGTATTAGATATTGTACATGCTTTTGAAAGAGTAAATGGAATCAAGATTCCTTATGTCATCAAACCAAGACGTGCAGGAGATATTGCGACTTGCTACGCAGATCCTACAAGAGCTAAAGAACAGCTTGGCTGGGTAGCTGAAAAGAATCTAGATGATATGTGTAGAGATACATGGAATTTTGCGAAACAATTTATTAAATAAATTAAAGAAAACAGGCAGCCAAGGATTTGGCTGCCTTATTCAATGAAGCATTGATAGTGTTTTAAGAAAGTTTCTACATGGATTCGAACTACTTTATATGTGACTTTCTTATCGATTGTTAGAATGATATACGATCCATGCCAGTCATCTCTAGGAAGGGTGATGGAGCCAGGATTTAGAATCAGACAATTGTTGTAGACTTGTTCTTTGACTAAATGTGTATGTCCATAAAGATAGATATCGGGATGATGGTGATCGATATCTTTTTTGATTTCATCCAAACCTTCATCTCCATGGGAAAAATGGATGCGTTTGTCTAGAATTGTTAATCTTTGGCGTATGGGTAAATCTAATGTATCATTATTTCCTTTGACACATATGAATCCGTTTAAATCATTGATATTTGTAGCTTGGGAATCTCCTAAATGAATAAATTTCACATCTTCTTTATAGAGTGAAGAATAGATGTGATAAAGAATTTTTAGGATATCCGGATTGCCATGATTATCTGAAACAATTACGATTCGCATGTGTAGGCATCAAAATAATCTTCATAAACTTGAAGATTATCATCACTATGAGCTAGAGCTGCAAAATAAGTAGAATCCTTAATTGCTTCCAATTCTACATTTTCCATAGGTTTTTGAAGTTTGTATTCTCCATCTTTTCCGGTTGCCCAAATGTTTTCATTATGATGATTTACATCTGAGAATTTATGTAACATTGTCGCAATAGCCATTTCTTCTGGATATAAACACATTTTAAATGTATTTGAACAATAGGCTAGATTATCGGCCAAGGCTTGAGCACTTTCATGTGTAAGTACAAACCAAGGATAGCTGATATAGATTGTGTCTTCAATTTCACGTTTTTTAAAGGAATGAACAAGACTGGATGTCATTTTGTTCATAGCACGAATGGTTTTTGATTTTTGGAAATCATAAGAGTTTGTAAAGAAGGCATAGTTTTCAAATCTTTTCTTAACTTCTTCATTATCATCTGAATTATCTACTTCATAATAGATATCTTCATCTTCATGTGCTTCTAAATATTCGACAAGTTTCGCTTTAGATTTTGTAGGGATCATACCATCTGTCATAATAATGAAACGATCATAAGTAAAGGACCCATCTTCTTTTTCATATTCTAGAGCATCTTTCATCAATACGATAAATCCTCTTGGTAGTGACATATCGGCTGGAAGAGCGGTTTGTTGATGGTGGGCAACATGTAGATTTGGTGTATCACAATAGGATAGAATCAAATCATCACGTAGATCATCATCGTTTACCATAATATAAACATCGTCTCCTTGATTGATCAATATATCTAGATTTTCTGTTATTTCTTCAAAATTATTTTTCATATAGTGCATTAAATAAGCAATTTTCATGGATTTCACCTCATGAAATATTATAACATTTTAGCATCGTATGATAAAATACATTTATGGAAAAAGCAATATTGATTGGTGTACAAACATACACAAGCCATTCTTTTGAAGAAAGAATGGAGGAAATGAAAGAATTAGCTCTAGCCTGTGATATTGAGATTTGTATGAGTGTATCACAAAATCTGGAGCATCCGCATAAAAAGTATTATATGAATCCAGGTAAGATCGAAGAGGTCAAACGGATTCTCGAAGACAAAGAATGTAGTATGGTTCTTGTATTGGAGGCCATTTCTCCTTCGGTACAAAGAAATTTATCGGACTTTTTTGATTGTGAAGTCATGGATAAGAGTGCTTTGATTCTAGAAATCTTTGCGTCTCGTGCTAAGACAAAAGAGAGTATGCTTCAGGTGGAGTGTGCAAGACTTAAATATTTATTACCAAGACTTCAAGGAAGCTATAAACATATGGATAGACAGCGTGGTGGTTCTAGAAACAAGGGAACGGGAGAAAAGAAAATCGAACTGGATGCGCGAAGAATTGAGGGTAAGATTCATTTTGTCGAAAAAGAATTGGATAAGATCCATACGCAAAGAAGTGTGCAGAGAAATCAGCGTAAAAAGGGCATGATCAAAAGTGTAGCACTTACAGGATATACGAATGCAGGTAAATCGAGCATTATGAATGGATTTGTGAATGAAGAGAAATCGGTATTTGAAAAGGATATGTTGTTTGCGACTTTGACAACTTCAACACGACAAATTGAAACGGAGAATCATAATGTATTTACTTTAAGTGATACAGTTGGATTTATTAGTGATTTACCACATAGTTTAGTGCAGGCCTTTCATTCTACACTTGAAGAAGCGGTGGTTTCGGATTTGATCTTAAAAGTCGTGGATATTTCAAATGAACATAAGGATAGCAAACTTCAGGTGTGTGAGGAAACATTAAAAGAAATTGGGTGTGAAAATGTTCCCTACTTGTATGTCTACAATAAGTGTGATCAGACAAATATTGAATATCCAAAACGTGTAGAGAATCGTATTTATATTTGTGCTAAGGAAAAGTCGAGTATTGAATTTTTAAAGCAGGAAATTGAAAAAGAGTTATTTCATATGGAAACTTTACATGTTTTGATTCCATATGAAAAGGTCAGTGTACTTGACTATATTCATACAAATGGTAAGGTGCATAAGCAGGAATATAAAGAGGATGGTATCGAGGTTGATTTTAGTATTCAACAAGATTTGATTCATCGAGTCGATAGATTGTTACGAATATAAGAAAAGAGGAAGAATCCTATAATAGGTGTTCTTCCTCAATTGTTTTTTCTAGAGCTTTTGCCGCTAATAAACAAGTGTTCATACATTTGATGTTTGGATCTGTACTGTGATGTACAGGTTTAATGTGGGCACAATCTAGACTGCCTAGTAGTTCTTTAAAGTTGCGTGTATGTTTTTGAATCAATGGTCTTAATTCTGGTAACATTTCATGTGCTTTTGTCTTACAAACCATTTTTGATAGGGCCGCAATCGATCCGACTAATGCACCGCATGTACTTCCAATAAACATGCCGCCACCAAATCCAGCCATCATTTTCATGTCTTCTTCTGAAATATCTAATTGATAGGTTTCATTGCAGGCATGAAGTAGTGTTTCGGAACAGTTGTATCCGTTTTGGTAATATTTTTTTACGTTTTCCTCAAGTAAAGTCATAAATAGCCTCCTATAGACTATTCTAACTTTTCTTCCATCCAAAATCCATTAGAATTTCATTTACATCTTCTTCAAATGTCGCAAAATGAATTCCAAGACTTTCTAGTTTTTCACTATCTAAACGATAATCTCTAAATCGATCTTGGTAGCGTTCGTTGTTTGGTAAAATGATTTCTTCAATGAGTTCATCACTTGCACCTAAAGCTTTAGCTACATATTTTGCCGATTCATAGGTAGTCATAGTGTTTTTGGATGCCACATGATAAATGCCTGGTTCAAGTTCTGTGATTTTATCAAATTGTGTTGCTAAATGCTTGGCATATGTCATACCACGTTTTTCATTTACAGTAAATAATGTTGGAGTGTGGCTGATTAGAGCATTCATAACATTTTTAATAATGCTTGGACTTGCCTTAATGCCTGGATAGCTTAGTCCCATCATCCATGTAAAGCGTAAGATAATCGCATCATCCAATTGGTTTTGAATCAATTCTTCACATTCGATTTTATTTTGTCCATATACAGTCACAGCACTTAATGGTTCGTCTTCTTTAAAAGGACCATGATTTTCTTTTCCGTTGAAGGCTTGCTCGGTTGAACAGAAGATTAATTTAGCACCTTTTTCTTTACAACAATCAATGATAGCTTGTGTACTTTCGACATTGATTTTATGCACTAAATCGGGATGTTCATTGCAGAATGCAGTCGTCGCATTGGCAGCTGTGTGAAAACAAATGTCAAAATCTTGAGAAGCTACAAATTTTTTTACGTCTTCAGGATTTGTAAGGTCTGCATCCTTTCTTGTCATGCAGATCCAGTTAAAGTTATCTTTTTGATAAGCTCTTACTAAGCTTGCGATATAGCCGTTGGCTCCGGTAACTAAAATTGTCTTCATAAATTAGTCCTTTCTAGGATTTGACACTAATAGGTGTGCTCCTTGTTTGATGGTAATTTTCTTAGATGCGAATGGTACAAATAAACTGTCATATTGTGGTAATACGATTTCTTCGTTGTTCCATACGATTGTACAATCTGCATCAATATTGGATAGAATCATGTAATGTTCTTCACATGTTAAATTGATGTCTGTATCTGCATATACTTCGTCTACGGTAAAGTTAGGGCAATCTCCAATTCGGTGTGTTTCATGTTTTTGTGGAACGAAAGTAGGTTTTAAATTGAAGTCTGTGACATCAAAAGATTCTTTGACATGTAAAGGGCGTGTTTTTCCGTCTTTTCCTTTACGGTTGTAGTCATAGAAACGATAGGTTGTGTTGGAGTTTGTACCAACTTCTAAAGCTAAGATGTCTTTTCCTAAGGCATGAAGCATACCACTAGGAATAATGATGTAGTCTCCTTTATGAACTTCGACTTTATTTAGGTATTTTTCAACATCGTTGTTCATTAAGGCATTTTTGATTTTGTCAGCATCATTGATTGTAGTTCCGGCAACTAGAGTAGCACCTGGTTTGGCATCTAGAATATACCAGCTTTCGTATTTTCCATAATCGTTTGAATGTTCTAAAGCGTAATCATCTTCAGGATGAACTTGAATGCTTAAAGCATCCTTTGTGTCTAGATAAGCTAATCGTAATGTTTCATGAAGCGTATAGCCTTTTCCTAATACTTCATCTGGATTTTCTTGGATGACATCCATTAATGTTTTATCAGTTCCGACAATTTTATTGGAACCATAAGGGTGGGCACTGACTTCCCACCAAGTCCCATAGTCCTCATCGATGCCTCTAGCTTTAGAGATGTGATTGGTTCCCCAAATTGTATAATCAGGAATGGGTTCTAAAAGAAATGGTTTCATGCTATTTTTCCTCAGCTTCAAATTCTTCTAAGATTTTTAGTGATGAGCTTGTTCCAATTCTTTGTGCACCTGCATCGATCATGGCTTTGCATGTTGCCCAGTCACGAATACCTCCAGCTGCTTTGACTTTTACTTGTCCTTCTACGGTTTCAACCATTAATTTAACATCTTCTAAAGTGGCTCCACCAGTTCCAAAGCCTGTACTTGTTTTAATGAAGTCTGGTTTTACTTCTTTGGCGATCAAAGCGACTTGTTTGATTTCGTCTTTTTCTAAGTAGCAATTTTCAAAGATAACTTTAGAAATGACGTTATGTTCTCTACAAATAGAAACAATGCTTTCCATTTCTTCTTTGATGTAGTCCCAGTGGTGCATTTTAGCTTGTCCAATATCAATGACATAATCGATTTCGTCTGCTCCATCTTCAATCGCAATTTTTGTTTCGGCAATTTTAGATGCTAGTCCAGCTTGTCCTAAAGGAAAGCTAATGGCAGCTCCTACATGTACGTTTGTTCCTTTTAATTGTTCTTTACAGAATTTAGTCCAAGTTGTATTGATGGCAACCATAGCGGCTCCGATTTCTTTGGCTTCGTTACAAAGCTTAGTAAGATCTGCTTCAGTAGCGTATGGTTTTAAGAATGTGTGGTCAAAATAATTTGCGAGTTGTGTTTTGTTCATAATTGTTTACCTCTCTTTTACGGTTTCATTCTAGAACTAAAAAAAGGGGATGTCAAGCAAATGTTATAACATTTAAAATAAATTGTTATATCATTTGAAACAGAAAGATTATGATATACTAATTTTAAAAGAAATGGAGAATGACATGACAGTATTAGATACGAGTATACCTTATGAAAAAGTATTGATGGTAATGGCTAGAAAGACCATTCGTAAAGAAATAGAATTAAATCCGGAATTTCATTATGTTGAATTTGATGAATCTTTAAAAGAAGCTTGGTGCAAGCTACAAACCCAGGTTTGTTTATTTGAAAATCTAGATGAGGCAAGAAAAAAATGGGATAGTATGCTTACAAGAGATAGGGATTTCTTTTCTAAACATTTCTTGTTTGTCGCAAATGAACAAAATGAATTGGTTGGTAGTGCAGGACTTTGGTATGGAAGTGACTTTGATGAAAAAAGACTTCGCGTTCATTATGTAGCGGTAAGCTTATCGGCTCAACATAAAAAGATTGGGCAGGCAATGCTTTCAAAATTATGTATGATGTATGACTTGATTCCAAGTAAGTATCCACTATATTTGGCAACACAATCTCAAAGTTATGGTGCCATTAAATTATATTCAAGACTTGGCTTTACACCTTATTTAGGTGCTTATAAGGGTTGTTCAGAACAAAAGAGTAAGAATGCGTGGCAAAATGTCACAGAGATCTTGCGTTGTAAAGCTTAATTGATAAAACGCAATTTGGAAAAGAGTCACTTTAATGATTAGGGAGTTACAAAAAGCAGATATAGATAAAGTTGCAGATATATGGTTGGATACAAATGTGACATCACATTATTTTATTCCTTCACAATATTGGCAAAATAATTTTGAATTAGTGAAGGAATTGCTGCTGCAGGCAACTGTTTATGTCTATGAGGATAATCAAGAAATACAGGGGTTCATAGGGCTAAATGATGAATATATTGAGGGGATTTTTGTTTCTAACAAAATACAATCGCATGGCATAGGAAAAGCTCTTCTAAATTATGCAAAAAATAAACGAAATAAATTATTTTTGAATGTATATCAAAAGAATGTGCGGGCAATAGCCTTTTATCAAAGAGAAGGATTTGAAATTCAGTATAGTTGTTTTGATGAAGCTACCAAAGAAAAAGAGTATGTAATGGCATGGCAACGGAAATAGTAGGATAAATATATATGGGTGGAAGAATTTATCGTGTAGGACTGATGGTTTTTGACTTAGATTGTTCGGTTGCTTTTTACAGAGATATGCTAGGGCTTGAATTTCAGGAAACAAATGTTTGAACTGGATTTTTAATGATAATGTAACCATTGAATTTACATCTATTTTTTGATATGATTACACTCAAATAGAGGTGTTAACAATGCAGATTTCCAGCAGATTTACAATGGCAATTCATATGTTTGCTTGTATAGATACATTTTCAGACCAGAAGATGACCAGTGACTTTATGGCGGCCAGTATTGGAACCAATCCTGTGATTGTCCGTAAAATATTGCGACAGTTAAAGGCTGCCGGTCTTATTGAAGTTGCAAGAGGAACTGGCGGTGTAACAATTATCAGACCATTGGAACAGATAACATTCCTTGATGTGTATAAAGCAGTGGAGTGTGCACCAGATGAAGAACTGTTTCATTTTCATGAGAATCCCAATCAGAAATGTCCGGTAGGAAAGAATATTCACCATGTTCTTGATAAGAGATTATTAGAGGTGCAGAGGGCAATGGAGGATAAACTTTCAGAAATGACACTTGCTGATGTAAAAAAAGACATTGCAGTATATATAGACAAAGAGTAGCAGACAGAAGGCTTTGGATCACGATATCCGAAGCCTTTTTTGCATAATTAATTTGTAGCTGTTGAAAAATAGTTAAAAAGTAAGATGTAACCATTGACATTACAACGAAGGAATGCTATAGTGTGACTGTAAGATGTAACCAAAAATGTTACATCGAATATAGGAGGTAATTTAAAATGCAAAAAGTAGTAGAATTTTTACAGAAAAATCCAGTTCAGTATTTAGCCACAGTTGGAACAGATGGTAAGGCAAAATGTCGTCCATTCATGTTCTGCTTTGAACAAGATGGAAAGCTTTGGTTCTGTACCAACAACACAAAGGACGTATATAAAGATATGCAGGAAAATCCTGATGTAGAAGTATCAGTATCTTCACCTGAATACGCTTGGATTCGTCTTCATGGTAAAGCCGTATTTGAGAACAACATGAGCGTAAAGGAAGGATGTATGAATAACCCTATTGTTAAGGGACAGTACCAGACAGCGGATAATCCTATTTTTGAGGTGTTCTATCTTGAAGATCCTCATGGTGTAATCGCTGATTTCTCTGGAAATCCACCATATGAATTCTAATAACAGATAAATTACAGTCTTCGGGCAAGGTGTAATTCCTGACCGGCAGTATAGTCTGCAAGCAAAAGCTGATATGGTGTAATTCCATAACCGACGGTAAAGTCCGGATGAGAGAAGATATGATAAAGCAAGTCCCGCAGGAAATCCCGTCCTGCGGGTTGTTTTAAATTCATGCATATCGTACAAAAAGGAGATTTATGAGTAACAATACAACAACTAATATAAAAAGAGGAAATCTGATTTCTGCAAGGACAATAACAATGACTGCTCTATTAGCAGCTATGTCATATGTGTTGGCATTTTTGGAGTTTCCGGTTCCTTTGAGTCCATCGTTTGCACGAATGGAATTGTCTGATTTACCTGCATTGATTGGATCATTTGCGTTTGGACCGATGATCGGTGTGATGATTGAACTGATAAAAAATATATTACAACTTGTATCAACATCAACAGGAGGAATTGGTGAACTTGCCAATTTCTTGATGGGGGCATCCTATGTGTTGACTGCCGGTTTTGTATACAAATATAAAAAGACTAAGAAAATGGCAATGTGGGCATGTGTCATATCAAGTGTTGTTATGGGAATAGTAGCAGCAATTGTAAATTATTTTATTCTTTTGCCGCTGTTTGAAATGTTTATGCCATTGGAACAGTTGATTGCATCGTTTGGTGAGTTTGTGCCTTTTATCAAGACCAAGCTAGACGTTGTGCTATTCAATGCATTGCCATTTAATATTTTAAAAGGATTAATAATTGGAGCAATTGCCATGTTGATATATAAAAAACTTACGTGGATACTGAAAGGAGAGACTGTGAAATGACAAAAATGGATTATCTTAATATTCTGGTGAATGAAATTCATTCAACTACAGTTGCTACTATAGGTTCAGATGGACATCCTCAGACAAGAATCATAGATATGATGTATTATGATGAAGAAGGTGTGTATTTTCTTACCGCAAAGGGAAAAGCGTTTTATGAGCAGTTAATGGAACAGCAGTATGTGGCAATATCTGCGACAAAAGACAAAATTGCAGTTTCTCTACGTGGAAAAATAAAGAACATCAAAAAAAAGAATCTTGATATTATGTTTGAAAAAAATCCATATATGAAGAAAATCTATCCAGGAGATACGAAAGATGCAATTGAGGTGTTTCAGCTATATGAGGCGCAGGGAGAGTATTTTGATATCAGTAATCCATCAAATATTGTGAGGGATACTATAACAATCGGTAAAGCAGAAGTTGTTCAGACAGGATATTATGTTGGAAAGGAATGTATTGGATGCAAACTGTGTTACTCTGTATGTCCACAAAAGTGCATAGATATATCTTCTGTTCCAGTATCAATCAATCAAAATCATTGCCTTCATTGTGGAAGATGTGCAGAAATTTGTCCAAGACAGTGTATTGAGAAAAGAAATTAATTATAATCTTTAAGAAAATGGGTATGTTGATTGGAAAAAATTTTTGCAGTACTCTAAAAAGATGTATATGAAGATCAAATTGAAAGGGTAATAGAATATATAAGAAATGCAGACTGTATCATAATTGGAGTGGGAACCGGTGCATTGACGGTTGCTTTCTAATGATTTGTTATATTAAGTGGCTTTTATCTACATAGCTTGTAATGGAGATGAAAGCCACTTTTTGTATTGTATAATGCGTATTATAAATGTATAAATATATGTAGAAAAAGTTCGATTTTGATATCATGCCTAGACTTAGAATGAATAATGTTTAAAATAATCACTTTTCTTGTTCTGAGGAGAGGTTAGTAGATATCCTATACGAAAAAATTAGATAAACTGGAATTTATGGAGGAAACACTTATGTACAAAGACATACAGATTAAGGAAGAGAGAATATCCTCAATTGAATATATTGAATTTTTAAAGCGCACGGATCTAGGATCACAGTATCCGAAGGAACGGTTCGAAGAAAGAATAGCAAAGCTAGTTGATCATGTATCAATCAGTCTTGTTGCAAGAAACAAGGATAATCAAATTGTTGGCGTCTTATTTGGATTGACTGACTATGCCTATTGGCTTTATATAACTGATTTAGGTGTGGACAGAGACTATTTACACCATGGAATCGGTACGGAATTGATTAAGACAGCACATTCTTTAGCAGGCGGTAAAAAGGATATTGCGGTATATTTGGTTGCGAATGAAAATGCCATTGCATTTTACGAAAAATTAGGAATGAAAAAAGCGAATGATGTGATGGAATATGACCACATTGAATGGACACCTTTCACTGTAGAGTAATTAACGTAATGCAATAGATAAATCGGAATTTATGGAGAAGACAATGATGGATAAAAAGACACAAAAAATAGGAGTGATTTGTTCAATTGTACAGATTATATTAAGCATAATATTTTCTTGATTTATAGTGCGATAAATCAAGAAAATATTATAATGTGGGTATTATTTTTATGCTCTGGAATTTTATCGTTAAGCTCGAATATTAGTAGAAACAATAAAAAAGAAGACGAGTGAGGAAGTGCAAATTCAAGTTTGGAGAATTGAGAAAATCGGAATTTGGAGAAGAAAAAATGGAATATATAAACTATATTAAATTAATGAAGAGACAAATAAAAACTTTAGACAGCAGAGAGCGGGCTTATCAAGACAATGTTATTCGACCTTTTTTGCAATCAGTTTTTGGTGATTTGGATATAGAACCAGTGGATATTAAGATTAATTCTGAAATACACCAATATGAACAATATTGTGGAACATATGAAAAGAAGTATAAAGATGAAAAAACTAACAATGAGATAATAAAACTTCTTCCTGCTACACCTGATTTATGCATAACTGATGAATGGCACTGGAACAATTTGGAAGTTCAAGTTAATTATAGAGGAGTTGTAGAAATTAAATCACCTATACTGGATTATATAACAGGATTTGACCCTTCGGAATATAAGTGTTTAACTGAAATTAAACGACATTTAAAAGCAAAGAATAATGCAAAGGTTATTCTTACAGATGGTGTAACATGGGTTTTTTATAATAAAGAACGTGGGTTGGAACCTATTATTAAACCAATATGTTTAGGTGAGTTAAAATATAGATATTCTGTTTCAAAAAATAACAGACGTATTCTTGCAAGAACAAAAGGTGGAAAACCTATTATAGATGATATAATTTTTCAAGAAGATGAAGATGAGTTTATTAGACTAAAAGAAGAGTTAAAAAATTTTATTACACCGATGTGAAAATTCAAGTTTATCGCACTATATATAAAAAAAAATCCGTTAACTTTCTAATCCCGGAAGAAAGCTTACGGATTTTTTGTGTTTCTTGACGACCAAACAGGGTGTATGCTGATTGCACATTGAACATAAGAATTTACTGGCAGGAAGTTTCAATCCGCTGATTATTCATATATACTTTATTCAGAAATATAAATCGGAATTTATGGAGGAACAAACATGACAAAGAATACTATGATTTTTGTTTTTTTTAAACATGATATACCTACTTATTTGGTATGCAACAAACAAAATAAGAAGCACTAAAGTTGGTAAAGAACTAGACAATGGGTTTGAATTTTACAATAGTTTAAACACTAGTGATAAAGAAAATTATTGGAAAGAAGATACTAAAATTTTAAATCTTTTCTTTGTACTTTTCATAATATCTATGGATATTTCCGTTATTCTTCTTTTTAATGAAAATAATCTTTGGATATCTTCATTAGTTGCAGGATTAATTATTTCATCAGTTGTTGCAATAATATTGAGTATTAATCTTAAGAAGAAATACAAATAAGTGAATAAATTATAGTTTATGATCGTATAGATTAAGACAAAGCGTATTTATAAATGAAAGGCTGAGAGATCAGTCTTTTTGTATAGTTTTCATATTTAATGGTATACTTTAAAAAATAGATAAAACCAAATTTAAGGAGTAATTATGGCTTTTGATTTTAAGAAAGAATATAAAGAATTTTATATGCCTAAAAATAAACCTGTGATTGTAAATGTTCCTGAAGCAAATTACATTGCGGTCAGAGGTGAGGGCAATCCAAATGAAGAAGGTGGAGCATATCAGCAGGCGATTGGTGTATTATATGCGATTGCTTATACTTTGAGAATGAGTTACAAAACAGATTATAAAATTGAAGGATTTTTTGAATATGTAGTTCCACCACTAGAAGGATTCTGGTGGCAGGATGATATAGATGGTGTAAACTATGCAGATAAAGATTCATTTCATTGGATTTCAGTCATTCGTTTGCCTGATTTTGTGAATGAAAAAGATTTTGAATGGGCTGTTGAAACTGCAACTAAAAAGAAAAAAATAGATTGTTCATCAGCAGAGTTTTTGACGATTGATGAAGGTTTATGTGTTCAAATCATGCATATAGGATCTTTTGATGATGAACCAGCTACAGTTGCGCTTATGGATGAATATTTAAAACAAAATGGATATGTGAATGATATGAATAGTCAAAGACTACATCATGAAATATATTTGTCGGATGCAAGAAAGGTTGCACCAGAAAAATGGAAAACAGTCATTCGACATCCTATAAGAAAGATTTAGATAAATTGGAATTTGTAGGTGCGATTGATGAAAATTATTGAAGTTAAAGAGAATAAAAAACAATATCTTGATTTGCTCCTATTAGCAGATGAGCAGGAAGATATGGTTGACCGTTATCTTGATAGCGGCAAGATGTATGTACTTGATGATAATGGGGTCAAGTGTGAGTGTGTCATAACGGATGAAAAAAATGACATACTCGAAATCAAGAACATTGCGACAGTTCCAGAATATCAAGGGAAAGGTTATGCAAAAGCCTTGATCGAGTTTATTGTTAATAATTACAGAGAGCAATACGCCATTCTACAAGTGGGAACAGGCGATAGCCCGCTGACAATACCATTTTATGAAAAGTGTGGTTTTGTCCGTTCGTATATCATATCAAATTTCTTTACAGATAATTACGACCACCCAATCTATGAGGGTGGAATACAGTTGGTAGATATGGTGTATTTGCAAAGACTTTTATAATTTAACTTACAGTTTGTCGATGCCAAAAGGACAAAACAGTATATCGCGGAGGCGATGGTATGAATAAACTCTACGATTTATTAAAATATATTATCTATGCGAGTTTCTACATGATTGTAATTAAAACGGGTATGGATTTTTATGAGTATAAGCGCTTTCCAAAACTATACAAATTGTATTCTGCGCCTTGGTATACAGAAGCGTTATTGTATATCGCTGCCTCGCTTTTCGTGATTGTTGTCTGTTTTGTGCTTAGAGTAATTATACGACGCAGGATGAAGAAGGGGTGAGCTATATGTTTACGCTGTTTGAGTTTATGTTTCCGATTATCTTCGTGATGGTTTTTGGCATGATTATCTTCCCGTTTGTATAATCGTAAAATCGGTGTTTTGCTTTACTGCAGAATGGAATGTATCAGCCACCATCCCCTGTGCGGAGATGTTTTCCCGCAGCTTGGTTCGGCTTTTCTCCTCGGCTTCTGTCCACGCCTTTTCAGTGCCGCTTTCGGGATTTTCCCCGACACATTGCTTTTCGGTATCCGTTCGGCGGGCTTTTCTTTAACATCAGTATTTTTTCTTGACAATTATGAAAAAATATCACTATACTAGAAACATATCTTTGAAACGCAAGGAGCAAAATTCTATGAACCCTCTTGATATAATAAAAAACTCTGCCGCCTATGCCAACGGCTACGAGAACACCCCCACCGCAGCACAAGCCCATGCAAAGCAGCTTTGCTGGGAGTACAACCAAACTGCGCCCAATGAACAGGACAAACGCAACGCCATTCTTCAAGCGTTATTCGGCACTTGCAGCCCCATGACAGGGATTGAGCCGAGTTTTCACTGTGACTACGGCTTTAATATCCACACACACGGTCTGGCGGTCATCAACTACAACTGTGTAATTCTGGACACTTCCCCGGTGCATATTGGCAGCGGTGCTTTTATCGCGCCGGGTGTATGCCTTGTCTGTGCGGGACACGCCATCGACCCGGAGCAGCGCAGTCACGGCATCGGCACTTCCGCACCCATCACGCTGGAGGATAATGTATGGATTGGTGCAAATGCTACGGTCTGCGGCGGCGTGACGATTGGCGCAGGCTCGGTCATTGGCGCGGGCAGCGTGGTAACGCATGATATTCCTGCGGGAGTCATCGCAGCAGGCGTACCGTGCAAGGTAATTCGCCCCATCACGGAAAAGGATAAAATCAAGCCGGAAGATATTTTGTTTTGATGTGAACAATTTTCCAAATCGAGAGTTATCACTGCGGTGCATTCGTATTTCGCACCGCCTGTAGAAACGCGCAACTTCTAGTTTGCGGAAATATATTTCTAACTTTCCCTATTTTACAGGCTTTCCAGCGTATTCATTAGTGAAATGATATGTATTTTCCCTTATTTTTGCCCTTATGAGATAATCGCATGGGAAATAAGGGAAAGTTTCATTTAGTCGTTGCCTGCCACTTTATCAAGTAACCTTGCGGATTCCTGCTTGGCTTTTCTTGTAGAGTGTGCATAGACATTCATGGTGGTACTGACATCTGAGTGTCCTAACAGTTCCTGTACATCTTTTGGTGCTGCACCGTTTGCCAGAAGGTTACTTGTGTAGGTGTGTCGCAGCTGGTGAAAATGAAATCCTTCAAATCCTTCCAGTTTCTGAGCAATCTTCCTGCAAATAGTTCCTAACGTGCTTGGCAGTTCCAGACTTCCATCCGGTCTTAAGCAGACAAAGGATATTTCCTTATAATCCTCTGGAACATTCTCTGTTCCGTCCAGATGATAGAACTCATAGTAAACTCTGTTTTTGTCTTTTACTTCTCGGTAGTAGTTTTTGTGATAAAGTTCTCCGTACTGCATCCGGTTTTTAAGCTGTTCCTTTCGGGCATTGCGAAGAATCTCTGTCAGCGTATCTCCAAAATCAACAATCCTTACTTTCTTTCGCTTGGTTGGTCCGATGATATTCTTGTGCCTTGAACCATCATATCGGATACTGCGTCTGATTGTAAGGCACTGTTCTTCAAGATTTACATCCTGCCATGCCAGACCACAGGCTTCACCGATACGAAGTCCTGCATAATAAGCTATCTGGATTGGAAGAATTGCCGGTGGATTGTAGTCCTGTAGAAATTCAATCAGTCTTTCATAATCCTCTCGTGGAATTGGCTGTATATCGCCATCCATGTCATCATCGGAAAACAGGTCAACCTCATCCGTCTGGTATTTCAGCTTAATATACGGCATCGGATTGAAAGTGATATATTGCTTTGGTGATACTGCAAATCGGAATGACTGCTGTAATACTGCCGAGAAAGAACGAATGTAATCTTTGCTATAACCTTTTCTTTCTGAACCATCTGGATAAGTGCCACCAAAGGAAAGCAGATCGAAGAAGGCTTGTAAATGCTCAGATGTTACATTTTTCAATTTTCTCTCTGAAATTGGATGCTTCTTGATGTTGGTAATAGCACCGAGGTAATTCTGGACTGTTCCATTACTGAGAGTACCGGTCTTTAATTCTTCCTCTGCCCATATATCAAGTAATTCTCCAACTGTAATATTTTCCGACTTTGCAATGAATTTCTTGCTTTCGTAATCGTCCATTGCCTGACGGAGCAGTTTTTCCGTTTCACTTTTACTTTCTGTTCCAACGTATTCTTTCTGAACCAGATTGCCGCTTGCATCTTCTACATAGAAGCGGTAGTACCATTTCTTTCCTTTTTTTCTTACAGATCCTTTTGCCATAATCGTGTGTCTCCTTTCGATATCAGACAATCGGAACTGATGAAATGCTTCTTGCGTGTAGGCATCTTATGGACAAGTCCATAAGCCAATTCGCCGCTCGTCAAATCTGTAAACAGCCTGACTCGCTCGTGCTCATTGTATCATAACTCCGGTTGTCGTTCTATACCGAATCAGAATCATCATACAAAACTTCTGATAAAAGATTTTCAAGTCTTTGTTCTGCCGCTTCCGGTTTCTTGGAATAGAGCCTTACAACATCTGCCATGTCATTAAATGCATTAACAGTATGGGTGATCTCTCGGAGAAACATAATCTCGTTATATTCATCATTCGATTCAAACCCCATTACCTTTGCAATATCCGCTTCATTCGTGTTGCCCTTGTAATTCTTGCAGGCAAACTGGAATGATTCCAGAAACAGGTTATATTGCTTTAACATCAACAGCAGTAAATCTTTGGAAAAAGCATCTTCCTTTTTACTAAGGTCGAGAGGTAACTGTTTGAGAATATCGCCCATTGCATCACGAATCTGTAACTCTTTCTTATCCGTAATATCGGCTTCATATTCATCGGTTTCACCTCTGAGCCATTCAATAGATACATGAAGTGCTTCCGAAAGACCTTCCAGCACCATCTTTTTGGTATTGTCAATCGAACCATTCTCATAACGCAGGATTGTGGAAGCTGTAACTCCCATTTTCTCTGCAACATAAGGCTGTGTCAGATCTAATTCCAGACGACGCTGTTTTGCCCTGCTACCTATCAGCTTGCGTAGTTCTTTATCTTTCATGCTGATTGCCTCCTTTTTCGGTATGTATGAATTATAGCATGTACCTTACATAATTGCAATATGCAATTTAATGATTATTTTTAAAATTTCATAACGCTTGACAACGCAGTATAAAACCGCTATACTAACAGCACAACAAAATTGCATAATGCAATTTAACGGGAGGCGACAAGATGACGGAAAGAAAGATTGCATTATCCATCGAGGAAGCAGCCGACTATACAGGGATTGGCAGAAACACTTTGAGAAAGCTGGTTGAATGGAAGAAGCTTCCGGTATTAAAGGTCGGAAGAAAAGTCCTTATTAAAACTGACATTCTGGAAAAGTTCATGGAAGCCAACGAGGGGCGAGACCTGAGGGATAAAGGGAATGTAAAAGCTGTCACAAGAAATGTGTCAATTTAAAAAGGCGGCTTCCTACGAAACCGCCAAAGGTTCTATCAGACCGAAGCCATGATATACCTGCACGCAAGAGGATTATACCATGTGTTTCTCCTGATATGCAACCGGGAACTGTTGTTTATCGGAAAAAGAAAGGATGAAGACGATATGGCGAAATCAACAAAGACTTATGAAGAAAGAATACGTGCATTAGAGAAAAAGGAACAGGAAAGTATTGAAGCTACCAAAAAGCTCATAGCACAGCGGAAGGAACTGGAAAAGAGAAAGAAAGCGGAAGAAAGTAAAAAACGAACCCACAGGCTCTGTCAGATTGGAGGAGCGGTGGAATCGGTTCTTGGCTGTCCGATTGAGGAGGAAGATTTACCAAAGTTGATAAGCTTCTTAAAAAGGCAGGAAACAAATGGGAAGTTTTTCTCAAAAGCGATGCAGAAAGAACCAGTCACAGACATGGAGGAAGTGTAATGGCGGAGGGAGTGGGTTTTCCATTCCCTTCATTGCCTTTGAATGAAGGGCGCATTTATGGACAACCAGAGATCGTCCTTATAAGTTTGCCACAAGTGGCAACCGGTCTGCGCTTACGCTTGCCGGGCTCGTTCCGTCGGCGTGGCTTTCAGCCAGACCTGCTCATGCCGCAGGGAGCACTCTTGCGCAGAGGGCGTTCCGACAGCTTCACTTCTGCCAAACCAAAAGAAGATGCTGTTGGAAATCAATGCCGGATACGGCAGAAAAGGGAAATCGTATCATGGCGATATTTCATTTTACAGTAAAAAATTGTCGGACGCAGTAAAGGAAAATCTGTCATATCCGCATCTGCATATCTTAACGGAGATGTGATGAAGAATGAGGAAACAGGCAGAATCAGCTACTACACTTCCAAAAAGGAAGTCGTCTACACCAGTCTGATGATGTGCGAAAATGCACCTCCGGAGTGGCTGCAGGTACCGGAAGAAAATATAAAAAGGTTTCAACAGTCTATCCGTTATAAAAGAGCAGGCGATAAGGAGGCCGCACTGGAAAAGTTTAAAATCACATTTCAGAAACAGCGGTTATGGAATGAGGTCTTAAAGATAGAAAAAAATGCAGATGCACAGCTTGGACGCTCATTTGAATTTTCCTTACCGAAAGAATGGAGCAGACAGGAACAGATTGATTATACAACCGAATATATTCAAAAAACTTTCGTGGACAAGGGAATGTGTGCCGATTGGAGCATACACGATAAGAACGATGGGAACCCACATGTGCATTTACTTGTAACCATGCGACCATTCAATCCAGACCACTCATGGGGCAACAAAGAAGTCAAGAGCTGGGATTTTGTCAGAGATACTGACGGAAATATCGTAGTTGATGAATCCCACCCGGACTGGTGGCAGGATAAGAAAAATCCTGACCGGCATGGAATCCGCATTCCGGTACTTGATGAAAACGGATTATAGAAAGTCGGGGCAAGAAACCGAAAACAATGGAAACGGGTTCTGACCGATGCTACCGGCTGGAACAATCCAAAGAATTGTGAGTTATGGCGAAGCGAATGGGCAAAGATGTGTAATCGGCATTTATCCGTAGGCAATCAGATTGATCACCGCTCTTATGAAAGACAGGGAAAATTAAAAGTCCCTACGATCCATGAGGGTGCAGATGCAAGGAAGATTGAGGGAAAATATCTCGACGGACAGATAAGGAAAGGTTCATGGAAGGTCGAGGAAAACCAGATGATTAAAAAACAAAATGCACTACTGCAAAAGGTAATTGCAACCTTTGGTAAGGTATCCGGTGCATTGTCGATGTGGAGGGGGTGGTTGAATGACATTAGAAGAAAGCAAAGAAGTAATTCCCATGATGGAAGCAATGATTACACAGATAGAGGAACAGCAGAATATCATGGCAGAGATGCTTCAGGAGATACGGGAAAAGGACGAGAAGCTGATGTGCTTTCAGGAGCAGGAAGAACGATTGCAACAATTAGAGAAAGAATTATCAGAGCTGCTTTAAATCTTACCGGATACAGAAGAACTGCTGATGCTTCTGGAAGAAAAGACAGACCAGATACAGCAACTTACAGACGAGAATCAGCAATGGCAGGAATTAGCACAGAAATTAAACAACGAGAACCGATTATTGCAGAAACAGAACAGCGAATTACTGAACTTGAACAGCAATTAGAGAAAGGAAGGTTGATTGATGAACGAATTAAGAAACTCAAAGAGCGACGATCAACTGGAAGAGTTATTTCTGCTGACAGAGCAGATGCAGGAAGAACTCGACCAGAAAGACCGGACTATCCGGGAACTGAAAATGCAGCTCGACGAATCGCTGACCTTGAACGAGAGGTTAAACAGCGAGAACAGAGCAGGAAACATTCAAGCCTTAAAGAACGACTTGAGGAAAACAAAGGAATTGTTGCAGAGCGAGAAAGAGAAAACGCTTACCGCAAAGGACATGATAGAGGAATGTCGAGATAAGTTAAGGCAGGCAGAACAGGAACGGGACTATGCACTCTCCCATCAGAAAAAAGTAGAGATACCGGTTGAAAAGCCGGTACTCTATCAAAAGTGTCAGAATTGTAATCAGACAGCTTATCTGAAAGCGAAGGAAAGGTATGATACACAGAGGGAAAAACTGGCAGGCAGATATAAAACAAAAACAGTCATGTATGAAGCATTGATGTTTCTGCTGATATGGTATTCCTCATCAACTACTCTCTTTCAGATGATACAGTCAAAGGTATTTATTTCTGATTGCAGAATATTCTTCGATGCAATCGGAACTTTCACACAGACTATTGCTGGCTGGATTGCACTGATAGGAAAGAATGTGGCACAGATTAGTAATGGAATATCCAATCCTGTCATTGCCGGAATTATATACTGGCTGATAAGATTATTGATTTGCGGTGGATGTCTGGTGGGGGTAGGAATACTTTTGGCATTCATCGGGATAAAGATTGCAGGGTTATATAAGAAGTGCTGCCTAGATATGATTACCATACTGGTAACACTTATGAGCTTTGCAGTAACAATCTACTTCGGACATTGGATAAAGGCAGTGTTGCCAGTCAATCTGCTATTGCTCTTATTATTCGTACAAGCGATATATGCTGCAATCAGATGGTATGTAAAAGGCTGGCGGGAAGCCAGAGGATACTGCTAGAGATAAACGGGCTGTTAATTATAATAGTCTGTTTATTTTACATTTTGTTGATTTACCATCAAATACCACTAAATATTATTAAAAATATTGAAATATGCGATAAAAATATTCTATAATAAATTGAAGAATTATTAAGAGAGGTTCATAAAATGGTAGCAGATGGTTGGATAGGGATTGATCAGGCAGCAAGTTATATGGGGGTATCGAAAGAAACTATAAGAAATTGGATAAAAAAGACCGACATTCCAGCACATAAGATTGGCAAGCTGTGGAAATTTAAACAATCAGAACTTGATGCATGGATAAAAAGTGGTCGTAGTGCCATAGATTAGAGGTCATATATATGGATTTAGGACAGATATTTACAACGGGCAATGTTGCATCTTATATGGTTAATTTATTTACAATTCCAAAGGATGCAAGAATAATTGAGCCTTGTTTTGGTGAAGGCGCTTTTTTAAGAGCTTTGACAGATAGTGGTTATTCAGAAGTTGATGGCTATGAAATAGATAGAAAATTGTTTGACAACGTGAAAAATAAGTACACAAAGTATAATTTGGTAAATGCAGATTTTTTAAGTTGTAGTACTGAACAGCTATATGATGGGATAATTATGAATCCACCATATATACGACATGAAAAAATTAATGAATTAAAAGAATTAGGTGTGAGTAAAGAAAAATTGTCGGAGAATGATTTGTTTAACAGCTTGCCGCCCACTGCAAATATGTATATGTATTTTATAGTTAAGGGATTCTCCCTACTTCGTATGGGTGGTGAAATGATAGTAATATTTCCAAGTAGCTGGATAAATACTCGTAGTGGAGATTCATTTCAAAAAATGATAAAGGAATGCGCGGGAATAAAAAGACGAATACATATTTCAGGGGAAGTATTTGAAAAAAATGCATTGGTTGAAGTTCTAATTCTTAAACTTGTAAAAGGAGATTTAAACACGAATTATAAGACGGAATATGTTCATTTATCGAATGATGAATTTATTAAACTGGACGCTCCAGAACAAAGTGATATGGTTAGTTGGAAAACAAGTTTCTCTAAGTTAGCAAATGTAAGGAGAGGATTAACAACTGGGTACAATGAAATGTATATTAATCCTAACTTAAATAATAAAAAATATATGAGACCTATTATCTCTTCTCCCAAAAACATATGTGGCTTTTCTACAAAAGATGCAAGAAAAGATTGGTTGTTTGCACCATTAGATGAAAATCTTGATAAAAAGTGTATAGAATATTTAAAGTATTGGAAAAAGATAATACTTGAGAACAAAAAGCCGCAAACATTGTTGAATAAAATGGCAACGACTAAAACATGGTATAGACTAAATCTTTTTGATTGTGAAGGTATTATTTTTAGTTATTTTGTAAGAAATGATATGAAGTTTGTGATGAATGAGGAACAATGTATAATACGAGATAATTTTTATATTATTTATCCCAAGATAGATAAATGGATTTTGTTTTCTTTGTTAAATAATTATTATACATATTATCAACTTGAAAGTATGGGCAAAAAATATGGAGCAGGGTTGTTGAAACTGCAAAGATACGATATTGAAAGTATTACATTTCCTGATATTGATGTTGTTAAAGAAAATGACATGCATTTATTAAAAAAATATGGTAGCCAATTAGCGCAAAATGGAAACAGAAAATGTATAGATGACATAACAAAAATTTTATCTGTTTATTCAGAATATGATTTTAATATGATAAAACAAAAATATGAAACAAAGCAGAAAAAAAGACTGGAGGGTCTATAATGTCAATAAAAGTAGTTAGCCTTTTTTCAGGTGGTGGAGGATTAGATCTTGGGTTTCAAAAAGCAGGATATGAAATTATATGGGCTATAGATAATAATAAAAATGCGGTAGCGACATATAAGGAAAACATTGGAAATCATATAATATGTGCGGATATCAATAAAATTGATTTAGCAATGATTCCAAATGCAGATGTTGTAATAGGCGGACCACCATGCCAGTCGTTTTCTTTAGCAGGAAAAAGAAATGTTGAGGATGAAAGAGGACAACTTGTATGGAGATATATAGAAATAATTAGACATGTAAAACCAAAAGCGTTTGTATTTGAAAATGTAATGGGTTTATTATCTGCAAAGAATAAAAATGGGGAAAAAATATTTGAGTTATTAAAAAGAGCTTTTTGTGATATTGGATATAACATCGAAAGTATGGTTGTAAATGCAGCTGATTATGGTATCCCGCAAAGAAGAAAAAGGGTATTAATAGTTGGAGTAAATAATGGAAAAGAATTTGCATTCCCTTCACCAACTCATAATGAATCAGGAACAGGATTAAAAAAATATGTAAGTGTGAAGGAGGCACTAGATGATTTGCCAGAAGCTATTTTGAATGAAAATGGAATAGTACACTATAGGTGTGAGGCTGAAAATGACTATCAGAGAAAAATGCGAACAAACCAAGGTGTAACGGAACATTTTATGCCGAAAATGAGTGAACTAGACAAATATATTGTATCACATGTAAGACCAGGTGGAAATTATATGGATATACCACCAAATGTAAAATCAGAACGAATAAGGAGATTACAGCGTGAGGGAGGACACACTACATGTTATGGTCGCATGAGCCCCGATAAGCCCTCATATACAATTAACACTTATTTTAATAGACCTAATGTTGGCTGTAACATTCATTATGCAGAAAATAGGCTGATTACAGTTAGGGAAGCATTACGTTTACAAAGTTTTCCTGATTCATATAAAATTGTCTCATCCAGTAAGCAGGGGAGAAATCTGATTGTTGGGAACGCAGTTCCTCCTCTTATGGCAGAGATAATAGCCAATCAATTAAAAAAACATTTGAAGGAGGAAGAGAATAATGATTAGTTATACAGATTCAGAAGTTAGGACATTTCACCCGTTGTGTGAAAAAGCTTTAACACAAGCAATAGCAGCGTTAGGTTTGAGTTCGATTTATGAAGCAAAACATCATGTATATACAGGAAGTCTTGAAATGGACTATGTTGTTATAAATAAAACAACTGGAAAATATTTATGTGTAATTGAAGTTAAGAGAACTCCTTCAGATGTACAAAGTACCAGATATCAATTTCAAGCGCAATCGTATGTTCAATCCAATATGGCAGTAACAGAGAAACCATTTTATATTATAACTAATTTGGAAAAATTAATTAGTTTTAGATATGATGTCCATAAGCCCAGTGTCCATCAGCAAGTTTTAGAACCAGGATTAGAAAATGTATGTGATTTTTCCGCTGATGACGAAAATAGTATCGTGAACAAATTGGCATTAGTTTTTCAAAGATTATTAGATGATTTTATTAATAACAGATATACAGAACTTACAACACTGGATAATTTCTTAACATGTATGAAATCTACTCTACCAAACAATCGTGAATGGAAAAGTAAAATGGCAATGCTTCTATATGAATATATAAGAGGTGCTTTTCATGCAGTACATAAACCTGCGCCAACTATAACATATAGTGTATCAACATTTGCCGGAGATGTTCAACAAATTTGCATAGAAGCAAATAGAGTAGACTTTGATGGTATTTTTGCATACAATGCGGCGGATTATCTTCCAAGAGTATCTTTGACAAATAAGCTTTTGTCTGATTTATATAAGTATGGGGAGGCAAATATATCAGGTGATGCAATAGCAGATTCATTACATGAAATGCTATCTGAAAGCAGTAGACATGATGGAGAAGTTGCAACTGATCCTGAATTGGCTAATCTAGCTGCTACTATGGCAAAAATGATTAATGGCAATTTATCTGCTAATAAGAAAATATGTGATCCTGCAGCTGGAAGTGGAAGTCTAATTAGTTCGGCAATGAAGGTATTTAATATAAACGGCAATCAGGTTGTAGCAAATGATATAAATCCAAAACTAATAGAACTTTTATCATTACGTCTAGGATTAAATAATCCTATAACAATCAATAAATCAAATGCTCCAGTAGTAACAACAAAAGATATTTTATCATTTGTTCCTTCCGATTTTAATGATGTTGAGGTTGTTTTGTTAAATCCACCATTTGTGGCAGGAATAAATTGTGTAAATAGAAAGGCTCCTTTTATAAGTTTCATACAAAGGACAAAAGGAAGTCCGTCGGATACTGGAGTTGGACAGCAGAATTTAGGAGCAGTTTTCTTAGAAACTGTTTGTTGTTTAATGCCAACAGGAACAACTATTGTATGTATATTTCCCAAAGCACAGTTGGTAGAGCGGGGAAATGAAGCAATTGCTTTTCGAGAAATGTTGCTCAATATTTTTGGATTACAATGCATTTTCAATTATCCGGGAAAGGGACTTTTTGAATCTGTTTCAGAAGAAACATGCATCTTGGTTGGAAAGAAAGATCAACCTGCAAGTACAGTGAAAATTTTTTCTAGTGATGTTGCAGTGGCTGATATAGATCTACATGCTTTAGAAGCATATTCTGGGGTATATAATTCATTAGCTTTTGATTATATTACACCAGATATAGAGGCAAGACAAATTTCATATGCACAATTACAGGCAAAACTAAATGATGGCTGGAGAGTTGTATGTAGTGAAATGTCTGAAGCTATTATATATATTGATAATAATATTGTAAGAAATGCTATAATGACATATTTGCCAAATACTACTCAAATGTTTCGTAAAGGTCAAGTAGGGGTTAATGGAGGAAGTGATTTATTATTCTTTGATTCATTCGATGAATTATATTCTAAATATATATCACAAGTCACACTTGATGAAGGAATGAGAAATGCAGATAGAGATGATTTTATTCTGAACACTGGAGATTCAAAATTTTTAAATTTTAATTCTATTCCATCTTCATTAAGTACAGCAATAATTTCTGATTATATGTCTATGACTAGACCAGCTAAACAACAGCAAAGGAAGGTAAAAACTGTTACAGAATGGGAGAAAATTACAAAAAAGGACGGTACAATACGATTTCCTGCCAACTCAATATTATTACCAACAAAACTTCGTAGAAATGGAAGGGTATATGTATCGGCAGTGTCTATGTATGTTTCAACAAACTTTACAGTATATTCATACCAAACATTGACGGAAGCACAGGTAATTGGTTCATATATGACAACGGTTTTTTATCAGTTAGAATGTGAAGTTGCATCTAAGGATCATTCGGGGATGAGAAAAAGTGAATTAAGGGATGCAAAAATGACCCATGTTCCTGATTATAATATGCTTTCTCAAAATCAAATAAGACAAATATTGTCCGAGATTCCTAATATAACATTTAAGGATCTTAACAATCCAACAATTACACATATGGACGAGATATGGGCAGAAATTTTGTTTGGAGCAAATGCATCAAATAAACTAGAAGAAGCAATTCGATTACAGAGATTTTTAGCAAATAGAAGAAATCCTCTGTCGTAAAATATAAAATGGGTTATAGTAGGAATATTGCAGATAGTTAAGGTGTAAATAAGAATGGAGCATAATGTGTCAGATAAAAACTTGAAAGAAATAATCTCAGAATTATTAAGACTTGGATATGAAGGAACTTATTAGGATTTTAAAGAAGATTACACTGATTGTAGAGAAGATAAATTGATCGATATTATTTGCATGGCAAATAATATCGATGGACATCAAGCATATCTAATTTACGGTGCAGATGACAATGGAAATGTAAAGGGAATTGAAAAAACAAAATATAGTAGATATACAACTAAGTCAGTTACAGAATTTTTAAGATCAAAGCCATTTGCAGGAGATTATATACCTAAAGCAACAGTTCAGACGGTTGAGATTGAAAATCACGAATTGGATATAGTAATAATTAAGAACACGAATAATACGCCATATTATTTGACAGAGGCATATTCGCCAAGCCATGATGTAAAGAAAAAATTGTATGCAGGTGCAATATATACTAGAGTAAATGATATAAACACACCGAGGATACAGACCGCAAATATTGAACATACAGAATTTTTATGGAGAAAAAGATTTGGTATTGATTTGTCGCCTTCTCAAAAATTACTTCATTTATTAGAACATACAGAGGATTGGTCTGAAACTACATGGGATTCCGATAGACATAGCTATAACCTAAAATCGTCAGAATATCAAATAATAGTTCTTGATTCAGATGAAGTATATGAAACTTTAAGTTATTTTTACGATGATGAAAAGATGTTATATGCCCCACTACAATTAAAGTACTTAACTACAACATTGTATGAAACTGAATTATGGTATATGGACATGGGAAGATGTCTGATTCCGAAACCGGAGATAAGATATAAAATAGAAAATGGTTTATTTTATTATTACATAGAAAAAGACTCTTTGAGTGGCAAATTGCTCAATGTCATTAAGTTAAGAAATGACGGCTTCGAGGGGAACACAAAAAATGTGCTCCTCTTTTTTTTATGGAAAAT
>NZ_CAKVJB010000008.1 GCF_934754935.1 uncultured Holdemanella sp. | reverse complement strand
CTTCTTTCATAATTCTTTTCTGTTCCCTATAAAATTAATTTATTGGGATTTACCAAATCGCCAAACAACGATTTATTAATTTATTTTAACACGAAATATAAGCGGTTTGTAGAGATGAAATATATCGTGTTTAATTTTCATACAAAAAATTTGTAACACCATCATATTACCAATTTGTAAACGTAATTCTTAGTTTAACCGTTTTAGTGCCAACTCACTGTATGAGTTTTGTAAAAGAAGTTGTTAGTTTAAGGAAAATGCGTTCATTTCACTGAATCACTTTCTTAAAAGAAGCTCTTAGTTTAAGAAAAAGATTTGTTTTCACTTCATGAAACTAAGAATTACGTTTACTTACTCATGCTCAATGAAGCACAAAAAAAGCAGAACCTTTCGATCCTGCTTGTGGTTATCATCGTTTTAGAAAACACATCTAGAAGTTGCTTACTTTGCGTCTGGATATGTGTCTTCAAATCTATCAGCATATCTATTGTGCTTTTTATACTTGAAGAACATGGCAACCAAGAAAACAACAGCTACGACACCTAAAGCGTAAACCATCCAATCTAATGACATCATACACTATGTCCTCCTTTTCACCTAAATTATACCATGTGCGTATATACAATCAAAGCGTTTACATACAAAAAAGCAAAGAAACATAAAGTCTCTTTGTTCTAGGCATTCGAGATGTAATCACAGATGTTCTTAGATGCAGGTGTTTTCAATGAAGGGCTTCTCTTTTTACAACTTGGCCAAACCATCCTCACGGAAACCTCCAAAACACTCCCCATAGTTAAATAGAAGGCATAAAAAAAGCGGGTAAATTGATGAGGTTTACCCGTTACTAGTTTTGTCTATACAATATGCTAGACTGTATCTTGATGGGAATTTACAGATGTGGGTAGATGCAGAAGATTCCTTGACATTATAGTAATGTTCAAAAAACGCTGAGAATAATTTCTTCTCAGCGTTTCGACAACTATTTTCTTTCCTTTGACACCTTCTCACTTATTCTCTGATAGATTTCCTTTGTCTCTGCGTCATTTTCCCCATTTACAACTAATATTTTTCCATCTATGTCCATGACAACATATGAATGGCAGGAGGCATGAGTGTAGCGGATATAATCTCCGAAGATATCGTTTTTGAAGTTTCCCATATCATACTTCAGGTTTCCAAAACCATTAGTTCTGTAATCATTATCGTTCTGCAATACATTTACTTCATAAGAAATGCTGTCAATTTGCGAATACTCCCCTGTATAATCATTCCATCCTTTTGCTTCAATGTTAAAATCACGATCATTACAACGAATCTGAATGCTTCCACAAAACAAAGTCCATATAGTAAACACAATAATGGGAATTGCGATGATCAGATATATCACACTTTTTTTTGTATTATACTGAATTTTTAAGCCTTCTCCCGTTGCCAGCTTTTTCTTATAAAAAAGGTAGGAGTAGAGAATGCTAATGATTGCAGCTGCCATAATACTTATAATATACACAACCAGTGCAGCCATGCTTTCCCCAAAAAGTCCACAAAGCATACATAAAATACCTGATGCCATCCATAATTTGCCGCTGAATCTATGTGTTGCATTCCAGTTTTCTTCATCCATTAAAGACCATACAACTCTTATTCCTATGGTATTATTCTGTTTCACTTTTGGCAAATAATTTCCAATAACCATAAACAGCAGTCCAGTTCCATAGTAAATTACTGCCATAAACAGATTTTCCATATCTGCACCCATATTGACCAGTCTTGCAATACCATTATAGAGTAATGTTATAATTGGTATAATCCACATCGTCATTCCTATAATCTTGCGGCTCTGCTGTCTGTTCCGGTTATCATAAAATATTATTGCCACCAGCGCACAATCCGTCACTACAAAAAACACATTTGCCCACATACTCTGTGTACTAGTGAATCCTACTAAAACCCCGATGAGCATTACCAGAACAGAACAAATTAATGAACCTCTATATTTTTTTATCATTTCCTTCATCGTCCGATACTCCTTTCAAATCTATAATCCACAACATGACATCTTCCAATACGGAAGTGTTTAATTCATAATAAATAAATTTTCCCTCTCTTTTATTTCGGATTAAATCAGCCTCCTTTAATATTGCCAGATGTCTAGATATAGAAGCTCCCGTTACTGAAAAATGTTCACATATCTCTCCAGCAGAAAGCCGTCCATTCTTCAATAAATTTAAAATCTCACGTCGTATTGGATCTGCCAGTGCTTTTAATGTATCTTGTATACCCAAGAATTCATCACGCTCCTCGTTTAACATTTAACCTAATTGTTAAATGTATTATGATGCAAGATATCTTATCTGTCAACGACTAAATTTTTCTGTTGAAACACAAAAAAACAAAGAAACATAAAGTCTCTTTGTTATGTGTTGTCTAACGAGATGTAATCACAGATGTTCTTAGATGTAGGTGATTTCGATGAAGGTCTTCTCTTTTTACAACTTGGACAAACCATCCTCACGGAAACCTCCAAAACACTCCCCATAGGTAAATAGAAGGCATAAAAAAAACGGGTAAATTGATGAGGTTTACCCGTTACTAGTTTTATCTATACATCAAAAAATTTCTTTGCGTTGTTATAGAAAATATCTTCTAAACCCTGTTCATCAACGCCACACATTAATACTTTCTGCATCTCAACTGTAGGATGATGGAAAGGACCATCCGTTCCAAACAGGATACGATCATGTCCAACTGTATCATATGCCTCTTTAATTTTTGTATGCATTGGCATACCCGACATTTCCAAGTAAATATTTGGATAACGTCGAGCCATTTTTAATGTCGCATCAATATAAACACCATGACCATGACCCATATGAATCATTAATACTTTGCAGTTGGGATGCCTTTCCGCAAGTAATCCAATTTGCCAAGGAAGTGAATATGGAGCGTGGCCTGAATGAATACAAACAGGAATTCCATATTCTTCGGCCTTATCTAATATAGGATCCACGATTTCACTATCCGCACAATACGCATGGCGTAATGGCTGTAGTTTAATAGCTTTAAAACCAAGCTTTACATATTGATCAATTAAATCTAAACAATTCGGTTCTAAAGGATTGACATAGACACATCCTTCAATGCGTCCTGGATATTTCTGCATAGCCTTATATGCTTCTTCATTATCCAAAATACAAATCATTGTCGTTTCAATTTCATATGTGTCCATTAACGAAATCAATTCGTCTGCATCCATTTTTACATTAGCCCATCCGCCAATATAGCCTAAATGTGCATGTGCATCGATTTTTTTCATGCAGCAGCTCCTTGTAAAGATAATACTTTAGATTTAGCTAAAATATTCGCAACAATCGCATAAATAACTAATCCCATAATCGTTTGAGCTAAAAGTCTTGGAACAGACGCAAATGCGACAGCTGCCGTAAATAATGGAATCTTAAATAATGTATATGCGAAACATTGAAATAAACCACCAAGACTAGCTCCAACGATCCAATCGAATTTTTCATTCGTTCCTTTTTCAAGTACAACACCCATGATATATCCCATAATGAATTTAAAGATAAATGTTGGAAGTACCCAAATCATAGCGCCTGTTAATAAATCACTTAAAGCAGCACCTAAACCTGCAGCTAAAGCTCCGTCCTTTTTACCTAAGACAAGTACAGCTAGAAATGCCATACAATCTCCCATATGTGTATATCCACCTGTTGCTGGATTTGGAAGCTTAATTGTAAATGTACATACAAAGATCAATGCGATCATTAAAGCTGTTTTTGCGATTCTTCTTGTCGTTTCATCTGTCATAATCATTCTCCTTTTTAAAACTTGTCCCTATAGTAACATTTTACTGTATCCTTTAAAATGTACAGTTTTAACTTAATTTTAAAGGACAGTAATTTAAGAAATCTATGTTTTAATAAGTCCATGAAAAAAATATTAATGACACTTTTACTCACTTTCTGCATAGGATGTACCTATACATTACTCAATGAAACAAATATGAATGTTTCTGCCAAAAGTACAAAAGAAACCATAATGATTGATGCCGGTCACGGAGGCTATGACGTAGGTTCAATCAGCAATTTTGATGATTATGAAAAAGATATCAATTTAGATATCGCCTTACTTGTTGGAAAACAACTCAAGTCCTATGGCTATAATGTTGTATATACGCGTACAAGCGATTCTGTTTCTTGGCCAAGCGACAATAAAAAAGATCTACAGGCACGCTGTAATTTAGCTCAGAAAAAGAATGCCGATTTATTTATATCCATTCATTTAAATTCAAGCGAATATGATGCGAGTGGATATGAAATCTATTGCGATTTTACGAACAAGACTACAGTCAAATTATCTAACTCCATTCTTACACAACTCGATCAATTAGACTATTCAACCAATCGAGGCCTATTGGATACAAATGAAACGCCACTATATGTCGTTACCAACAATAAGGTTGATGCCATATTAATTGAAGCGGGTTTTATATCGGATGATTCGGATTTATATTATCTAAAGAATTATACAAACAATATTGCGACAGCCATTGCCAAAGGCATCAAAAAAAGTCTGAGTTAAATCAGACTTTTACTTTGCGAACTGAGCATTATACAACCTTGCATATACTCCATTCAAGTTCAATAACTCTTCATGTGTACCTTGTTCAACGATATCCCCATGTTCAAGAACTAAGATCTTATCTGCATTGATAATAGTAGATAAACGGTGTGCAATCACAAAACATGTACGATTTTCCATCACTCGATCCATTGCACCTTGAAGACGTCTTTCAAGTCTAGTATCCACACTACTTGTAGCTTCATCTAGAATTAAGACTTCTGGATTCTTTATAAGTGCACGCGCAATCGTTAATAATTGTTTTTCACCTTGACTTACATTACTTCCCTCTTCATTGATCAAAGTATCATAGCCATCCGTTAAAGTACGTATAAAGTGATGGACATTAGCTTGTTTTGCGGCTTCAACAATTTCATTCTTTAATGCCTTTTCATTTCCATACGCAATATTCTGTTCAATACTACCCTCAAACAACCATGTATCTTGTAGTACTAACGCAAAGAGTTTTCTTAAATCATGATACGACAATTCACGAATATCGATTCCATTGATTTTAATACTTCCGCCCTTCACATCATAGAAACGCAACAATAAGTTTGTCAAAGTCGTTTTTCCTGCACCTGTAGGACCTACGATTGCGATAGTTTGACCTTGATGTACATCAATATTTACATCTTTCATCAATAGATTGTCATCATATCCAAATTGAACATGATCAAATTCAATGGTACATACCTCATCAATTTGACATTTAGATACAACATCCTCTTCAATCGGTTGATTCAAAAATGTAAATAAACGAGACATTGCACTAAAGGCCGATTGTACAGCACTCGATAATTGTGATATTTGAGAAATCGGATCATTGATTTGCCAGATATATCGAATAAAGGCTTGTAGCTGACCTAAAGCTATAGTTCCATTTAACACTTGAAGACATCCAACAAGACTAGCACATCCAATACTTAAATAGGTAATCAAAGAACATAATGGATTGATTAAGCTTGATACAAATTGTGCTTTAAAACTAGAAACACGCATTCTCTCATTATCCTTTTCAAAACGATTTAAAGCATGTTCTTGTTGATTATAAGAAAGAATCTCACTATATCCATCATACAATTCATTGATTGTACCATTTAAATCGGCCAATGTATTTTGTTGATCATCAAATAGTGGCTGTGATTTTTTTACTACATACTTTGACAATAACGCGATAACCGGTAATGCCACTAAAATAATGCATGTCATTAACACATTAATTCGAAGCATCATAAATAACACAAAAGTAAATGTACATATAGCCGAAATCACTCGTGACAAAGTTTGTTGCAGGGCATTCGATAATGTATCCACATCATTTGTGATACGTGATAATAACTCTCCTGTCTTTTCCTGATCAAAATAAGATACAGGTAAATGATGAATCTTATCTTCAATCGCATTACGCACATCAAACATCGTCTTTTGAATCGCATCCGTCATAAAAACGGCCATTAAAAATTGTGATATTGTCTTTACAATATAGATTGTAAATAAGATACATAAAATATGTACTACTTTATCTATTTGAATTGGCTGATGCGATGAAATATCATGAGCTAATTGCGTTGTGATCATACCTTCTACAGTTGGGTTTAATGCGAAAGTTACCTGTGCTGTAATGACCATTAAAATTCCAAATAACAACTTAAAACGATAGGGTTTAATAAACACAAAAAGATGAGATAAACATTCACTAAACTTCATTTTCTTAGTTTCTTTCATAATCATCCAACTCCTTTTGTGTCAATTGCGAATGGGCAATTTCCTGATACACACTGCACTCTTTTAACAATTGAGAATGCGTACCTAATCCTATAATCTTTCCTTCATCCAAGACAATGATCATATCCGAATCCATGATCGTAGAAATTCTTTGGGCAACCACAAAGAAGATTGCATCCTTGACTTCAGGTTTCAACGCTTTTCTTAGTGTTGCATCCGTTTTAAAATCTAAAGCACTAAAACTATCATCATAAATATAAAGTGAAGGCTTTTTTAAGATGACACGAGCAATCGATAATCGTTGTTTCTGCCCACCCGAAATGTTGGTTCCATCCTCTGCAATTTCATCCAAGTAGCCATTTTCCCTTTTGGAAATAAAATCACTAGCCTGAGCAACACTAGCCGCATGGACCATTTCTTCATCACTTGCCTCTGGTTTTCCAAAACAAATATTAGAACGGATACTTCCCTTAAACATATGTGCCTTTTGTGCAACATAGCCAATTTGAGCGTGCAAGCTCTCTAGATCATACTTACGAATATCCACACCATTAATTTCAATTGTTCCACGACTTACATCATAGAAACGATTCATCAATTTGACTAATGTACTCTTACCAGAACCCGTACTTCCAATCACGGCAATCTTTTGTCCTTTATGACATGAAAAATCAATATTCTTTAATACAGCTTCTTCACCATTTGCATAAGAGAAACTAACATCTTTGAAGCTTAACGTTTCAATAGATTCCAATGGAATACAATCTGTATCATTGACAATACTTGGTTTTGTATCTAACACTTCCATAATACGTTTAGCCGATACATTGGCTCTAGGATACATCATAAATACCATACAGAAAATCAATACAGACATCATAACGTGGAATAAATATTCAACAAAGGCCACTACATTTCCTAGAGTGATGGCATTTGTATTTAATAAAGTACAACTTAAATAATATACAATGACTGTAGCGATATTCATCAAAAAGAAAAAAGATGGTTCCGTACAAGACATCAATTTAAATAGTTTTGCGCTTTGATCGCGATAAAAATCATTTTCATTCGAGAAACGTTTCTTTTCATACTCTTGTTTATTAAAAGAACGAATCACACGAATACCCGTAATATTTTCTCTAAGAATTTGATTTATGTGGTCAATTGATTTTTGTTGATTCTCACTCAAAGGCTCACTCACTTTGGCAACAATAATTACGCCTATAATAACTACGGGAATCGTAGCTAAAACGACATAAGAAAGTTGTAAAGATATTTTTAAAATCAACATAACCGAAACGCACATCATAACGGGTGTTAATAATGCAGATTTTAAGATGACATTTAAAAATAACATAATTTGATACGCATCATTATTCGTACGTGTAATCATACTGGATACACCAAATTTTTCCATTTCAGCTGCAGAAAAAGATTGTGAATGCTTAAAAACATCATCACGAATATCACGCGTAATATTTGTGGATATTTTTGAACAGCAATAACCAAGTAGTACGACTCCACTTACTCCTATGACACTAATGAATGCCATCAAGCCAAAACGACTATATAAATAGGCTGTATCTTGTGTTTCGATACCATGGTCGATCATATCTGAAATGATAGTTGGAATTCCAAGTTCTACAAGTGCAAACCCGAATACACTTATAAAATCCAACAAAAACCATTTCTTATATTTCATTAAATATTTCCATATAAGCTTCATATATTCCCCTTCCTAAAAAATAAAAGGGGTTCAATAGAACCCCGAATCTAATTATTCACCCAATTTAGTTTTAACTGTTTCTAAAACTTCATCAGCAGTGTCTTTATTTAAGCATTCTTGAGCTAATCCTTGCATTTCTTCATAGCTTAAAGATTTAACAACTTTACGAGCCTTTAAGATTTGAGTAGCACTCATTGAGAATTCGTCAAGACCTAAACCTAATAAGATAGGAACTGCATGTGGTTCACCAGCCATGGCTCCACACATACCAACCCATTTACCGTGTTCGTGAGCACCTTTAATTGTGTTAGCAACTAAACGTAATACACTTGGGTTGTATGGTTGATACAAGTAAGAAACGTGTTCAGACATACGGTCAGCAGCCATTGAGTATTGGATCAAGTCGTTTGTACCAATTGAGAAGAAATCTGCATATTTAGCAAATTGATCAGCAAGAACAGCAGCAGCTGGAATCTCAACCATCATACCAACTTCAATACTGTCACTAACTGCAACACCTTCAGCAATTAATTCAGCCTTAACTTCTTCAAAGATTGCTTTTGCGTCACAAAATTCTTTAATTGTAGCAATCATTGGGAACATGATGCAAAGTCTTCCGTAAACAGATGCACGGCATAATGCACGTAATTGAGTTTTGAAGATATCTGTTTCTTTTAAGCAAAGACGAATTGCACGATATCCTAAGAATGGGTTCATTTCTTGAGGGAACTCATAGTAAGATAAGTGTTTATCTCCACCAATGTCTAATGTACGAACAACAACTTTTTTACCTTGCATACCTTCTAATACTTGTTTGTATGCTTCAAATTGTTCATCTTCTGTTGGGAAGTGATCTGAATCCATGTATAAGAATTCTGTACGGAATAATCCGACACCTTCACCACCATTTGTTAATACACCTTCAACATCTTTGAATCCACCAATGTTACCAGCAAGTTCAACTTCGTGTCCATCTGTAGTTACAGATTTTTCGTTCTTTAATACTTTTAATTCTTCTTTTTCTTTTAAATAAGCAGCTGCTTTAGCTTCATATTTAGCAATTGTTTCTGCATCCGGATTGATTTCAACAACACCATCTAATGCATCTAATGCCAAAGTATCACCAGTTTTACATGCATCACATACACCTGGACATCCTACAACTGCAGGGATTTCCAATGAGTTAGCCATGATAGCTGAGTGAGAAGTTTTACCACCAATTTCAGTAGCGAAACCTTTAACAAATTCATTTAACTGAGCTGTATCACTTGGAGTCAAATCGTGAGCAACGATGATAGAATCTTCATCAATACTTGTTAAATCAGGAATTGTCAATCCTAATAAGTTACATTTTAAACGGAAAGTAACATCTTTAATATCAGCTGCTCTTTCACGGAAATAATCATTATCCATGCTTTCGAACATTTCAACCATTTGGTTAGCTACTTGTTCAGTTGCATATTCAGCATTTACACCATCATTTTCGATCATAGCTTTAATTTGACCAGCTAATTCAGGGTCACCAGCCATCATCAAGTGAGCATCAAATACAGCTAATTCTTCGTCACTTAAACGTTTAGCTGCTCTTTCTTTTACTCCTTCGATATCTTTTTTAGTTTTTTCTAGAGCATCTTCGAATTTTTTTACTTCTTCTTGGGCTACTCCTGCTTTCTTTTCAATAACAACTTTTGGTGTTTCCAATTTGTAAACTTTAGCTACAGATACACCAGCACTTGCTGCTATCCCTTTTAACATGATAAATTCCTCCTAAAACAAGCGAAAAACGCTTTCATTTACAAATAAAATTTTAACACTTTTTTTTCAAAGATACAAGAAAAGCAGACATTTGCATGCCTGCTAATTTAAGCCCTCAAATTGAAGCTTATAATATTTCGCATAAGTACCATTTAATTTCATCAATTCATCATGTGTTCCACGCTCATGCATACCCGTCGCATCGATTACGACGATTTCATCCGCATTACGAATAGTTGATAAACGATGGGCAATGGTAATGCAAGTACGATCCTTACTTAAATCTTCTAGACTCTTTTGAATAATACGCTCGCTCTCGTTATCCAAAGCACTCGTAGCTTCATCCAAAATCAAGATCTTAGGATTTTTTAAGAAAACACGCGCAATTGAAATACGCTGTTTTTGTCCACCCGATAAACGCGTACCTCTTTCTCCACAAAAAGTATCATACCCTTCAGGTAAAGACATGATAAAATCATGGATATTCGCCTTTTTAGCTGCCTCTACGATCTCTTCATGACTTGCCCCAGGCCTTCCATAAGCGATATTTTGTTCAATCGTTCCCGTAAATAAATATACATCTTGTTGCACCAAACCAATATTAGAACGAAGCGACTTCAAAGTTACATTCTTAATATTTTGGCCATCAATTGAGATCGAACCATTTGTGACATCATAAAAACGAGATAACAATGAACAAAGTGTAGTCTTACCAGAACCACTAGGTCCAACCAAGGCAATTTTTTCTCCGGCTTTGATGTGTAGATTTACATCGTCAATAACCTTTTCATTATCATTATATTGGAAAGATACATGATCAAAATCAATATTTCCAGAAACATCTTTTAAATCCTTGGCATCCTTAGTATCTTGAATTTCAGGAATTTCATTCATAACTTCTTCAAAACGTCTAAATCCAGAGAATCCCTTTTGGAACATTTCGGTAAATTCAACCAACACTTCAATTGGCGAAACAAAAACATTAATATATAGGGCAAATGTCGCAAGTACGATTGGATTTAAATCTCCATTTGCGATAAACCATCCACCAAACACAATGATTGTGACATATAAAAGTCCTTGGAAGAAATTATTTCCCCCTTGAAACGTACCCATAACACGATAGTTATCTTTTTTAGATTCCAAAAATTCCATATTCGAATGATTAAATTTATCAATTTCAATATCCTCATTCGCAAAAGATTGAACAACACGAATACCACCTAAAGAATCTTGCAGACTTGCATTCACACTACCAATCTTTTTTCTATTTTCCATAAAGGTTCTTCGCATCTTTTTGTTTTGAGAATAACTAAACACCATCATCACGACTGTCACAGCTAAAAGAATCAATGCCAATGGCCAATAGATTGTTGCCAAAATAATGAATGATCCAACAATTTTAAATAATGAAATAAATAAGTTTTCAGGTCCGTGATGTGCAAACTCACAAATATCAAACAAGTCTGAAACAACGCGAGACATCATAACCCCAGTATTGTGCTTATCATAATAAGAAAAAGACAAACGTTGGTATTGATTGAATAAGTCTTGTCGCATATCACTTTCCATGTTGGCTCCCATCACATGGCCTTGACAACTTACATAATAACGACACAATGCTCGGATTACATACATAACGAGTAAACCGATTCCTAAAATAATAATTCCTTTTAAGATTTCATTGGATGCCTTCAAAAAGAATTGTCCTGTACAATAACTTAAGATCAAAGGAAAAGAAAGATCAACAATACACATGACAAGTGCACAAAATAGATCCATAAAGAAAATTCCTTTATATGGTTTATAATATTGTAAAAAACGCTTAAATGTACTCATATATACCCTCCCTGATTTCTGTATTATACAAGAATTTTCATAATTTTTCCAAAATAATGCTAAAATAGGAAAGAATGGAGAAATGATTATGATTAAAATATTGTTTTTTGATATTGATGGCACACTTTTAGAACTTGGTCAAAAAGAAATGCACCAAGAACTCGTTGATGCATTAAACTTAGTTAAGGAAAAAGGCATTAAAATCTTTTTAGCTACGGGAAGGCCACCATTTGTCGTTCCTAAATTTCATGGTATTGAATTTGATGGAGTGCTTTCTTTTAATGGATCTTATTGTTACACAAATAATGAATTGATTTACAAAAATCCAATGGATAAAACGGATATTCAAACATTGGTAGATAATGCCAAGAAATTAAATAAAGCTGTTACCTTAGCTGGAATCAATAAAATGGGATGTAATTTTGATGATGAAGTATTAGAAGAATATTTCATGATTGCTAATCAGCATGTGCATGTGATTGATGAGTTTAATGAATTTATGGATGCGGAAATCTATCAAATGATGGTTGCGACGACAGAAGATCAAGATGAATTGATTCTAGAAAACACAACCACATTAAAAGTAGCTCGTTGGTGGGATAGAGCTTGTGACATCATTCCTTGTAATGGTGGAAAAGATATAGGCATTCAAAAAATATTAGATTACTACAATTTCAAAAAGGATGAAGCCATGGCCTTTGGTGATGGTGGAAATGATATTTCCATGTTGAACTATGTGGGGACAGGTGTTGCAATGGGTAATGCCAAAGATAATGTAAAAGCTATAGCTGACTATATTACCGATTCTGTACAAGAAGATGGAATAGTTAGTGCACTTAAACATTTTGAAATTATATAGAAAAAGACAGCTGTTTTTGCTGTCTTTTTACGTATGTCCTATTCTTTATCTTTCTTACTATCTTCAATGACTCTTGAAGCATAAGGTTCTGGCACTGGATCATAACGATCCATTTCCATAGTATAAGTACCTAAACCAGTTGTCATACTTCTTAATTCAACACAATATCTAGACATATTTGCCATTGGAACTTGTGCATCAATTTCTTGATCTGAATCCACTGGAGTCATACCCATGATTGAACCTCTACGTTTATTCAAATCACCAATTACAGCCCCTGTAAATTCATCTGGAACACGAATCTTAACATTCATGATTGGTTCTAATAAGATTGGACGAACTTTAGTCATCGCATCTTTATAAGCTAAGTGAGCCGCCATCTTAAATGCCATTTCACTAGAGTCAACATCATGATACTTACCATCTAATAATGTTGTCTTCACATTTACCATCTTATATCCTGCTAAAGGACCCTTTTGGCAGCATTCACGAAGACCCGTTTCAACAGCTGGGAAGTATTGTTTAGGAACAGCTCCACCAAATACCTTTTCTGCGAATACCATTTCTTCTTCATCAGGATTTGGACTAAATTCTACAAATACATGTCCAAATTGTCCATGTCCACCTGATTGTTTTTTATGACGACCTTCACCAACAGCTGTCTTTGTGATGGTTTCACGATAAGTAATCTTTGGATCACTCAATACAACTTCTGCTTTAAATTTTGAGTTTAACTTATTCACAATCACATCTAAGTGTTGATCACCAATACCATAAATCACTGTTTCTTTTGTTTCCGGATTATTTACAACTTTAAATGTTGGATCTTCTTCTTGTAGACGAGCAAGTCCATTTGATAAACGATCCTCATCATTTTTAGTCTTAGGTACAACAGCCTGACCATACATTGGTGTATCGAACACAATTGGATCTGCCATCAACAATTTACCCTTATCGCATAAAGTGTCATTTGTCTTTGTGTTTTGTAACTTAACTAAAGCTCCAATATCACCTGTAAACAATTTACCAGCTGCAGTCTGGTGTTTCCCCTTAACAATATAGATCTGACTGATTTTTTCTGGTTTACCATTATTGGCGTTCACAACTGTACTATCAGCTGCAAGCACACCACTCAATACTTTGACATAACTAATTCTTCCAACAAATGGGTCAACAATTGTTTTGAAGACTTGTGCTGTTAAAACTTCAGTTTCACTTGTCAACAATTCAACTTTAACACCATTTGGAGTTGTAGCTGTATACATACCTCTTTCTGAGTATGTTGGGAAATAACTAATAATTAAATCCATCAAACGTTGGATACCAATTGAATTAACTGCACTACCAGAATATACTGGACAGATTTCTCCATTACGCACACCAATACGTACCCCACGTTTTAATTCTGCATCACTAAATTCTTCACCAGAGAAGAATTTCTCCATTAATTCATCATCACCCATCGCAACAGCTTCTGCAATCTGATCTTTATAAAGAGCTACTTCTTCTTGCATAGATTCAGGAACTGGACATGGTTTATCCGCTAATTCTGGACTGTAATACCAAGCTTTATTTTTGATGATATTTACAGATCCAATAATCTTTCCATCTTCAACGATGGGAACTTCAAATGGAATAACACTCTTACCAAATTCTTCACGCAATGCTTGATAACTTGCATCAAAACTTGTGTGTTCTTCATCTAACTTATTGATGAAGAAGATTGTAGGTTTCTTTTCAGCAACCGCTTGTTTATAAGCTAATTTAGTTCCTGATTGTAAAGGATCTTTGGCATTGACTACAATCAAACTTGAATCACCAACCGCAAAACCACCTTGTTTTTCACCGACAAAGTCTAAATAACCTGGCGTATCAATAAAGTTGATTTTACTATCTTCCCATTCAATTGGTACGATTGTTGTATACACAGAAAGTCCACGACGAATTTCTTCTGTATCAAAGTCAATCAATGAACTTCCTTCTGCTGTTTTTCCAAAACGATCTGTTGCCTTTGTATAGTACAACATAGCTTCTAGAACACTTGTTTTTCCAGCTCCACTATGTCCGATTACACTTACGTTACGTACTTCAAAACTCTGATAATCTCTCATACGCTTAACCTCATCTTAAGATCGGCTCTAATTGAGCTCTACAATGTTCACGAACATAATCTAATGCAACACGACCTTGTTTATCTGTCATATCTTTATCAGCTCCATAAGCCAATAATTTTTCAACTAAACTTGGATATCCACCATAAGCAGCACGCATCAATGCAGTTACACCATTATTATCAAATAAATTCACATCGGCATTTCTTTCAAGCAATAAGTGAATTGTGTCACGTTTAAATGCGATACAAGCTTCCATTAAAGCACTACGACCCACTTCATCTTGATCATTGATTCTAGCTCCAGCATCTAACAATACTTCAACACAACGATCTTGTCCTAATAAACAAGCACGCATCAATGCAGTACGTCCTCTATCATCTTTGGCATTCACATCGGCACCTGCATCAATCAAAGCTTTTAAGATTGTTTTATTGCCTTTTTTTGCAGCTGTCATCAAAGCTGTTTTCCCTTTATTATCTGTAATATTCACATCTGCCCCATTATCAAGTAAAACCTGCACTACATCTTTACGATCACGTTTACTTGCACGCATCAAAGCTGTACGTCCATCACCGTTTTGATAATTTACATCTGCCCCCGCTTTGATTTGAGAACAAACCATTGGGAAATCACCATTTGCGCATGCATCCCAAAATACCTTATTAAAATTCTGATCCATTTCAATCATCCTCCTCATCCTTTATTGTTCATGAAATCACAGAAAAACTGGAATGATAGTTCACCCCAGTTTACATATGTACAAAGAAAATAATTGAAATTTTATTTACTTTTACGCCTTGAACTTGATTCATCTCAATCACTCCTTTGTTTAACTGATTCCATTCTAACAAAGAAATAATTATGTGCAAATCAAGTACCAACTTGGACAGAAAACCTACCAATTATGCCTTTTCACAAAACAATTCAATTGATTCATGTAACGGACCTTCTACAAAAGCCACACGAATTGGAAAAACAGGATCTGTTTGCATATCCACATCTTTTGGTTCCACGCTCACTTTATAACCTGAATTACGTACTTTTTCAACAAGTTCATCCACATGATCTGTCGCAAACGCAAAATGACGAATACAACCTTCACCAACAGTTTTTGTGCCATCCAAGAAGATTTCTATACAACTATTGAAACAATCCAAATGAATACCTGTATCCCACTTTCTTAAAATTGGAAGTTCTAGTAATTCATGATAGAAATATATCATTTCATCATATTGTTCTTGTGTCTCACATTTAAATGCGACATGATGAATTCCTTTAATCATAATTTTTTCTTTCTAACAAGCTAAATGTCACTTGTCCTTTTTCTCTTTGAACATCCGTACAAACTACACGTACACGCATACCCATCTGGAATACTTTACCATGTGTTTGTCCCTTTAAAGTCATTGTATCTTCATCATAATCGTAGAAGTCGTTTGAAAGAGTATGAACAGGAACAAGACCTTCAACTGTATTATCCATTTCCACAAAGAATCCAAAACTCATTACACCAACAATTGTACCTTCAAAAACTTGACCAATACGCTTTTCCATATATTGCGCCTTTTTATAGTCATTGACCATTCTTTCCATCATAATCGCATCTCTTTCTTTTTCAGAAATATGGAAAGCCTGTTTCTCAATTTTCTTTTCATCATTTGATGGCGTACGCTTTTGTTCATTAAAACAATATGCATGCAACATGCGGTGTACGACTAAATCTGAATAACGACGGATTGGACTTGTGAAATGACAATATTCTTCTAAAGCAAGTCCAAAGTGTCCAAGACAATGTGCATCATAGCGAGCCTTCTGCATTGAACGCAAAGAAACTATAGACAAGACTTCATATGCATTTTCATCTTGAATCGATTCTAAAAATTTTTGAATTTGACTCGCACTGACTTCATCTGGATAGAAATCAAAAGGAATACGTAAAGAATTCGCAACCGTACAAATTGTTGCCACCTTTTTAGGATCTGGATTTTCATGCACACGATACATACTTGGAATCTTATTGACATGCATATGGTGAGCCACACAAACATTGGCTAAGATCATACATTCTTCAATCATTTGTTCGGCAAAACCACGTTCTAATACTCTAACATCAATTGGATATCCATTTTTATCCATAAGGATCTTCGCTTCTTTTGTATTGAAATCAATACACCCGCGATTATGCGATTGTTTCTTTAATAATTTAGCTAAAGATTCTAGAGTAAACAACAATTCTTTTACTTCTGAATACTCTTCTAATATAACTTCATCGCCATTTAAACATGCATTCACTTTTTTATATGTACAACGCTTATCAGAATGAATCACACTTGGAAATACATTGTATGTCAATAGATTTCCCTTTTCGTCCACTTGCATAGCACAAGTAATTGTAAGTCGATCTACATTGGGATTTAACGAACAAATACCATTACTTAAATCAAATGGAAGCATAGGCACTACACGATCGCATACATAGATTGAGTTCCCTCTTAAGTATGCTTCTTGATCCAGGGCACTATTTTCTTTTACATAATGCGAAACATCGGCAATATGTACATACAATAAATATCCCTTTTCATTTTTCACAATGGAAATCGCATCATCAAAATCCTTGGCATCATCCCCATCAATAGTAACAGTTAATAAGTTTCTTAGATCTTTACGATTTTCAAGTTCATCCTTTTGAACTTTGGCAGGAATTCTTTTACATTCCTTCACAACTTTTCCATTAAATACCTGACGAACCTGGTTACTTGTAAGCATCGCACTAATATCAACGCCTGCATCATCTGGATGTCCTAAAACTTGTATGATTCTTACTTGTAAAGGATCCGCATACTTCACAATTTGACATACAACCTTTGTACGTTTTTTAAAGCTAAACTCTTTTTCATTGACAACACGAATCGCACAATGTAAGTCTAAATCGCTATAGAAGAATGTTTTCTTCTTTTTAACAATCATAACGCCTGTAATATTTGTCAATCCATGATTAAAGACTTTGATCAAAGCTGGTTCTGGCTTTAAACGAACCAACACTTCATCTTTATCAAAAATCTTCATCTTTTTATTTTTGGGAACATACACCTTATTATTTTCGTTAAACACAGCTATTTCATATCGTGAAATATCTTTTGCGCTTCCAGCCATAAAATGTATATCATCAATCAAATATAAACTTGTATGATCGTTATAAATCAATTTTTCATCTTCTAACTCATTTAAAGATTTCACCATTTCTGTAAATTCTTTACTTGACTTAGGGCGAACGACTTTTTCTAAATCTCGTATTTTACATTCTTTTTTTTCTTCTAAATATTGAATGATTTTTTCTTTCATTTTTTTCCTCCTTTAAAACAGAAAAAAGACCTTAACGGTCTTTTAATTACACAATCTGCAATGCGATCACAATCGCAAAGAACAAAATTCCACAAAACAAAGTTAAGCGAGAAATCACTTTTTCCGGTCCTCTTTCTTTTTGTACCGCAAACAAGTTCAAATCTCCACTTCCTGTAAAAGCAGCCGATAATCCGTCTGATTTACCACTTTGTAATAATGTTAATATAATAATAATACCAGATAATGTCATTAAAATCACATTTAATATATCTTTCATTTTTTCATCACACCTTCTACGATATTTCGATTATACCAATAATTTAATAAAAATACTAGTCAAAATTATAGTCCACTAAATCCATTAACGTATTCACTACGTGAGTTGGATAAATTTTTAGTTGTTCGATATCTTCTTGTGTATGAACACCCGTCTGCACAAGCACTGTTTCAATATTTTGCTCGAACCCTAGCTTGATATCCGTTTCTAAATTGTCACCAATCAATACGATTTCATCTTCTTTTAAGCCAAAATATTCCAAACATAAATCAAGAATAGCTCGATTGGGCTTACCAATACGCGGCGATTTTTGATTGGCTGCATATTCAAACATATCGACTACACTTCCATTGCCTACTTCAAATCCACCAGGTTTTGCCAAAATACGATCATTATTTGTACCAATGATCTTAGCTCCATTTAAAATCAAAGACAGAGCTTTTGAATACGATGCATAAGTGGCATCTTTATCCAATCCAATAAAGACAAAGTCCGGGTTTTTATCATCAATCATAAAGCCTTCTTGATCCAATGCATCTTTCATACCTTGTTTTCCAATATAATAAGCCTTATTACCCTTGTAGTGCTTTTTAACATATTGACAAGCTGCCATGGCGCTATTATAAAACATGGATGGTTCTATACCTGTATATCCCATATCTTGCATATGTTTCACATTTTCTTGTGGTGTACGCATAGAATTGTTTGTCAAAAAAATAAATGGAATCTTCTTTTGGATACAATAATCTAAAAATTGATGGGCACTCTCAATAATCTGCGTACCACGATACATTGTGCCATCTAGATCAAATACTAAAGTTTTCATAAACTCACCTAAAAAAAGAAAGTCTTAGTCGACTTTCTTTAAATCCATGTATGGAATTTCTGTTGGTGTTTCACGACCAAATAAGATCAATAATACTGTAGCTTCTTTCTTTTCTTCATCCATAGATTCAATTGTACCTTCTGAATTTTTGAATGCACCATTTGTGATTTCTACGCGATCTCCCACTTCAAAATCAACCTGAACATTTACATCTTGACGACCCAAACGACGTAATACGGCATCTACTTCTTCTTGAGCTACTGGGAATGGTTTTGCACCTTTTCCACTTGATCCGATAAATCCCGTAACACCTGGTGTATTACGTACGATATACCATGCTTCATCTGTCATGATCATTTGCACTAACAAATAACCAGAGAATAAGTTATGTGTTTTTTCAACTGGTTTACCATTTTTATATTCAATTTCTTTTTCTTCCGCAACAACGATTTGGAACAAGAAATCTTCAAGACCCATAGTCTTAATACGACGTTCCAAGTTTTCTTTTACACGATTTTCTTGACCTACATATGTATTAACTACATACCATTCTTTTTTTAACTCTGACATAATTTCCTCCCTATGCGCCAACGATCATTTTAACTAGACCGCTTGATAAAACCTCACAAACAAAGAAATACAAACCAAACAATACTGTAAATACAACGACTAAAGCACTTGAAGACATCAATTCTTTAAATGTTGGCCATTTTACAGTTTTTAATTCTTTGAACACCTTTGAAGGTGAATATGTTCTTTCCTTTTTCTCTTTACTCATATGGATTCCTCACTTTGTTTCCTTATGCAAAGTATGTTTGCCACACTTTGGACAATACTTTTTAATTTCAAGACGTTGCGTGTTGGTCTTCTTATTCTTTTCGGTCGTATAATTTCTTGATAGACACTCTGTACACGTCAAAACAACTTTATCTGCCAATTCCTTCACGCTCCTTAACTCATTAAATGTACCATTTAAACCATTCAACTGTCAATTGTCGTATACCATTTTTTTACCTTTTCAAACATAAAATTGACCTTTGCACAACTTAATCCTAGTTCTTGCGCAATATAATTAAAGGTATATCCATCCATCCGTAAATCAATAATTTGAACATATTCTTCGCCGAATAGATTCATGATTCTTGTTTGAATGTGCTCCCACATCAATTTATCCATCACGATATCATGCACTTCTAAAGAATCATCCGTACTAATTCCACTATAATACAAATTTGTATCTTCTTTCACTTTTTGATCCAAACTTATACAAGCCTGATTCAAATAACATTGTCTGCGGATAGCTTGACGCAAAAGATCATATCCTTTATTTTTTGTACAACGCCTATAGAAACTAGTAAATGTCAAAACACGATCCATGCGACATTCAAAAACACATCGATACAATAATAAATCTGCATGCCTGTAAAACTCGTCTCTATCACATAATATCGTATTTGTCTTACGTACAAATATATCAGCCCATATTTCTGTAACCATAGGTCTAAAATATTGAATTAAATGTTTCATCTCATAAAAATCATTCATTTGAATTAAATATATACTCTCATATATGTTCATAACTATCACCTAAATTCATTATAATAAGGCAATGTGAAAAAGACATTAAAAAAGCCAATTTTTAAAAATTGACTTATTTTTTTGGATTTCTTTGATTATATACTTCATACATCAAGATAGCAGCTGCCACACTTGCATTTAATGAAGTGATGCTTCCTACCATTGGTAAGTAAACCATATAATCGCATTGTTTTTTTACAAGATTTGAAATACCCTGGCCTTCTGAACCAATTACCAATACAGTTGGTGAATCATACATACCTTCACGATATTCCCTAGCCTCTTTCATATCGGTTCCAACAACCCAATATCCGTCTTGTTTTAAATTTCTAAGTGTTTGCGATAAATTTGTAACAATAGAAACAGGCACTGTATAAGCAGCTCCTGTGCTTGCCTTTACAACCGTTGGTGTTAATCCACAACTGTTGTGTTTTGTCAAAATAACACCATCTACACCCGCGCAATCACAAGTTCTTAAAATAGCCCCTACATTATGTGGATCTTGAATTCCATCCAAGGCAACAAGAAGACCTGGTTTTTTAGCACGAGATACAATCTGCTCAATACTATATGTTTCAATTTCACTGACCTTAACTGCCACACCATTATGATGTGTTGTATTGGCAATCTTATCTAATTTTGCACGATTACAATATTCTACTTTTAAATTTGATTTTTGGATCGACTTCAAAAGTTTTGCGTCCTTCAAACCTTGAAGTACATATACTTTTTCAATTGAATCCATATCATTTTGAAGTGTAGAATACACATTTTTTCCATATACGATCATAGACTGTCCCCTATTTCAATAATTTTATCAAGACAAACCTTTAGTCTTTCTTGATGTCCATATAAATACAAATAGCCAAGCATTGATTCTAATGCGGTAGCTTCTAGATATGTTTTGTGTGTCGCATTTTTAGCTTTTGAATGAATAGTGGCATTTCTTCCACGCGCTAAAATGGTCTTTTCATCTTCCGTAAAGAAATTTTCTTCCATCATTTTATTGAGCATAATGGCTTGTCCTTTTGCGCTACAAATAACGGCATTTTTCTTTTGTAGAACATGTGCCTTGCGAAAACCTAAACTCAAAAGGTGCTCACGTACTGCCAAAGACATAACGGCATCACCAATCCATGCAAGACTTGTCGCATTTTCTGTTACAATTTCCATTACAGAATTCCTTTTTCAATTAATGCAGCACGAAGTTTATCTGCAACTTCGAAATTCTTTTCTTTAACAGCATTTCTCCAATTTTGATACATCTCTTTATCTTCTTCGCTCATTGAAATTTTATCAAATTCAATACCTAAAATATAAAGCATCTTTTCTAATGTATGTACCAATACAGCTAAATTTTCAACATCAATTTCTCTTTGACGAACGGCCTGATTGATTTTCTTAACCACTTCATAAACGACACTAATTGCGTTTGGCGTATTCAAATCATCATTTAAAGCATCAATAAATGCGTTATATGTTTCATCGAATGTAGTTGCTTCTTTAGCATCTAATAAAGCAAGTTTTACACAAGCTTGTTTATAGGCAGCTGCAATCTTATCTAGTTCTTTCTTTGAAGTTGCGAAAGCTTCTTCGTTTAAATTTAATGGTGCACGATAATGTGTAGAAATCATTAACCAACGAGTTAGATTTCCTCCGTGGTTGGCAATCAAGTCTTTAGCCCACCATACATTTCCTAAAGATTTAGACATCTTGATACCATTGATATTGATCATACCATTATGTACCCAGATATTTGCCAAGTGTGTGTCGTTGCATACTTCGCATTGGGCAATTTCATTTTCGTGATGAGGGAATTTTAAATCCAATCCACCACCATGGATATCAATCAACGTTTTCTTAAATACATCCTGAATCATAACAACACATTCTGTATGCCAGCCTGGACGTCCTTTTGACCATGGTGAATCCCATTTAATTCCTTCTGTTGTTTCTTTCCATAAAGTAAAATCTAATGGATTTTCTTTCTTTTCATTTTCATCAATACGAGCCCCTACCATTAAATCATCAATACTTTGATGAGATAGTTCCCCATATTTTTTATCACTATTTACACGGAAGTAAACATCGCCTCCAACTTGATAGGCAGAGCCATTTTTAACCATCTTATCGATAAACTCAATAATTCGATCCATAGTTTCTGTTACGCGTGGTGCATAATCTGGAAGATCTGCATGAAGTCCTCTTCGTACATCATTATAGGCAACAATGAATTTATCTGTAATTTCTTTTTCAGACACATTTTGTTCGATTGCCGTTTTAATGATCTTATCATCCACATCTGTATAGTTAGACGCAAAAGTCACTTCATATCCTTGTGCAGACAATGCTTTTTTTAATGTATCAAATACAACGATAGGACGAGCATTTCCGATATGTGGATAGTTATATACGGTAGGTCCACATACATACATAGAAATCTTTCCTTCTTCGATTGGTTTTAATTCTTCAATGGTTTGAGAATAACTATTATATAATTTCATAATAAAATGTCCTCCAATTCATTTCTTTATTATACAATACAAAACATGAAAAAAAAAGCTAACCAAAAGGTTAGCCTACATGTAAATTACTCATAATACGACGAATATCTTCTTCATATGGAGTACCAGCTAAATTTTCTAAAGCCGGATTAAAATATTCCATCATATGATCTACATCTTTTAAATATGAATATTGAAGTCCAATTAAATATTGAATTGTGCCAACTGGAAATTTACGGTTGTTGTCAAGATCAGACATACCATCCCACATACTATTTAAAATTTCTTTGCAGTCATCAATATATTTAGCTTCTTTCTTCATTAAGATACTAAATTGAATTTGCATATTCTTAAATGACTTTTCATCGACATAGCTTTTTCCATAAGAAAGCATGCCCTCTGCTTTTTTAATTTTACCCTTTTCTAAGTAATAATAGAATCCACGACTCGCAACACTTGCTTTTTGCTTGTTAGAAATACGCATGTTTTTCAATAAATCAAATTGCTCTTCAATTTTCGCATCATTTCTTTGTGCTAAGTATCCACTTAAACGCATATATTCGCGGTTAAATGCTTGATATGAAAATTTACAAGCATTTGAATCTAATGTTTTATAGAATTCATCATATTGTTCATTATCCAATTGAGATAATAATTTTTTCCATACCACTTTCTTCATAATGATTGGTACAAAAATAAAAACCAATGTCATTATGACGATAATTATTAAATTTAAATTTTTACTCATCTTTTTTCTTATCCTTTTCTAATTCTAAAGTTAAATCACGAAACTGAGCCAATAAATCTTCACTAATTCCGTCTTTTCTTAATTTTTCCATGTAGACAGCATCCAAATCATCTACATCTTTTGTCAAATCATCGCGCTCAGAATCTGTCAAACGATGTCGAATTCCCATCGCTAACACCTCACAATCTCTAAAGGTTAGAATACAGTATTTACCTATTTATTTCAAGTTTTGGTTTGCACTTTTTAGTTAAGATGAAAAAAAAGGAATCCGATTGGATTCCTTAAAAGTCTTACGATAATTAAGCTAATTCTGAGAAATACTTAATTGTACGAACCATTTGGCTTGTGTAAGAGTTTTCGTTGTCGTACCAAGAAACAACTTGTACGTGAGTAGTTCCGTCACCTAATGAGTGAGCCATTGTTTGAGTTGCATCGAACAATGATCCGTAACGCATACCAACGATATCACTAGATACTAATTGTTCTTCAGTATATCCGAATGATTCAGTTGTAGCAGCTTTCATAGCAGCATTGATTTGGTCAACTGTAACTTCTCCGTCAACAACAGCTACTAAAATAGTAGTTGATCCTGTAGGAGTTGGAACACGTTGAGCAGATCCGATTAATTTTCCGTTTAATTCAGGAATAACCAATCCGATAGCTTTTGCAGCACCTGTTGAGTTAGGAACAATGTTAACTGCAGCAGCACGGCTACGACGTAAATCACCTTTACGTTGAGGTCCGTCTAATGTCATTTGGTCACCAGTGTAAGCGTGAACTGTAGTCATGATACCTGATTTAATTGGAGCTAATTTGTTCAAAGCGTTAGCCATTGGAGCTAAACAGTTTGTTGTACAAGAAGCTGCAGAAATTACTGTATCTTCTGGTTTTAATGTTTCGTGGTTTACATTGTAAACGATTGTTGGTAAGTCATTTCCTGCTGGAGCAGAGATAACAACTTTACGAGCACCTGCTTTAATGTGTGCTTCTGCTTTAGCTTTTGAAGTATAGAATCCTGTACATTCTAATACTACGTCAACTCCTAATTCACCCCAAGGTAATTTAGAAGCATCAGCTTCTGCGTAGATAGTGATTTCTTTTCCATCTACTGTAATTGAATTTTCACCAGCAACAACTGTGTCAGCCTTAGCGTAAGTTCCTTGAGTTGAATCATATTTCAACAAGTGAGCTAACATCTTAGGGCTAGTCAAGTCATTGATAGCTACTACTTCGTAGCCTTCAGCACCAAACATTTGACGGAATGCCAAACGTCCGATACGTCCAAAACCGTTAATCGCAACTTTTACTGTCATGTCAGTAAATCCTCCTTTAAATACCATTGTTATTATAAAAGCCTACCGTTAATTTGTCAATTCTCTAACAAGTAAAACTTTTAACAACTAACAACCACTTATATTTTAGACTATTTACAGTCTATTCTCAAGCATTTTCATACTTTTTACATAACCTTAATTGTGCTATTATATTCAAAAGGAGGAATTAAAAATGAACCAAAGTTTAATCCTAGATTTACTAGAAAATAATGCTCGTTTAACATCACAAGATTTAGCTGACATTCTAAATGAAGATGAAGCGAGTATAAAATCCGAGATTCAATCTTTAGAAAAAAATAAGATCATTTGTGGTTATCACACGATCATCAACTACAACAAAGCATTAAAAGACCAAAAAGTCTTAGCTTATATAGAAGTAAGTTGTACACCTACAAGAAATAGAGGGTATGACAAAACAGCGGCATTGATTGCGAATTATCCAGAAGTCGATACTATGTATCTTTTAAGTGGGGATTGTGATTTCTTATGTTTAGTCCAAGGTAAAACAATGTTTGAAGTGGCACGCTTTGTGTCTGATAAAATCGCTTGTGTTGAAGATGTACGATCTACTAAAACTTTATTTGTCTTAAAACAATATAAACAAAGCGGTATTGTCATGATTGACAAACCTGAAGACAAAGAATCAAGATTGGTTGTGACTCCATAATGAAACGTTTATCTACAAAAGCAACATCCATTAAACCGAGTGGCATCCGAAAATTTTTTGATTTAGCCAATACAATGGAAGGTGTTATCTCTTTAGGTGTTGGTGAACCTGATTTTGCGACGCCATGGCACATCTGTGAAAATGCAATTCATTATATGAGCACTGGTCACACACACTATACGGCTAATAGAGGATTGCTTGAGCTTCGTGAAGAAATTTGCAAATTTCATAAAGAACACTACAATCAAGTATATGATCCTGAAAGTGAAGTCATAGTTACGATTGGTGGTAGCGAAGCCATTGACCTTTGTATGCGTGCTTTATTAAATCCAGGAGATGAAGTCATTGTATTAGACCCTAACTATGTTGCCTATGCACCAAGCGTTATTTTAAGCGATGGTGTTGTTGTCCCTTTACAATTAAAAGAAGAAAACGATTTTAAAATCATTCCAGAAGATTTAAAGAAAGTCATTACGCCAAAGACAAAAGCTATGATCATCAACTACCCTAGCAACCCTACTGGTGGTGTCATGACTAAAGAAGATTACGCAAAGATTGTTGATATCATTAAAGAATCTGGTATTTATGTTGTCAGTGATGAAATCTATGCGGAACTTAGCTTTGATCAGCCATTCGCTTCCCTAGCTCAATTTGATGAAATCAAATCTCAAATTATTGTCGTCAACGGTTTTTCAAAAGCCTACGCAATGACAGGGTGGCGACTTGGATATTGTATGGCCAATAAAGAACTATCTTCTGTAATGAATAAGATTCACCAATATGTTATTATGTCTGCACCTGTTATGTCTCAATATGCAGGTATTGAAGCTATAAAAAATGGATATGACGATGTATTGATGATGAAAGAGGATTATCTAAAAAGAAGAAACTTCTTAGTCAATCGATTAAATCGAATGGGCCTAAAAACAAATATGCCACATGGTACATTCTATGTATTCTGTAACATTCAATCAACAGGCCTTGATTCAGAAACATTCTGTGAAAGATTACTACAAGAACAAAAAGTTGCCTGTGTACCAGGAAATGCCTTTGGTGAAAGTGGTGAAGGATATATCCGTATCTCTTATGCATATAGTATTGACCACATTAAAGAAGCTGTAGTACGCTTAGAACAATTCTTAAAGGATTTAGACAAATAAGTCTAGATCCTTTTTTTGTAAATTAAAAAGGATGCCCTTATAAGACATCCCTTCATACTATTCAGCAATCAAATCATCCATTGCCTTTTGGAAATGAACAGTTTTGTTGTGAGCATCCTCTTTTGAAGCTCCCTTGATACAATAGTAGAATTTACATTTTGGTTCTGTTCCACTAGGACGTACCGCAATCCAGCTTCCATCTTCTAGATAGTATTTCAATACATCCGATTTAGTGAATCCAGTAAGTTCAGTTACTGTATCTCCTTCTTTAATTACACATTCTTTATAGTCTTCGCTACGAACAACTTTAGTTCCACCAATTTCACTTGGAGCATCTTTTCTTAAATTAGCTAAAATTTCTTTGATACGCTTAGCACCTGCTTCACCAGCTAATGATAGAGCTACTTGACTTTCTTCATATGTACCATGACGATCATATAAGCTGTCTAATACATCCACTAAATCTTTTCCTTGTTCTTTGTAGAATGCACAAGCCTCAGCAAGCATCAAACAAGCTTGAGGAGCATCTTTATCACGAACGAAAGGTTTGATTAATGAACCATAACTTTCTTCATATCCAAATACATAGTTCTTTTTGTGTGTTTTTTCATATTTCGCAACTTTTTCGCCAATGAATTTGAATCCTGTTAATGTTTTTTCTGTTGATACACCATAATCAGAAGCTACCTTTTCACCTAGATCACTAGTAACTACTGTATTGAACATAACAGGGTTTTCAGGCATCTTACCTTGTTTTTGAAGTTGTGAACAAATATATTCAATTTCAACAGAACCAGATTGGTTACCTGTTAAAACAACATATTCACCATTATGCAATACTCCAACACCCATACGGTCAGCATCAGGATCACAAACCAAGATCAAATCCGCTTGATTTTCTTTTGCGTATTTCAATGATAATTCATAAGCACCAGCTTGTTCTGGGTTTGGTGTTGGTGTGTTAGAAAAATCAGGATCTGGACTACATTGTTCAACAACTGGAATACAAGTATATCCTGCACGTTTATATACTTCTTGTACTGGAATATTTGCCGTACCATGTTCAGGAGAGAATACGATTTTGATATCTTTTTTCACTTCTGGATTCAATTGAATACTCAATACATTCTCGTAGTATTCTTCATCCACATCTTTACCAATGACTGTAATCAATTTCTTTTGTTCTTCTGTACAATTTGCATCAATTGCTAATTCATCTTCAATTGCGTTAACTTTATCGATAACTTGACTAGCTAAACATGGAATCAATTGACATCCTTTATCATCATACAATTTATAACCGTTATATTCTTTAGGGTTATGACTCGCTGTAATCATAATTCCACCAAAGCAATTTAAGTGACGTACCGCAAAGCTTAATTCTGGTGTTGGTCTTAATGATTCAAATACATAAGATTTAATATTATTTTTTGCCAATAAATCTGCACAGTCAAACGCAAATTCTTTTGACATATGACGGTTGTCATACCCAATCGCAATACCAGCTTCGCCACCATTATTTTCATTAATGTAGTTCGCATATCCTTGAGTAGCTTTACGAATTGTATGAATATTAATACGATTCGTTCCAGGACCTAAAAGACCACGCATACCTGCTGTTCCAAATTCAATTGTAGTATAGAATGCATCATTTTTTTCTTCAGCATCCATAGCTTCTAAAACAGGTTTATATTGAGGGGCTAAATTTTCATGATTTAACCATTTTGAATATCTTTCTTCAACAATAGACATTATTCATTCTCCTTCTTTTCTAGCATTGAAATAAAAAAGTCTCATAAACTATGAGACTTTTCTTAATTAAGCAATGATCTTCTGAGCGCGCAATACTTCTTCGATTGCAGCTACAGCAGCATCTTCATCTTCGCCTGAGCAGCTAATTGTGATTTCTGACTGTGTAGGAATTCCTAAAGACATAACTCCCATGATAGATTTCATGTTTACTTCACGTCCTTTGAAAGCTACATTGATTTCGCTTTTGAATTTACTAGCAGCGTTAACAGCTACAGTTGCTGGACGTGCGTGAAGACCTACTGGATCTACTACAGTTACAGTTACTTGTTTCATAATTATCCTCCTAAATCAAATCTAAATGTATTTTATGACATTTTGCCAAAGAAAACAATACCTAAACGAATTTTTCTGATTCCGCTTCCATAATTGGAATATCTAAACTTTGCAGCATTTGAGCAAAGATACCACTACCAGCTATAAGATTCCCTTTAAAAGTCCCATCATAAATTAGGGAATACCCACAACTAGGTGATCTTCTTTGCAAAATCGCAAAATCCACTTGTTTTTCTTTCGCTATATTAAGAGCTACTTCTGCTCCTTTGATAAACTGTTTTGTACAATCATTACCCTCTTTATCCATAACTTTATCCCCTACTTTTTCACAAGGAATACGCGGACAAGTAAGTCCTCCAAGCATTTCTGGACAAACAGGAATGACTTCATGTTCTTTTAAAAGTTCAACAATTTTTGAGTTATAATTGTTTTTTCCATTGTACTTACAGTCATATCCTAATAAACATGCACTAACAAGAATTCTCATTAGTCTACTAATTCATCATACAACAAAGAATATGTTTTAGCACTTTGTTGCCATGACACATCTGTGTTCAACGCATTACGTTGTAACATTTCCCAATCTTCTTTGCGGTTATAGTAAACATCACAAGCATAATATAATGTGTGGATCAATTCATTGGAATCATAGTTTTCAAAACTAAATCCATTTCCAGATTTTTCATACTCATTATATGCATCGACTGTATCTTTTAATCCACCTGTTTCACGAACAAGAGGTAAAGTACCATAACGCATAGAGCACAATTGTGAAATGCCACATGGTTCAAATAGACTAGGCATCAAGAATAAATCACTTGCTGCATAAATACGGTGTGCCAAGCTTTCATTATATCCGTAATAGAAACAAATCTTACCTTTATTTCCATCTTCTAATTCACGGAATTTATTTTCAATTTGACTTTCACCACTACCCAAAATAACCAATTGAATAGGAGCTGCACATAATGCATCTAATTGTTCCATCAATAAATAGAATCCTTTTTGCCAAGTTAAACGAGAAACGACTCCAACCATCATAACATCTGGATTCTTTTCTAATCCCAATTCTTCTTGAAGAGCCATTTTTGCCTTTTTCTTTTGAGCCGCAATATTCACCTTATCAAAGTGATAAGGGATTTCTGGATCTGTACTAGGGTTCCATAATTGGATATCAATACCATTTACAATTCCCCATAAATCATATTTACGCATATTCAATACAGCTTCTAAGTGTTCACCATATTGAGGCGATAAAATTTCTTGAGCATAAGTTGGTGATACAGTTGTAACTTTATCGGCATATAAGATACCAGATTTCATAAATGAAATTCCACCATCAAAACGCACATTACCATTGTCTAATAAATAGTATGGTAAGCCTAAGCAACTATCTAACATTTCAGGACCAAAGTTTCCTTGATATGCCATGTTGTGAATTGTATATACAAAACGAATAGCACGATATCTAGGATCTGCATCATGCGTTTCTTTTACCATACAAGGAATCATACCTGTATGCCAATCGTGGCAATGGATAATGTTAGGCCAATAGTTCAACTGATTCAACATTTCGATAACAGCTTTTTGGAAATATCCAAAACGCTCCCCATCATCTTGATAACCGTATAATGAATCTCTTTCAAAATAACCTTGATGTTGAATGAAGAAGAAACAAACATTATCTACCATTTTTGAAAATACACGTACTGGTACTTCATGATAATTGATTGAAACTGAATATTCACAGTCAAAGTGAAGTTCATTATAGTATTTATCACTAATTTTCTTATATAAAGGCATTACAACCTTTACTTCATGTCCTCTTTCAGTAAGTGCTTTTGGTAAAGATCCAATAACATCGGCAAGTCCACCTGTCTTAATGAATGGTAATCCTTCCCCAGCAACCATCAAAATTGATGCCATTAAACGTTCTCCCTTCTACCAATATACAAAGGTTGTTCTTCCAAACCTGCTAAATCTTTTTTCTTTGCGATTCTTGAATGTTTGTCAACAATCACATTCTTCAAGTGTGCGCCATCCGCAATTACTACATCTGGCATAATAATACAATTTTCAATCAATGCATCTTTTCCAATTTTACAAGAACGACCAATAATTGAGTTCTTAACTACACCACTGATTTCACAACCATTTGAAATCAATGAACCTGTTGCCGTACCACCATTTAAATAAATAGCTGGAGCTGAATCACTTGTACGAGTATATACAGGCCATTCTGGATCGTTGATATCTTTCATTTTTTCTTCTGTTAAGAATTCCATATTACTTTCATAATATGATTTTAAATCATTGATAACATAAATATGTCCACGATAATTCAATCCACGAATATCCATATCTACACATTTGTCATTCAAAATATCTTTGAACCAATACATTGAACTTGTTTCTTGAGCTTCTTCAACTAATGTTTTGAAAATTTCTTTTGACATAATGTATGTTTGTAAAGATAAATATCTAGACTTATAGTTTCCTAAGTTTTGATCAATACTCAATACACCACGTTGTTTATTCATTTGAAGTACATCACATCCAATGTAGTTTTCTTTTGCGTTATCAACATGTTGATATAAAACAGAAACTTCTGCACCACTTTCAATGTGCTGTTTTAATAATTCCTCATAGTTTCCTTTATAAAGCATATTAGCTGGAGCAATCACAACATAGTCATTGTGGTTTTCCATAACAGCATGAATATTTTCAGCATAGCATGAAATATCTGTAGTAAAACGTGAATTTCCACCATCTGTATATACAGGCACTAAAGATAAGTGTCCGTGTTTTGAGTTGATATTATAGTGACGACCTGTACCAACATGATCAATTAAAGAACGAGGATTTCCATTTACATAAATTTGGATATCATCAATACCTGAATTTGACATATTTGAAATCGCAAAGTCAACTAAACGATAACGTCCTAAAAAGCTAAATGCAGCAATTGGACGATATTTTTGCATACCTTCTACATAAACAGAAGAATCATTATAAGTAATTATTCCTAAAGCGTTACACATAATTATTCACCCTTCTTTACTCTCTTTGAAATTAATACGATTTCTTCGCTGTCTGGACTACCCACAACAGCACCATCATCAATCTTTACACCGTCCGCAACAATTGCACGATAGATTTTTGCACCTTTACCAACCTTAACATTTGGCATTAATACAGCTTGAGATACAAGTGCATCTTCATCAATGTCAACATTGTTAAATAATACGGAATCCACTGCATGTCCTCGAATCACTGCACCTTGGTTGATGTAGCAATGTTCTACTTTTCCAGTTGGTCCTACATAGTGAGGTAAAGTTGGAATATCTTCTGTATAGATTTTCCAGTTTGGATCATCTAAATTCAATTCATTATTTTTGTTTAACAAGTCCATGTTTGCTTCCCACAATGAATCGATTGTTCCAACATCTTTCCAATAGCCTTCAAACTTATAAGCATATAAACGCTTATCTGCATTTAAGAAATTTGGAATAATATCTTTACCAAAGTCATGGTGAGAACCTTCAGCTGTCATATCTGAAATCAATTCTTTACGCAATTGTTTCCAGTTAAAGATATAAATACCCATACTAGCTAAATTACTCTTTGGATGTTCTGGCTTTTCTTCAAATTCTACAATTCTTCCTTCATCATCCGTATTCATAATACCAAAACGACTTGCTTCCTTCATTGGAACTGGAAGTACTGCAATTGTACAATCTGCATTATTTGCCTTATGGCAAGATAACATATCTGCATAATCCATCTTATAGATGTGGTCACCTGAAAGAATCAATACATATTCAGGATCAAACTTGTCAATAAAGTCGATGTTTTGAGTGATGGCATCTGCCGTTCCTTGATAAACGTCAAATTTTGTTCCATCTTTTTCACGTGGTGGCAAAACATAAACTCCACTTCCACGTGCATCAAGTCCCCATCTTTGTCCAGCACCAGCATACGCATTTAATTCTACAGATTCATACTGAGTTAAAACACCTACAACGTTGATATCTGAATTCGCACAGTTACTTAGCGGGAAATCGATAATACGATATTTTCCCCCGAAATAAACAGCCGGTTTCGCATTCTTTTTAGTTAGTTCTAAAAGACGTGTTCCGCGGCCACCCGCTAAAATCATGGCGAGCATATTATTCTGTTTCATAATCATCCTCCTAATAATACTCTTTATATAACTAAAGTATAGCACTTTTTCAAATAAAATCTACTTATTTAAGTAAATTTGTATGCGTTTTCATAACACCGTAAAAAAAGACAAATCATTCTCTGACTTGTCTTTGTAAAGCATAAATCGACTCATTTTGATTTACAATATAAGCTATAGCACATACAACAAAGAAGAACGGAAAATATTGATATCCAAATACTTCCATGCCGATCGCAATCGGTGCTAAAAAAGTATTCGTTGCAGCTCCAAACACACTACAATAACCTAAGGCCGCCACAAATAAAGGATCTAATCCAAAAACAGGCGCAATTATAACCCCTAAGCTTGATCCAATCGCAAATAATGGTGTAACTTCACCACCTTGAAAACCAGCCGATAAAGTTAAAATGGTTAACACAAACTTTAAAATCCAATCATATCCATACATCTTATCCGATGTAAAAGAACCTACAATCAAGTTTTCACCAACACCCGAATACCGACACTTGCCAAACACAAATAATAAAATGGCTACAAGAATACCCATCATAAAAATGCGTTTATAAGGATTCTTTATTTTATTTGTCACAAATGCTTTTGTATGCTTTAAAAAAAACGCAAACAACCCACCAATCAGGCCAAATAAAATCCCTAAAACTAAAAGTTTTATGGATAGTTCGACATCTAAATCACTTACACTTCCAATTTTAAACGAACTCTTATGCAATCCAAATAAACTAGAAACATAAGCTGCGGTAAAACTTGCAGGAATTGCACAAGACATAGCTCGATATTTTAAAGTTCCCGCAACTAATACTTCTAAGGCAAAAAAGATAGCTGTAATTGGAGTCCCAAATAATCCGGCAAAACCAGCTGCCATACCTGCGACCATAAAAATAACACCACTATTTTTAAAGCGGAAATATTTTCCAAAATAATGGGATACCGTAGCTCCAATCTGCATCGCAACGCCTTCTCGACCTGCACTACCACCAAAGAAATGTGTAATCCATGTCGATACAACCATAAATGGTGCCATACGAAGTGGAATCCAATCACTCTTTCCTTGATCCACTTCAAAGACAAGTCCCATACCTTTTCTAGATATTCTTCCCCAATGATCAAACAAGAACACAATAGCTAGGCCCGCAAAAGGAAGCCCTACTAACATGATGCATCCCATGTGTTCTCTAAAATTTAAGATCCATTCTAGGCCTTTGCCAAAAACAACTTCACAAAGCGCAACAATTGCACCAATAAAAATTCCACAAAAACACTTTAATACAATTTCATCATATACTTTAAATGATTCTCTTAACTTTTCTTTATACATAAACTTATTATAAAAAAACAGATTGTTTTTTTCAACAATCTGTCATCATTTTTACATTTTCGTTACAATTCTATTTCATTTTTCCACAAACCATGCAAGTTACAATACTCATACACAGTCACCTTACCTGTTCTTCCTTTTGGATCGAAAACATATTCTGGTTTCATTCCTGGTACTAGTCCTGCACGATCCACAGTTCCATCACTATATTCAACCCAGATATTTGTGATATAGTGTGCTTCTAACATTGGATGTTCAACACTTCCAACTACAACTTTAAGTTTATTATCTTCTACACTTACTTGTGGAACATGTTTTTCTTGTGCCGCATCCACTTCACCCGCTTTTAATTCACGATACCCATTAGGAACAACATCCATCAACAATCCTTCAACAACACTACCGTTTTCTAAATTTTTAAAGATTTTCATAAGTATTCCTCCTGTTCTTCTATTGACATTATGACACGCATCATTAAAATATTCTATTGATATGCTCATAAAAAATATAAATGAAAACTACATGCGCTATACAACAACTTCTCAAGAAATCTTTGAGACTTTTTATATTTCAAAAACACATAAAAAGCATCTTAAAATAGATGAAGAGAAAAAGACGATTTATTTTAATTACCCAGAAAAAGATGTTGAAATAAATTATGAACCGGTTGACATTTTATACGAAAATACATTTTTGATTGTAGCCTTTAAACCTCCATTTTTATTGGTTCACGATGATGGAAACAACCAAGACACTCTACAAGCTCGAGTCAATGGATATTTACAATTAAACCAAAACAAATATCCAGCTCAAGCTATCCATCGAATTGACTATGAAACAAGTGGTTTGGTGTTATTTTGTAAGCATCCATTCTTTCAGGCATATTGCGATAAAAATATGGAAGAGCACCATATAAAAAAAGAATATATTGCCTTAGTACAAGGTCATACAAATTATAAAAATAAAAAGATCATTTCAAATATTGCAAGAGATCGTCATAATGCCAAGAAAATGATCATTCATCCAAATGGAAAAGAAAGTGTTTCAATATTTAATACACTTAAAAATTATAAAGATTGTTCATTAATTCAAGTAACGATTCTTACCGGAAGAAAACATCAAATCCGTGTTCAATGTGCTTCTTTGAACCATCCCATTTTAAACGATTCTCTATATGGAGGTAAAAAAATTGATAATACAGGACTTTTACTTCAAAGTCATCATATTCAATTTAATGATGTAGATATTACTTGTCCTCAAGAAAAAAGATTCATTAGAAAATAGAAAATCGTATATCCTTTCAAAACGGCAATCCATACACCAATTGCCAAACACGATATATAGGGAAGGATATGCTTTTTTTTATATAAAATCCAAAGTATTCCAAGTAAAACACTAATATATAAAGCTACAAGCATTCTTTCTATGCCCAAATAAAATCCAAAAAAACTTAAATAACACACATCGGCACTGCCAATCCAATCGGATTTAATCAATTTAATTGTTCCGCTAACAAAAAGAAAAACTAGACTTGTACAGACTCGATTTAATAATGGCACATAACTTGAACAAAAGAATAAAAGAAGTATCGATGGAAAAATCCAATACTTTTCAATATACATCGTTTCATAGTCTTTTTTGGCAAGAAAATACAAGAATAAAACGAAATAAACAGTCGATAGTTGAATTGGTTTTATTAAAAATGTAATTATAAACATAAATAAAAGAGTCTTCATACTTTCAGTATAAAGACTCAATGTGAAAATAATATTAACATTTTGCAGTTTGTACAAAATCTGCATCATTTGGTTTCTTTTTGTATACGATTTTTAATAAGATTGGTGTAATAACCGTTGTGAATACGACACACAATAATACTGGAGTCACAAAGACTTCAGGTAAAATACCTAATGCCATACCTTTATTTGCGACAATTAAGGCAACTTCTCCACGACTAATCATACCACATCCAATACGAATAGCTTGTATAGGTGTATATTTACATACAATAGCACCTAAACCACATCCAACAATTTTTGTCAAAACGGCAACCACACATAATACAATAACTAACTCAATAAGTTTGGCATTCCATGTGATTGGAGAAAGTTTTAATCCAATACTCGCAAAGAATACAGGTGTAATCAACATATAAGATAATGTTGAAATACGTTTTGTGACATAATCACATTGTCTTGTACCTGAAAGAATCAAACCAGCCACAAAACTACCAGTGATATCTGCAACACCAAAGAAGGCTTCTGAACAGAAGGCCATAATCAATGCGAACGCAAAAGACACAATTGAATATCTTTGTAGTCCACCACATGAATCATGTTCAAACCACCATGAGAATACTTTGTGTAAAATAACTCCTACAACAACGGCAAACACAAAGAACAATAAGATTTTAAACATAACAACACCAATATTAACTGAACTATCAGCCATACCTGTTACTAATGTTAAACAAATAATACCTAAAACATCATCAATGACAGCGGCTGCTAGAATCGCATTTCCACTTTCTGTAGACATACATCCCATTTCTTTTAATGTTTCTACCGTAATACCAACACTTGTAGCTGTTAAAATAACACCTAAGAATAAGTTGTGTAACCATGCATCTGGCCCAACATTATAGAATCCACCAACCACGTATCCAACAGCTAATGGAACCAACACACCAAGTGTCGCAATAATAAATGCTTTTAGTCCTGCTTTCTTTAAATCTGTAATGCTTGTTTCAAGACCAGCCGCAAACATTAAGACGATAACACCAATTTCCGATAAAGATTCAATTAACTTACTTGGCTCAACTATATTTAATACCGCAGGCCCTAAAACAATTCCTGCGATCAATGCACCTACTACAGATGGCATACGTAATCGACGAGAAAAAAGTCCAAAGGCTTTTGTCATTAATAAAATTAAGGCAATATCTAATAAATATCGATATTCTTGCATATTCATATCCTCCCACTATGCTCTTGGAATTTCAAACACCATTTGTGAAAGTGGTAAATCAATATCCTGAAACTCTAACCGATATGCCATCAATTCTACCGGCCTTTTCTTTCCATGATATCCATATTTTACATCACCTAACAAAGGATGCTGTATATGTCCCATTAGAGCACGAATCTGATGAAATCTTCCTGTATGAAGAGTGATTGTACAAATTGAATTCTCGCCATCATCACTTTCAACATGTACATCCATTAATGCTTTTTGATAGCCCTCTAATTTTTTATCACTTACTTTCGCAATCGTATTTTCTTTGCGAATGTAATAACACATACTAAAATCTTTTTGATTAAAAGTACCGTAAACATGTGCACGATACATTTTCTGGATCTTACGATTTGCGATTGCCTCATTTACTTTTCTTAACGCATTCGCATTTTTTGCAGCAATCACTAGACCTGTTGTATTTCGATCTAATCTATGACAAATACTAGGCGCAAAAGAATGTTCCTTATTTGGATCATATTCGTTTTTCTCCATTAAATATGCTTGTACACGATTGACTAGACAATCTTGATTTTGGCTTTGATCACTCTGTGACAATAAGCCGTATGGCTTATTCACAATCAAGATGTTTTCATCTTCATAAATGACATCTAACTTTGATGATATATAATTTGTTTCCACTTTTTTCTCTTCTAAAACATCCGGAGGTAAAAACAATAAAATACTATCGTTTTCCTGGATTTTCTGATCAAAAGTACAACGCTTACGATTCACCTTGATTTTTTTATTTCGAATCGCCTTATACATCATTGACTTGCCTAGTTTAGGAAAAGTTTTCATTAAAAACTTATCTAATCTTTGATTCGCATCATTTGAATTGATCTTAATCTCTTTCATAAATAAAATCCAAACTTTCCATTAAACTGTCCATAACCGGTACATTCACACTTTCTAAAGTCTTACGATTTTGATGCCCCGTTGTTACCAAGATACACTTGGCATCAATACTTTTTGCGACTTCATAATCATGCACGCTATCACCTACAAAATAAATTTCATCATCCAGGTTACATGTTTGTTTAAACGCATGAGCTAATTCCACTTTACTTTTCGCATAAATATCATTGATTCCATAAATTGAATCAAATAAAGTATCTACATTTAAATTTTGCATTTGTCTTAGAAGATAATCCATCTTACTTGCAGAAAGTACGGTTTGTGAAAAGCCTAAATGCTTAGCCTTTTTTACAACATCCAATACATCTGAATGCAAGTCGCAACTATAACTTTTTTCTTGATAATCCTCCATATATTCGTGAGCCAATATGGAAAAAGGTATTTTATCAAAATCAAAGCCAACCCTTTTATAATAATCCTCTATTGGAAATGTAAATACTTCTCGATATTGATTTAAAGTGCTTAACGGCTGTAGTTCATGATTGACTAAAAGTCGATTGATACATGAAAAACATAAATCAACATCATCTAACAAAGTTCCGTTCCAATCCCATACAATTTTTACCAAACAATTCACCTCGCTCGGTATTATATCACTATTAGGAAAAAATAATAACACTTTATACTAATTAAAACTTTCACAAATAGACTTTTTACTATATAATATTGTATGAGTCTATATGAGGAATAAAAATAGGAGGAAATATGAGAGGAATTTATAACTCGGTAACTGACCTTCGTCGTCAGGTCTTTACTGCCATCGCTTCAATGGCATACGATGACAATACAGATTATTCGAAACGTATGGAAGAGATTCCATATGAAATTTTACCTGGTACTAAAGCAAAATATCGTGAAAGTATCTTTCTAGAACGTGCAATTATTGGTGAAAGATTACGCTTAGGAATGGGTTTACCTGTTCGTGACATTACTGAATATACTAATATTTCTGATGGAATTGAAGAAAGTACGATTGCTAAAAAATACTATGACGATCCACTGATCAATATTATTAAATTCGCATGTAATGCATGTCCTGAAAAGAAAGTTTTCGTAACAAACGCTTGTCAAGGATGTTTATCACACCAATGTACAGAAGTTTGTCCAAAAGATGCGATTCATATCGTAAATGGTAAAAGCTGCATTGACCAAGAAAAATGTATTAAGTGTGGACGTTGTATGGATGCATGTCCTTATCACGCAATCACAAAATTAGAACGTCCTTGTGCTGCAAGCTGTGGTATGGATGCGATCAAATCCGATGCAGATGGAAAAGCAGAAATCGATTACGATAAATGTGTTAGCTGTGGAATGTGTCTAGTTAACTGCCCATTTGGTGCTATTGTTGATAAAGGACAAATTTTCCAAACAATTTATGCCATGAAAGAAGGTTATGAAGTAATTGCCGCTGTTGCCCCTGCTTTCGTTGGTCAATTTGGTCCAGCTGTAACTCCAGACAAAGTAAAAGCTGCATTAAAAGCTGTAGGTTTTGCGGATGTTGTTGAAGTTGCGATTGGTGCTGACTTATGTACAATTGAAGAAGCTGAAGACTTCTTAGACAAAGTTCCTGAAAAACAACCATTTATGGCTACAAGTTGCTGTCCTGCATGGTCAGTTATGGCGAAGAAAAACTTCCCTGACTTTGCACCATATATTTCAATGGCATTAACTCCAATGGTATTAACAGGTCGTTTGATCAAAAAAGAAAAACCAAACGCAAAAGTTGTATTCATCGGTCCTTGTGCTGCTAAGAAATTGGAAGCAAGCCGTAAATCAATCCGTAGTGATGTTGATTTCGTATTAACTTTTGAAGAAGTTATGGGTATGTTTAATGCGAAAGGTATTGAATTAGATCAAATCACAACTTCAGATCCATTGACTGAAGGAACAAATGCAGGTCGTGGATTTGCCGTTAGTGGTGGTGTTGCCAAAGCTGTTAAAGATTTGATTCAAAAAGAACACCCTGGAACAGAAGTAAAAGTTCAGGCTGCAGAAGGATTAAAGAATTGTAAGACAATGTTGATGATGGCAAAAGCCGGAAGATTAAACGGATACCTACTTGAAGGTATGGCATGTCCTGGTGGATGTGTGGCTGGTGCCGGAACTTTACAACCAATCAACAAATCAAGTGCATTAGTTAAAAAATATGCGACTGAAAACGATAAGAAGGATGCAGACGAATCTGCATACGGAGATCGTCTTCACGAACTTAGTGAACAATAATCAAAGACGTCCTTAAAATGGACGTCTTTTTTTGGTATAATTTTCAATGGAAATGAGGTATCAACATGCATCGTTATTCATATTATAAAACAGCTGCCTGTACGCCAAATGTTTCAATTGGAGATCCACAGGCTAATAAAGAAGAAATTTTAAAATGTATCCAAGAATTAGATTCAGATACACAACTTGTCATATTTCCAGAACTATGTATTACAGGATATACATGTCAGGATCTATTCTATGAACATACATTATTAAATAAAGCAAAACAAGTTCTATTTGAAATTGTAGAAGAACTACCAGAAAATATAGTTGCAGTCTTAGGCTTACCTTTAGAAATTGATAATAAGCTTTATAATTGTGCGGCCATTTGTTTCAACCATGACATTCTAGGCATTCAAGTAAAAACATATATTCCTAGCTATAACGAATTCTATGAAACAAGATGGTTCTCAAGTGCGAGTGAACTAAAAGAAAACACAACTTTTAACTTCAACAACAAAAAGGTTCCTGTTTCAAATCATATTGTATTTAAAGATACAACTACATCTGCTTGTTTAGGTGTTGAAATCTGTGAAGATCTATGGGTAACCATTCCTGTAAGTTCAACGCATGCACTAGCAGGAGCCAATGTATTATGTAATGTTAGTGCTTCAAATGAAATCATTTCAAAAGCGAACTACAGAAGAAATCTAGTCAAAGATCAAAGTGCTAAATGTTATGCTGGCTATATATATGCCAGTGCAGGACCTACAGAAAGTTCAAGTGATTTAGTTTTTTCTGGACATAATTTAATTTGTGAAAATGGGGCCATTTTAAATGAGACTAAAACAGATAAAATCATTTATGGTCAAATTGATTTAGATCACTTAAATCATGATCGTCTACATTATAAAACAAGCAGGCAAGATTTATTCCATGTAAACTATATAACCGTAGAATTCGCATCAAAACCAATTGAAGAAATTGAATTTGACCGCTATATCGATGCTTATCCTTTTGTTCCAAACAATCAAGATGAAAGGATTACGCGTTGTTTAGAAATCTTACACATTCAAGCTCAAGGCTTGGCAACACGTCTTTCTAAAATTCACTGTAAAGATGTTGTGATTGGAATTAGTGGTGGTTTGGATTCTACTTTAGCTTTACTTGTATGTCATGAAGCCTTTAAAATCAATAATTATGATTCAAAAGGAATTCATGCGATCACAATGCCTGGTTTTGGAACAACAAAACGTACTAAATCTAATGCGCAAATCTTAATGGATCTTCTTCATGTATCTAGTGAAGAAATTTCTATCGTGGATGGTGTAAATCAACACTTTAAAGATATTCACCATAATCCAGAAGTTCATAATATTACGTATGAAAACTCTCAGGCTCGTGAAAGAACACAAATTCTTATGGATTTAAGCAATGCCTATAATGCGATCGTAGTAGGTACTGGAGATTTAAGTGAACTTGCCTTAGGATGGTGTACATATAATGGGGATCACATGAGTATGTATGCAGTTAATGCGAGTGTTCCTAAAACACTTGTTCGCTATATTGTTGAAAGTGTAGCCTTAAAAGATGAAGTATTACATGATGTATTGATGGATATTTGTGATACACCAGTATCCCCAGAGCTTTTACCGCCAGATAAAAATGGTAAGATTGCGCAAAAAACAGAAGAAGTATTAGGATCTTATGATCTTCATGATTTCTTCTTATATCAAATGTTAAGACATCATGATGAACCTAAGAAAATCTATGATTTGGCTTGTGTTGCATTCAAAGATGTAGAAAAGGAAACAATTAAAAAAGCCATCACAACATTCTATAATCGTTTCTTTACGCAACAATTCAAAAGAAACTGTATGCCAGATGGTGTTAAGGTTGGATCTATTTGTTTCTCACCTAGAGGTGATTGGAGAATGCCAAGTGATGCATCAAGAAGTCTATGGACTAAACAAGTGGAGGAAATTTAATTCCCCCACTTTTCTTTATACTTTATCCATATTATTTGAAAAGATATCTGCCACTTCACTCATGATAATATAAGCACCAGAATCGATTTCATGAACTTGTTCTTTCATGCGATTGACTTGGTAACGATTAACTACAAAATAGACAATGGATTTAGGTCGTTTTGAATAACCACCCGTGGCATCCACTCGAGTTACACCACTTTCAAATGTTTCACTTAATGCTTCACAGATTTCGGTTGGATACTCCGTTACAATCATTGCACATTTAGCTCGATCAATACCTTCAACGACAAAATCAATTGTTTTTAATGCCGCTGAATACGCAACCACAGAATAAAGTGGAAGTACCCAGCTATTTAATACAAGTCCGCAAAATACATACAGAATCACATTATATATCATCACAAAAGTTCCTACTGTAATTCCAATACGTTTTGCGAAAATCACTGCCATAACTTCAATACCATCCATAGCCCCACCAAAACGAATGGCCAAACCACTTCCTATACCTGAAATCATGCCACCAAATAATGCGCAAAGAAGTAAATCTGTACCAGCTAGTGGTGAAGCAATACTAACATCAATTGGAAAAACATCCGTTATAAGCCATGCGAATAAGGAATATATAAAGACGGTATAAATGGCATAAAATGTGAACTTCTTTCCTTGTTTTTTGAGTCCAAAAAGAAATAAAGGAATATTTAATATCAACAAGAATAATGATAATGATAAATAGGATGGTGTAATTTGTTCTAATAACATAGAAGTTCCAGAAATTCCACTATCATACAATTTCACAGGTGTCATAAATAATGTAATGCCAAAGGCATTCACAATCCCTGCAATTGTCAGCATAAATAGATTTGTAATACGAGGTGTTGGGTTTTGTTTCATAAGCTCAGCACTCCTTTTTAGGTTTCCATTTTAACATACTCATACACCAAAATCATTTCACTCACAATTCTTTTAGACAATTTTAAAGAATAGACTATTCTATAATCCATTTTCTAAATTCATAGTTTTAGATCCTTTTTCAATGATTCATTAAATTGATCAAAAGGAATTGTATTCCCTTTTAAAACTTCATTATGAGCCGCCAAAATCTCCTTAGCTAATTCCTCTTTTGTCATTTCTGCTTCATTTAAAATTTTATTTGATGGTATCTTCACATCAAAAGGTAAACCGTTATTTAAAATTATTTGATTGTAGAACATGTTAATTGCGACAGAAGATGGTATTCCTAATTTTGCCAAGATGGCTTCTGCTTGTTCTTTTGTTTCTGGTTCAATTCTTGCATATACATTCGATGTTTTTGACATATAATAAGCTCCTTTTTCTTAATTATAAGTCATTGTACTTACATTCGCAATCTTTTGTATGTAATACAAGAAAAGAACAGACTATTTTTTAGCCTGTTCTACAATTTCATTGATTCTTTCTAAGACAGGTTCAAAACCTGTTTTTTCTGTACTACTGATACCGAAAATATTCTTCATTGGCAATTGAAGCTGTTGAGAAATATCTTTCAATGCACGAACACGTTTTGTCTTAGGAATCTTATCGACTTTTGTAGCTACAATGACGATTTGAATTCCAAGACTTTGAATCATTTCGATCATATCTAAATCATCATGTGTTGCGCCATGTCTTGCATCCACAAGTTGTACAACGCAACAAATTTGTTCTCTTTGGTTAAAATATGTATCCATCATTTTACCCATTTTGATCAACATTTGTTTAGACATTTTCGCATAGCCATATCCAGGAACATCCACCAACATCCATGTATCATCGATCTTAAAGAAATTGATTAAACGTGTCTTACCCGGTGTATTTCCTACATAGGCAAGTTTTTTCTTATTCGTTAGTGCATTAATAAAGCTTGATTTTCCAACATTACTACGTCCAACGACAACAACTTCTGGTAAATCAGATTCTGGCCATTGATCCTTTTCAACAGCACTAATCACAAATTCACTGATCATACTATCTTACCAATGCGTTATGTAATACTTGAGAGACATTTGAACAAGGAATAAAAGTAACTGCATCTTTTACTTCTTGAGGTACATCATCCAAATCTTTTACATTTTCTTTTGGAATCAAGATCGTATCAATTCCAGAACGATGTGCTGCCAATGATTTCTCTTTTAAACCACCAATAGGAAGAACATTTCCTCTAAGTGTTACTTCACCTGTCATGGCTAAATTTGCCTTAACTGGAATATTTGAGAAACAAGATACCAATGCCGTTGTCATTGTAACACCAGCACTTGGTCCATCTTTTGGAACTGCTCCTTCTGGTACGTGAATATGTACATCATTTTCTTCAAACAATTTTGGTTCAATTTTGAATTCTTTCGCATGTGTACGAACATAGTCTAGCGCAATACTAGCACTTTCCTTCATAACATCACCTAATTGTCCAGTAAGAACAAGTCTTCCTTTACCAGTAAAGCGAGTTGCCTCGATTTGAAGGATATCTCCACCAAAACTTGTATAGGCAAGTCCTGTTACAGTTCCAACTTGATCTTTCTTTTCTTTTTTACCATAATCGACTTTTTCATTACCCAACCACTCATGAACTAATTTCTTAGTCAACTTAATACTGCGTTTGTTGTTTTTTAAGATTGCTAATACGGTTTTACGGCAAATTGTCGCAATCGTACGCTCTAATGAACGAACACCCGCTTCACGAGTATAGTAACGAATTAAATATAGTAACATATCATCATCAATTTTTAATTGTGATGGTTTTAATCCATTTAGTTTTAATTGCTTAGGCACTAAGTGATCCTTGGCAATATGAACCTTTTCTGCATCTGTATAGCTTGATAATTCAATGATTTCCAAACGATCTCTTAATGCAGGTGGAATATTTTCTAAATAGTTAGCGGTTGCGATGAATAATACTTTTGATAAGTCATAAGGCTCTTCAATATAGTGATCTGAGAATACTGAGTTTTGTTCAGGATCTAATACTTCAAGCATAGCACTTGATGGATCTCCCTTATAATCACTTGCCATCTTATCAATTTCATCAATTAAGAATACAGGGTTAGTCACTCCAGCCTTTTTCATACCTTGAATGATACGTCCAGGTAAAGCTCCTAAATAGGTTCTTCTATGTCCTCGAATCTCTGCTTCATCACGAACACCACCAAGAGACATCTTTACAAATTTACGGTCTAAAGCACGTGCAACACTTTTTGCCAAAGATGTTTTACCAACTCCAGGAGGACCTACCAAACAAATGATTGGTGCATTTAATGAATTTGTCATTTGTTTAACAGCTAAATATTCTAGAATACGTTCTTTTACTTTTTCTAGACCATAATGATCAGCATTTAAAGTAGCTTCTGCCGCATTTAAATCCTCATTATCTTTTGTTTGCTGCCACCAAGGAAGATCCATTAACCAATCAATGTATGCTTTGATTACACCAGTTTCTCCACTAGCCATAGGAAGCATTTCGTAACGACTGACTTCATCCGCTACCTTTTTCTTAATATAGTCAGGATATGGATTTTCGGCTAAACGCTTACGAATCTTAGCTGCATCTTCATCTTGAGCAACTGTATCCCCTAATTCTTCACGAATGACATTCATCTTTTCACGAAGATAGTAGTCCTTTTGCCCTTGATCAATTCTTTCTTTAACAGTTTCGTTGATTTGTTTTTCAACTTCACTCATCTTTTTTTCTTTAGCCATATCTTGAAGTAACATCATTAAACGATCATTTACTCCAAGGGTTTCAAGATATTTTTGTTTTCTTTCAAGATCTAAAGGTAACCCCTGAACAGCTTTATCACTTAAGAATTCACCGCCCATACCTTTAGAGATTTCCATAACAATTTCTTTTGTCACAAAACGATCTTGACCTTGCATGCGATCAAGCTCATCTGCGATCATACGAATCAAGGCTTCTTCTTCAACCGTATCTTGTTTTTCACTTTCAAGAATTTCAACTTCAACAAGATCACTCAAGCTTCCATGAGTCCATTTATTTAATTTAACACGTTTGATTCCACGGAATTTAACGCGTAAAAAGTTATCAAAACGACGAATATGACGAACTTCACACAAAGTCCCTACAGAATATATATCTTCGGTTCCAGGATTTTCTTGTTCAAGCTCTTTTTGAGAAAATAAACAAATCTTTTTATCATAATTATCCTGAGCATTTTCAACAGCATGTACAGAAGTATCTCTACCTACATCAATCACAATTTCTTGATTTGGATATAGTACGACCCCTCTTGTACAAACTAAAGGATAGGTATTTAATTCCATACAAAAACCTCCTTATATTAAATATGGAAAAAGACGCTAAGCGTCTTTTTTCGTTTACATTATACTACTTTACAGAAGTTTTAATGAAGTCTAATGCTTTTTGATTAGCTAAATCTGCTTTAATACTTTCTGGAGAAATCAATGATTTGATTTTTTCAACTTCCATGTTGTACATTTCAGACATTGTAGTAAATTCTTTTTCTACATCTTCATCACTAGCTTCGATGCTTTCAGCTTTTACGATAGCTTCTAATACTAATTGAGTCTTAACACGAGCAGCAGCTTCTGGGCTCATTTGAGCACGAATTGCTTCTTCAGTTTGGTGAGTTGCTTCTAAGAATTGTTTAGCAGTGAATCCAGATTGTTGCATACGACCTTCGAATTCTCTATACATACGATCAACTTCTGCATCGATCATAGCTGCTGGAATTTCAACGTTTGCGTTGTCACAAACTTTTCCTAATAATTCATTAGTGAAGTTTTCTTCAGCTTCTCTTTCTTTTTGAGCAGTTAAGTCAGCTTTTACTTTTTCTTTATAAGCATCAACTGTTTCAACGTTTTCAATCTTTAATTTTTTGATTAATTCATCATTTAATTCAGGAAGATCTTTATATTTTACTTCGTGAACTGTGCAGTGGAATGTTGCAGGTTGACCAGCAAGTTCAGCTGCTTGGTAGTTTTCAGGGAAAGTAACTTCAACGTCTTTTTCTTCACCTTTCTTAACTCCAACTAATTGTTCTTCGAAACCTGGAATGAATGATCCTGAACCAAGTTCTAATGGATAGTTTTCTCCAGATCCACCTTCGAATGCTACACCATCTTTTGTTCCAACGAAATCGATAACTACTTGATCACCTAATTGAGCAGCATCGTCATCTTCACGAACAACCCAGTCAGCATAACGATCTTGAACGCGTTTAACTTCGTTTTCAACATCTTCTTCTGTAACTTCTACATCTGCTTTTTTGATTTCTAATCCTTTGTATTCACCTAAAGTTACTTCAGGAAGTACTGTACATGTAAATACTAATACGGCTTTTTCATCATCAGCTTCTTTAACATCTAAAGTAGGACGAGCTACTAATTCGATATTGTGTTCTTTGATTCCTTCTGATAATACTTCATTAGCTACTTCTTCGCTAGCCATATCATATAATGCTTTTGAAGAAAGTTGTTTTTTAACTAAAGCATCAGGGATTTGTCCTTGACGGAATCCTTTCAAATTCATGTGAGATTTAGCATAGTTTAATGCTTTTTTCTGTGCTTTTTTCCAAGCTTCCCCTTCTACTGTTACTTCTAATTCACCAGTAGAATTTTCTTTCAAAGTCCAAGTACTAGTCATTGTTTTCTCCTCGCTTTTCAATGGATAACTCAATATCCTCAATTTTTTCAAGCCCCTGTTTCTTGACAAAACCAGGCCATTCATCGGATTTCTGCATTGCATCATATACAAGTCTTGTTACACTTTTCGCAAGTTGGTAAGGATCTTTGTCTTCTTGACCAAATGGTCTTTCATACAAAACAAGCTGCATCAAAAGTGACATACAAAATTGAACCATGGTTGGATCTTCATTTGTAAACCAACTTTCAAATAATGAACTCGCTTCACAGATTGACGAATCTTGCTCCATAGGTAAGATGGCACTTGGAATAAATGTAATGTTCAATCCGGATTTTATCAAATCAAATGGATCATCGATTTTCTGCTCCATTAAAGCCTCAATCAATGTACCCTTATATTCATCAGGTAAATCTGAATCCAATAATACCTGAACTTCATCATGACACATTCTTAAATTCATGTTTTCTAACATAGAAATCGCAAAGATTTTCTGTTCTAGACTTCCATGAATATAATCCTGTAACTTGTTGAAATCCATACTCTTATTCTTCTGTTCCAAATAAGGTTTACATTCAGACTTATAAGATTCTAATAAATCTAATGCATCTTGTGGAACATAAGGCATGTTCAGCTCCTGACAAATCAATTCGTACGCCTGGGCATAACTTTTTTCATCTATCTCTTTTTTTATTTCTTCGATTAAAGAATGATAATATGCGTTCACTTATACCTCCATGCGAAACATTAGTATTCTACCATAAATATCGACAATAATCAATTCTACGCCTTTTTAAAATACAGAATTCAAAGAATGTCATTTCAAGAAAAAAACTCTCCTATTAAAGAGAGTCTACTTTCATATTTTTTTCTAATTCATTTAACTTCTTGAATTCACCCAAAATACATATAACAGAAACTACAAAAGCAACAAAATCCGCAATTGGAGCTGCATATAAGATACCATTTAATCCAAAGAATTTAGGTAAGATCAAAACAAGTGGAATCAAAAATAATACTTGTCTAGTCATAGACAAAAACATTCCTAAATATGCTTTTTTAATTGACGCAAAGAAGCTTGACGAAAGCATCTGTACACCATCAATGCATACAAGCATTAGATAGATTCGCATAAACATTGTCGCAAATTCAAAATAGTTTGCGTCTCCTGATCCGAAGATTGATAATACAGTGCTCGTACAGAATTGAAATAAAGCCCAACCAATAAAAGAAACAACTAAGTTTGCACTTACCGCAAGCTTAAACGTCTTTTTAACACGCTCATATTTTTGTGCCCCATAATTAAACCCAATAATTGGTTGCATTCCTTGCGAAATACCAATGATAATAGCTAATAATATCGCATTGGTTTTCATGACAATACCACAGGCAGCTAAAGGAATATCACTACCAAACTTGGTAAACTGTCCATAATACGTCAATGAATTATTTAATACAATTTGCACAAACAAAATCGCAATCTGATTTAATGAAGCACTCATTCCAATGGTTGCCATTTCTTTTGTATCACTCAAAGAAATACGTAAGCTACTCTTATCAAATTCAATATGTTGAAAACTCTTGATATACCAAGCCGCAATCACAAATGAAATCACTTGACCTGCAACAGTGGCAATGGCAGCACCAGCTACTCCCATATGAAAGACAAAGATAAATAATGGGTCTAAGATGGTATTAACTATAGCACCTGCAACCATACATATCATTGAATATTTTGGTGATCCATCCGCACGAATCAAGTTACTGATCACATTTGTCGTAATCAAAAATGGCACACCCAATGTCGTAATACGCGTATATTCTAAGGCCAAAGGCATAATTGTACTTGTAGCCCCAAATGATTTTAATAATGATTCTAGAAACAAAAGAACTAAAACAACATAGATTACCGAACAAAGAACAGATATGCTGATGCCATTGCCTGCAATACTACTTGATCGTTCTGGTCTTTTTTCACCTAGATATAAACTAAATAAACTCGCTGATCCAATCCCAATCAACAAGGCGATGGCCAACGCAATTGTTGTAAGTGGGAAAGCTACATTGGTTGCAGCATTTCCTAAAAAACCAACACCTTGACCAATAAAGATTTGATCCACAATGTTATATAGTGACGATACAAGCATTGAAATAATACTTGGTATCGCAAATTTTTTTAATAATGACGACTCTTTTTCATACCCTAATGGATTTTGCATACTAATCTAATTCCCTCTTTCTAAATTGTGCTATTAAATGCTTATTTCCCATTGAATGCTCTTTGATCACATTCAATTCATTTCCTCTTTCGTCAAACCAACCCACAAAATCATACCCAGGTTTAGTGGCAGGCAACAAATGAATCGTATCTGAAAAATACGTATATGCCTTTGGATTTCTACGACTACTCAATCCACCATTTAAATCATACGTAATCTTATATTGACTTACCTGCCAATGGGCATATAACGTACAAGATTCATGAATTGGTTCATCCAAGTTATAGCGCCAACGATAATCACAATCCCAAAACCATCCATCAAAGGTATATCCAACTCGTATAGGAGATTTCATATTCACTAACAATCCATATTCATTCGTACATACATCCATATAATTAGCTCCACCACATGTTTCAAAATGAATCACAGGACACTCTTTATAAATGGCTGTTAATATAACAGGTTCATGAATACCTGCTGGTAAACTTGTGACAATTTCACCATTAAGCTGCCAACCAACAAACATAACACCCTTCTTAAATGCCGGATACAACAACAATTCTTCCGATTCAATACACGTATATCTAGGATTACGACGAGACATAATTCCGCCATCCACATCATATTCAATGGGATACCAAATAGGTATCCATTTATCATATAAAGTCACAGAATGAGGAAGTACCCCACCTGGATTTAATCTTTTTGTACACTCTTTATCTATATACCAACCAACAAACTGGTAACCTTCTCTTTTCTCACTCATCAAATATCACCTGCCCATTATTTTATCACAAATAGAAAAACTTCTAGGAAAATTTCTAGAAGTTATTCAAATAATTATATAAACTATTCCCAAAAGTCATTTCCATAAGTTCATTAGCGATTTCTTTACTTTGAATTCGCATAATATGATCTTCAACATCTTGCTTCCCTAACAAATTCATATTTCCATACCATACAATCTCTTGATCAATAATCGCAAAATGTTCGCAATTATCTTCTGCCGATTTTAGATAAAAACCAGATTGTCTCATTTCTTCTAACAACTGCATTCTATAATTTGAACTTCCAAACCTAATTTTATCTGGCATCCAAGAAACTACGGTTACTTCCACTCCATCTTCTATCTTGTTTTTAACTAATTTTGTAAAATCTGCAACCTTATCACCAGATAATGAAGGACTGGAAATAACAATATTTTTCTTTGCGCACATTAAGTCTTGACTATACATATCATAATAATTATTTGCATCAAAAATAGATTGAGAAGTCTCTGATTCATTTTTTATGTCGTTTGTATCCGAAATTAATTCATAACCAGATGCTTTGTAGGCCTTTAATCTTTTTCCATACATTCGATCAAACATTGGAATATGGACATCTACATAATCATATACAAGTATTGTATCTTTTTTATCATATAGTCGATGAATTCTTCCTGTAAATTGTTTTATAACACTACTACTCGCTACAGGCATTGCGAGAAACAAAGTATCCAATCGATCAAGGTCAAAACCTTCTCCAACGAGTGATCCTGTCGCCACTAATATCATAGTTTTGTCTTCAGGCACACTTTTCATTAATTCAACAATATGATCATTTTCCTTTTTTGATTGAGTACCTATCAACAAGAAAACAGAATCTGCCACACCCTCTAATTGTTTATATAGCTTTTTACAATGATTCACATATTTAGACAGGACCACAGGCGTACGTTTTTTCTGAATACAATCCTTTATATCCTGAACAATCATTTGATCTCGCAAATCATTATCTCGTAATATTGAGTATGCTTCATTTGGATTCTTTTCATCTTTCATCATTCCTCTTGGTGCAACCACATGTGTAAACCGAGGATATAATAAACGAGGAATCCCTTGTTGTTCAGCCTGTTCTTTTGCGGAATATTTATGTCGTATTGGACCAATAAGCATAAAATTCATCTTATCTAATTGATCTGTTCGATCAACGGCCGTAACACCATATACATATTTAGCTTTAATTTCTTTTAAAACAGCACTTTCAGTATTTGAAGCCGCATGATGACATTCATCCACAATGATCATGCCATACTCATTCAACAGTTTATGAAATTTCCCCTTTTTACATATAGAACCAGCCATTGCGATATCAATTATACCTGTCATAGAATCATGCGAACCTTGCAAAGTACCTATCAAAGATTTTCTCTTTTTGACCAAACCTTTAGGCGTGGTATATTCAGGCAACTCTTCATTTATATCTAAAAACGTCTGTAATTTGTCTTTCCACTGTTCTAATAAAGATGAACTCTCCAACAAAATGAGTGTATTCACTTTCTTTGTCGCAATTAAATCTGCACAAAGAACTGTCTTACCAAAAGCTGTAGTTGCTAATAAAATACCATTATCATGCTCAATCATTTTATGTAGAGCCACTTCTTGTTCCGGCTTTAACTCCCCCTTAAAAGTAACATCAATACTTTTTCCTGGTTGTCTTTTATCGTCCACCATCATTTGAATCCTAGCATTTTTATTGTAAGACATTAAAGTATCATAACAGCCTCTAGGAATTTGTATATATCCACTATCATAGTCTTCCCCAAGATAAATATATTTATACATACCAAAAGTAGAAATTCCCATACCTTGATTTTTATAATAGACTGGATTACTAATTCTAGCCAATTTACGAACTTTATTTTGAATAGATGCACTTAAGTTTGAAGTATCCACAAAAATACCATTTGATAAAGTGATATGCATTTTTCCGTCCACTTCATTTTTATCAAATTCTTTAACAGAATCCCAAGGTTTATCATCTAAATTTCCATGCCATTCTTTTATCTTTTCTTCAATAAACGACTGTGAAAGCTTAGGCTTAGACCATAATACATTCCATTGATTTGCATAGGCATTCCAATTTTCATCAATAAATGCACTGTTGCCATCTTTCAATGCTTGTCCTTGTAACGGCAAAGCAATCAAATTTCCAAGGCCACCTTTTGGCATACTATCTTGTGCTGGTATCATACGATCATAATATTTAAACGATTTTAAATTCACTTGCTCTGCCCCTTTATCCAACAAAGCATTTCCAAAATTTCTTGCCAAAATAGCTGAAATAGGTTTATCAAAGAAAATCCAGATGTGAGCTCCTTTACCAGATCTAGAACGCTCAATTAAAGGATCTATTCCATTTATTTGACATATTCTTCGCATCGCATTGACTTCTTCTTTCCAACTCTCATCTATATTCGCAAAATCATTTCCTGCATCTTTATCATGATTATCAAAGTCAAACACTAAAAAGCGACACGTATTATCTTTATGTAATGGATAAACACCAATAACTTCATTTCCTTTTAAATGAGACATAATACTATCAATTGTCAAAGCTTTATATTTTTGGTAATGACAATCTTGGCAACGAAATCCTGCATTCCATTTCTTACCACAACCATCTGACCAAAAATTTATACATTGCGGATAATACCCTGCCTTGTTCGTTTTTTTGTTTTCCACTCTTTTTGCGTACACATCTGTACGACCCCAAAAACGAGCGAAAAATCGATTTGCCATATCTTTTGTGATTTCATTTGGAAAAACAATACGACTACCTTGATTCGTTTCAAAAGTTTCTGTATTTGTTAATTGAGCCAATTCTTCTTGATAAGAAATTCCTTCTCGATCCAAAATGTTCTTCAAACACTGAATCTCTTTTTGCAAGTCATTTATTATAGTCAAATTATCATTTGCTTGTTTCACAAAACCACCTACTCTTTTCAATACTATTTTAGTTGAATTCACAAATAAAAAAAACACCCAAGACTCCGTTAGTTAGACGGAGAGGAGTGTTTTCAGAACACATCTGCAAGTAGTAGTCTTGTAGTAGTTCTATGCATATAATAGTCCTTTTTACAAACCCTTGTGTTAACACAAACACACAAAACAGATAAAATTTTCTATTGATAATTCAATCAACATGATTATAATGAAGTTTAAATTATAGATAAATCGGAATTTGTTAAGTTGGTAGTAATTTTTTGCAATAATGAAGGTAAAGGAGAGCATTTTATGAGTACAAGAAAGACGATAGGAGGGGCTTTGGGAGCTATCATTGTATTGCTAGTAGCTCAATTATTAGCTCAGTTAGTGGCAAGTTTGTTTGTTTTGATTAAAATTCCAGAAGGTATATGCAATATTATAGCAGGAATTATATATGTTGGATTAGCATTTGTTTTAATTAAATTATTTTCAAAAAGACTACTTAAAATAAAAATAGAAAATTTGGGAATGCCAAAATTTTCAATTAAAGCTAAATGGATTATTGTAGGTGTATTATTACCTGTGACAGTAATAGCGATTTATCTTTTTTTCTTTTCTGGAAAGTATGTTTCTTCTGGAATGAATAGTAATCAGATTTTTTCAATACTGAGTGCTGGTATTGCTTTTACAGGCATAGCCGCTGGTTTTGTTGAAGAAATGGTTTTTCGAGGAGTTATTCTAAATCTGTTAAAAGAGAAATGGAATATTAAAGTAGCTGTATTAATTCCATCAGCTTTATTTGGATTAATACATATTATAGGAATGGATTTTTCCATTATAAGTAGCCTGTTGGTTCTTATTGCAGGAACAATGGTGGGAATAATGTTCTCAATGATTGCTATTGAAAGTGGTTCTGTTTGGAACAGCGGAATTGTTCATTCACTTTGGAATATTTTAATTATTGGCGGCGGTTTATCGATAAGTGAAAAGGCAGATGAATATTCGGTTATGACATATGTACTTGATTCAAAAGACTTTGTTTTCACTGGTGGAGAATTTGGAATTGAATCATCAATTATTGCACTATTAGGTTATGTTATAGTTACTTTAGCAGCAATATGTATGATTAAGAAAAAAGCAAAAGTGCAATAAGTATCAAGAAACAAATTCCAATTTATTAAATCTTAACATCAATATTTTTGATTAAACCTTTTCAACAAAGAGACATAATGTTTCTTTGTTTTTTTATAAAGGTTTTCAAAAAGGTTTTCAAAACTATCTATAAACAGAAAAAAAGCCTTTATATAAAGGCTTTATTCACTAGATGGCGTCGACGGAGGGATTCGAACCCCCGACCGTGCGCTTAGAAGGCGCATGCTCTATCCGGCTGAGCTACGTCGACAACGCATATATTTTATAACATAATCAAAATATATGCAAGCCTAAAATTAAATATTTAGTCTAACTCAAAAGCACCTGTGTACAATTGATAGTATTTACCCTTTTGTTTCAACAAGTCCTCATGATTACCACGCTCAATAATATGACCTTGTTCTAACACCATGATCGCATCACTATTTTGAATTGTTGAAAGTCTATGCGCAATCACAAATACTGTTCTTCCTTCCATCAACTTATCCATACCTTCCTGAACAATACGCTCAGTATGCGTATCAATGGAACTTGTAGCTTCGTCCAAAATCAATACGGGAGGATTGGCAACCGCTGCACGAGCAATGGATAAAAGTTGTCTTTGTCCTTGTGATAAAGATTCACCGCCCGCATGAATCATTGTGTCATAGCCACGTTCTAAGTGTTTAATAAATTCATGTGCATTTGCTAATTTACTTGCCGCAATACACTCTTCATCACTCGCATCCAATCGACCATAACGAATATTATCCATAATTGTACCAGTAAACAAATTTGTATCCTGCAATACAATACCTAATGATTTTCTAAGATCTGCCTTCTTGATTAGTTTTACATCAATACCATCATATGTAATGGAACCCGATTGAATATCATAGAAACGATTGATTAGATTCGTGATTGTTGTTTTACCAGCACCCGTAGCTCCTACAAACGCAATTTTTTGACCTGGTTTCGCAAATAGAGAAACATCAAATAAAATCTGTTTATCTGGATTATAAGAGAAGTTCACATTTTCAAAACGAACATCCCCACGAAGAGGAACCAATTCATCTTGACCATTTTTTCTTGGATGATGCCAAGCCCAATGATCATGATCAATTTGTTCTAAAGTAACCACACCATCATCCACTTCACTTTCTGTATCGATGATTTCATAAATACGCTTAGCACCGGCATCCGCCATAATTACGGCATTTAACTGCATACTAATTTGTCCAATTGGATTCGTGAAACTACGATTTAACTGTAAGAATGCCGCAATACTACCAAGCGTTAATCCAGCAATATGATTTAGCGCAAAGACAGATCCAACAACAGCTACAAGCACATAAGAAATATATCCAATATTCATTACAATTGGCATTAAAACATTCGCAAACGTGTTCGCATTGGCACTCGCTTCAAACAACGCATCATTGACTTGATCAAAATCTTTAATACTTTGTTCTTCATGCGTAAAAACCTTAATGACTTTACTACCTTCCATCATTTCTTCAATAAAACCATTTTCTACACCCAATTGTTTTTGTTGCTCAATAAAGTATTTACCTGATTTTGCCGAAATCTTTTTTGAAGTATAAACCATCAATAAACCACATGCGATTGTTAATATAGCCAATGGTACATTTAAGATAAACATGGAAATTGTTACTGAGATGATCGTCATTAAAGATACAATGACCTGAGGAATACTTTGCGAAATCAACTGTCTTAAAGTATCCGTATCATTTGTATAAACAGACATGATATCCCCATGTGCATGTGTATCAAAGAATCGTAATGGCAACGTCTGCATATGTTCAAACAATTCATCACGAATATGTTTTAAAGTACCTAAAGAAATAGTGACCATAATACGATTGAATCCATAAGTTGCCAAAATACCAACTCCATAAATCATCGCTAATTCCATTAACGCATTCAATAAAGGTGTATAATTCGGTACTTTCTGTGATAATAATGGAACAATATAATCATCAATCAAGTTTTTTAGAAACATGCTTCCATATACATTGGCGATACTTGAAACAACAATCAATACTAGTACAATAAAGCTTTCAATCTTATAAGCAGTTATGGTTTCTTTAATAACACGCTTTAAACTATTCGTACTTCTATTGTTCATCAAAATCACCTCCATTATTTTGTGCCTCAAACGTTTCTTTATACATCGCATTCGATTTTAATAATTCTTCATGCGTGCCTAAACCAGAAACTTTTCCATCATCGATGACCAAAATCTGATCTGCATCCTGGATACTTGAAACACGCTGCGAAATAATGATTCGAGTTATATGTGGAATCTTCTCTAAGAAAGCCTGACGAATCAAGGCATCCGTTTTTGTATCCACTGCACTTGTAGAATCATCCAAAATTAAAATTTTAGGACTCTTTAATATAGCTCTAGCGATACACAAACGTTGTCTTTGTCCACCCGAAACATTCGATCCACCCTGCTCAATATACGTATCATATTTGTTGGGCATCAATTGAATGAATTCATCCGCCTGCGCAAGTTTACAAGCCTCAATAATCTCTTCATCTGTCGCATTAGGATTTCCCCAACGCATGTTTTCTTTTATTGTTCCTGAAAATAAAACATTCTTTTGTAGAACCATCGCCACATTATCCCGCAATACTTTTAAATCATAATCACGTACATCCATTCCAGCTACTTTCACGCTACCACTAGTTACATCATATAAACGTGGAATCAATTGTACTAAACTCGATTTACTAGATCCTGTTGCGCCAAGAATTCCAAGTGTTGAACCTGAAGGAATATGCAAGTTAATGTGATTTAAAATATCTTCATCCTTACCATAGTGAAATGAAACATCTTCAAAATCAATGGTTCCATTTTCTACAGTTTGTACTCCATTTTCAGGACTTGTAAGATCTGATTCTTGATTCAATACTTGGGCAATACGTTTTCCACTCGCAATCGACATTGTCACCATGACAAAAACCATACTCATCATCATCAATGACATCAAAATACTTGTTGTATATGTAAATAAAGACATCAATTCTCCAGTTGTCATATTTGAAGCCACAATTTGATGAGCCCCTAACCATGAAATCAAAAGAATGGTGCCATACATACAAAGCTGCATAACAGGCGAGTTAAATACTAAGATTTTTTCAGCCTTACCCTGAATGCTAAAAATAGTTTCACTTTCTTTACGGAACTTTTCAATTTCATGATCCTTACGAACAAAAGATTTCACAACACGAATTCCCAAAATATTTTCTTGAATACTCGCATTTAAAAAGTCATAACGAGAAAATAAACGACCGAAGATAGGACTTACAATAAAAATAATGCCAAATAAAATAACTCCTAAAACAAATACAACACCCACAAAAATCATTGCCATTTGTTTATTAATAATAAAAGCCATGATTAATGATGCAATCAGCATCAATGGTGCACGAACACAAACACGAATAATCATCTGATATGCATTTTGAATATTTGTCACATCCGTCATCATACGAGTGATCAATCCACTCGTTGAATAGGCATCAATATTTGAAAAGGAAAAGTTTTGAATATTACGATATTCTGCCTTCCTCAAATTCTTCGCAAAACCACTCGATGCGATAGCCGCATGCTTTCCACTTTTAGCTCCAGCCCACAAAGATACAAAGGCTGCCACCAACATTAAAATTCCATACAACCAAATTGAACTCATTTTTCCTTTTTCAATGCCATTATCCACTAATAAAGCCATCAAAAAAGGAATCAAGACTTCAAGTATAGCTTCAATTGAAACATAAACAGGACTTAAAAGCGTATCCTTCTTATATTCCTTCACTTCCTTTAATAAAGTTTTAACCATAATAAAACCCCCTTATTCTAAATTTTGAGCAAGCTCCTTTAAAATTTCTAATAATTGCTTTTGCTTCTCTATACCTAAGGCATTTTCAAACTTAGATTCCATGATACGAATCTGATTTTCAACATCCTCATGAAGATCCTGCTCTTTTTGTGTTAACACAATCGCACGAACTCGCTTATCTTTCGGATTAAGCTTTCTTTCAATAAATCCCTTTTGTTCTAAACGATTTAGAATACCTGTAACCGTTGGATTTGAAATATGAAAATGCTCTTCAATATCTTTTTGAATGACTGGATCCTTATCTGTAAAATGCAAATAACCTAAAACCTCCTGTTGAGACTTCGTTAAATCATACTTTCTTAATCCTTCATTCATATGTTTATCCATTTTTTTCTTGATCAAACTAAAATAAAAACCAATATCATTGTTGTCACACACTGTCTTCACCTCATTTTCATAGCGCGCTATACATTTATATAGTACGCTATATATATTACTCTAATAATTCTATTTGTCAATTCTAGATTTTTTAGTTATCATACTTATGTATGAAAAAAAATGAAGAATATATAGTAACATGTATCGATGATACAGATTTAAATAGTGGCGTTGTTAAAATTGACGATATGGTTGTCTTTGTTCCTAACTTATTGATTGGTGAAAAGGCAAAAATTAAGATTGTTAAAGTCAATAAAAAATATGCCTTTGGCATCATTACACAACTTTTAGAACCAAGTATAAACCGCCAAGAATTAACTTGTGAAGTCGCAAAAACATGCGGCGGATGTCAACTACAACACATGAACTATGGATATCAATTAGACTATAAATATAAACATGTTAAAAAATTATTTGAAGACATAGAAGTTAAACCCATTCTAGGTATGGATTTTCCTTGGTATTATCGTAATAAGGCCCAATTTCCAGTTAAAATAAAAGATGGAAAAGTACAAATGGGATTTTATCGTCAACACTCAAACGATGTAGTCACATGCAAAGAGTGTAAGATTCAAGATCATATAATCAATGAAGTATTTCGTTTTATCCAAAAACAGATCACGCTTGAAATGGCCCAAGATTTAAGACACGTATTTATCCGTCATTCTAGTACAGATGAAATTCAAGTGGTATTTATTGGTAAAAGTGAAAAGAATATTTCATCCTTATCTGACCAATTAAAAAACACATTCTCAAATATCACAAGTATTGTATTTAACTACAACACACGAAATGACAATGTGATCTTAGGCAATACATATAAAGTATTATATGGAAATGACTATATAATTGAAGAATGTTTAGGTAATAAAGTAAAATTACATTTTAAAGCTTTCTTTCAAGTCAATCCTAAACAAATGGAAGTTCTATATAGCCAAGCCATTAAAGCCGCTAATCTTTCTGGAAATGAAACATGCATTGACATGTATGCTGGTACTGGAACCATTGGAATGGCTGTCAGTCAACATGCCAAAAGTGTAATTGGTGTTGAAATCGTTAAAGAAGCTGTAGATAATGCCAATGACAATACCAAAATGAATCATCTTGATCATTGTCACTACGTTTGCCAGGATGCCACAGATTTTGCGCATAATCATAAAGAGGATAAAATTGATGTTATTTTTATTGATCCACCAAGAAAAGGCATGACTGAAAATGGTATTAAAGACACAGTGACAATGCAACCTGATAAAATCGTATATGTTTCTTGTAATCCTAAAACATTATCAAGAGATTTAAAAATATTTAAAGAATATGGATATCAATGCGAATACGTACAACCCGTTGACATGTTTTGTCAAACTATCGGACTTGAATGTGTTGCCAAGCTTACAAAAATAGTGTAATATTTTAACACTATGAGGCCGTGGTGGAATTGGTAGACACGCTACTTTGAGGGGGTAGTGAGTAATGCTCGTGTGCGTTCAAATCGCATCGGCCTCACCATCTAGGTAATAAAAGTGCTTTGGCACTTTTTTTATTTTGCACAAAAAAACTAGACCACAACGGCCTAGTTGTCTTTACTTGGAAATTTAAATACTTGCTCCCCCTCTTTTGTCACTAAGTATTTTCCACGCGCAATATATTCAACATAATCTGGATTTGTAAGATTTTGTTTTGCCTTCTCTAATTCTTTTTTCTTTGAAGACAAAGCATTTTTCTCTTTCTGCTTTTGACTAATGCTTGTCCTTAACTCATGAGTCATGGCCAATTGGCGCATTCCACCTACAATTAAAAATGCAGACATTCCAAGCATTATAACATATACAAATACAAGTTGAACTTTTTTTCGTCTTCCTTTCATAAATAAATCCCCTTTTTAATATAGCATACTTTTGAAAGCGAATTCAATGAAAATTATTTCACACGCATAGCTAAAATCGCTATATCACTCGGATTTATACCCGAAATACGACTTGCCTGTCCTAAAGTCAAAGGACGAATCTCTGTTAATTTCTGTCTCGCCTCTAAAGAAAGATTATCCATATTTTCATAATCTAAGTTTTGAGGAAGTTTCATCTTTTCCATTTGTTGCAGATGTTTGGCATCACGCTTTGCCTTGGCAATATAACCAGCATACTTAGTTTGAATTTCAATCTGCTCATTAATTTGATCCTCATAGTCTAATCCAGTATATTTTGCCAATCCACGAACCGTAATTTTAGGACGCTTGATCAAATCCAATGCACTACATCCATGTGCTAATGGTTCAAAACCTAATGTTTGTAGATATTCATTCACATCACTATTTGGTTTAATATGTGCATTTGAAAGTTCTTCTCCAGCTACTTCTACAGCTTCCATTTTCTTTTTAAACGCATCATATCTTTCTTGTGAAACCAAACCTATCTCATATCCTTTTTCAAGTAAGCGTTGGTCCGCATTATCATGACGCAACAACAAACGATATTCAGCACGTGAAGTCAACAAACGATAAGGCTCTTTCGTACCTTTTGTACATAAATCATCTAACATAACACCAATATAGGCTTCATCACGACGAAGGACAAATGGTTCTTTTCCATCAACTTTTAAAGCTGCATTTGCACCAGCCATTAAACCTTGACCAGCTGCTTCTTCATAACCACTTGTACCATTGACTTGTCCTGCCGTAAATAAGTTTTCGACAATTTTACTCTCCATATTCGGTTTCATTTGAAGTGGATCGATCGCATCATATTCAATCGCATACGCATATTTTTCAATCACACAATGCTCTAAACCAGGTAATGAATGAACCATTTCTTCTTGTACATCAATTGGCATTGAAGTGGAAAAACCTTGAATATAAATCGTATCCAATTCTTTAGATTCGGGTTCTAAGAAAAGTTGATGTCTTTCCTTATCCGCAAAGCGAACTAATTTATCCTCAATACTTGGACAATAACGAGGTCCTACACCTTTAACCAATCCTGAATACATGGCTGAATCATGTAAATGTGTATGAATAATTTCATGCGTTTTTGGTTGCGTATAAATCAAATGACATATTTCTTGTTTTTCAAAAGGCAATACATCTTCTGTTTTTGTTGTCTCACTAAAACGCAAGAACTGATTTGTCCCAGGTTGAGGTTCCGCCTTAGAAAAATCAATCGTATCCATTTTTACACGAGCCGGTGTTCCCGTTTTCAAGCGGAATGTACGAATCCCTGCATCACGCAAAGACTGAGATAAGGTATTTACTGTTCTTTGTTCTTCCGGACCAGAAACAGTTGAAGTATGTCCTCTTAAGACATTACTTGTCATATATGTACCCGCTGTCAAGACAACGGCTTTACTTTCTACAAAAGTACCATCTTCTAATTCAACACCAATGGCTTTTTTATCTTTAATCACTACACTCTTACATGCAGCTTCAATAATATCTAAGTTTTCTTGTTCTTCTAAAGCCTTTTTCATAAAACGCTTGTACGCAATCTTATCACTTTGAACACGCAAGCTCCATACTCCAGGACCTTTTGTCGTATTCAACATTTTAAATTGTAAAGCTGTTCTATCCGCCGCAATAGGCATCATACCACCCAACGCATCAATTTCACGTACAACAATTCCTTTAGCCGGTCCACCAACACTAGGATTACATGGCATAGAACCAATCATATCTTTACTTAGTGTGACAATTGCCGTTTTCTTATTCATTCGACTCGATGCCAAACACGCTTCAATTCCTGCATGTCCAGCTCCAATTACTATAACATCATACATTTTATACACCTGATTTCTTTCTTAACTGAAAGTGAAAAATACTTTGTGGAACCTTTAAATATAAAGTGACAACCACATATACAATTACACTTAATAAACCATTTAAACACATCTTGAACAAACATACTAGTTTTGAACCTTCAACTCCATACAATCCTAATTTTGATAATAAAAGCGAAGCAATCCATAAGGCAAGTAAACCAACTAAAATGCGTACTGAAATAATCATAGTTTTACGATAAGAAATGTGATATACATCATGAATTTCTTTTAGGTTTTTATAAAGAATATAGCCCGTACCTAATAAACTTGAAATAACAGCTCCAGCTATACCCATGATCCATACAAATGGAATCAATAAAACACCTTTGATCAATACACCAATCGCAAGATTCTTTAATACATTTTTTCTTAATTCCAATGAAACCATTAAATTCGTTACCAAAGGAGCAAATGTAGATAAGAATCCTTCTAAAGCCATCCATTGTACTACGAATGTACATAGCTCTAAATTTTCTGAATAATACAATGTATAATTCAATGGACCTGCATACGCAAAAATACAGAAAGAGACTGGGATTGCCACATAAAGTACAACATTGATACTATCCAATACATTCTTCTTAACGAGTTTATAATTTTTCTTAGATAATGCTTCAGATATATGTGGAATGATAGCTGTTGCGAACCCCGGACCCAAAATCATTGGAATCGCATTTAATTTTCCAGCAACATAGTTTGATGCAGAAATAACTGTTGTTGTATCTTTCGCGTTGTAGTGCATCTTTAATCCGGTTGGTAATAAAAAGCCATTAAATACCTGGTCAATATTTCCTAAAATCGCAACAACCAAATATGGAATTGCCAAAATAAGAATTTCTCTAAAAATCTTTTTAGCTGAATGACAAGCCTTTGTCTGTTTACTTGCCATTTCATCAACGACATATTGATGTTTACGATCAAAATACGCAAATTGTGCAATGGCCGCAATGGTTGCCACAGAAGTGGACATAACAGCTGCATACAATGCATATTTTTTATCCCAACCAAACGCATATACAACTAAACAAGCAGCACTTAACAAGAATGCTACACGGAATACTTGTTCAAAAGCTTGAGAGAATGCATATTCTTCCATTTCTTTTAAGCCTTGATAATAGCCTCTAAAAGCAGATAAAACTGGAACAAGGAAAATAGCTAAAGATAATATTTTTAAGCAATTTGCCATGATATCCGCATTTTTGGCTACCATAGCTGGCGCAATGACATTGGATAAAGTAAATAATAGAATCATTCCTACAAATCCGGTTAATCCTAATATCGCAAACGCAATTTTTTTAACTAAAATAACACTTTTGGCATCTTCTAATGCGATATAGCGTGCTACTAAAGTTGCCACCGCAAAAGGAACACCCGATTGAAATATAGTCAATAAATAGGCATATATATTATAAGATTGTGCATATACAGATTGATATGCTTCTGACTGTAGTATATATGAAAATGGAATTGTATATGCCAATCCAATTAATTTTGAAACAAACAGACCACCCGTACCGATCAGGCCGCCAACTATAATCGACTTTTTAGCCGCTGAAGATCTTGACATAAAATAAAATACCTCCAATTTCATAATTATAACATACATCTTTAAAAGTATTATGATTTTTTAATGTTTAAGAGTATAGTAAATATGAAGAAGGTGAAATTATGTATCCTGCCTATATTCATACGCAAGCAACGGCTCGAAATATCGACCATGCCGCTATTGAAACATATCAAATTCCAAGTCTAATTCTTATGGAACATGCAGCTATAGAATCGACTAAAATCATTGAAAAAAACATAACTAAAGATCAATCCATCTGTATTCTTTGTGGACCTGGAAATAATGGGGCGGATGGATTAGCTATCGCAAGACTTTTGAAAACTAAATATTCAAAATTATTTGTGGTTGTTCCAGAAACTAAAAATATGTCTGAAGAAGAAAAAATTCAATTTCTAATGGTTCAAAATCTCAATATTAAATATGACCATAACCTACCAAATGAAACATATGATGTTTATATTGACTGCATCTTTGGCAACGGATTATCTAGAGATATCACGGGCTTTTATAAAACAATGATTCAAAATGTGAACGCAACACATTCAACCATTATCAGTATTGATATGCCTAGTGGTATCGATGCTACAATGGGCAATATTCTAGGTTGTGCCATTCATGCCGATTATACGATCAGTTTGGATTGTTATAAACAAGGACAATGGTTAAACGAAGGTAAAAATCATTGTGGGAAATTATATCTTGTAGATATAGGCATTCCTCAAATTCTACACCATAAATGCATGGACATAATAAAAGTCTTAAGTGAAGAGGATATCCATATTCCAAATCGTCCATTGACGGCTCATAAATCTTTTTTTGGCAAAGCCTTGATGATTGGCGGAAGTCAAAACATGCATGGAGCTATCCATATGGCAAGCTTGAGTGCTTATAAAAGCGGTATTGGAACACTCACATTAATGGTTCCAGAATGTATTTCAAATATTCTAGCAATCAAATCTGATTTTTATATGCTTCTACAATGTAGTGATCGAAATGGTATCTTTAGTTCAAAAGCCATTGATATCTTGAAACAAAATATAAATAATTATTCCATTCTTTCCATTGGAAATGGTATGCAAAAGAATAATGTTACAATCTCCTTAGTGGAACAAGTATTGAAGAGTGATAAAAAAGTTGTTCTTGATGCTGATGCCTTATGGGCTGCACAAAAGAATATTGATTTGTTAAAACGAAACGAAACAACTATATTAACTCCGCACATTAAAGAGATGTCGGACTTAACAGGTATCAACATAACAACAATCTTATCAAACCCATTTGAAATTGCACGTGACTTTTCTAAAGAATACAAAAATTGCGTACTCATTTTAAAATCAAGTCAAACCTATATTGCCCATCAAGGCAATGTATATGTTTTAGATGCACAAAACGCTGGCCTTGCCAAAGGTGGCAGCGGAGATATATTGTGCGGTATAGTTGTAGCAATGCTAGGTCAATGCAAAGATCCAATGCAAGCGGCTCTATGTGCTACCTACATTCATTCGCAAAGTGCTAAACTCGATATAGACTTAGCAAGTTTCATGCCAGAAGATATTATCAACAACATTCCAAACACATTAAAAAGGCTGAGATCCTAGTGATTCTCAGCCTCATCTTTTTCTATTAAAATTTTTATAGTTTGAACTGCACATTCCATCAATGGTTTTAAATCATGATTTTGAATGTTTGATAATCCCGCTTTTTCTCTTTCCTGATTAGCCAAACATAAAAACATAGCTCCACTACGAACATGGCGAGTTTGACTTACAATAAAGAGAGTGCTCGATTCCATTTCGGATGCTAAACAATCTAGCTTACAATAGGCATTCCATTTGTTTTGCAATTCCGGATAAATTGGCATTGTTTCAGGTGCATGTTGACCAAAGAAAGAGTCTTTACTTTGAACAACTCCAACATGATAAGAAAGATTCAATTTTCTTGCACTTTCTACTTGAGCACTTAAAACATCAAAACTTGGAACAGCAGGAAATTCAATTGGTGCATATTCACGTGTTGTACCTTCTTGGCGAATAGCACCACTCGCAATCACAATATCTCCACCTTGAACATCTAGACGCATACCACCACTCGTACCTACACGTAAGAATGTATGACATCCAAGTTGAACAAGTTCTTCAATTGCGATGGCAGTACTAGCTCCACCAATGCCGGTAGAAACTACACTGCATAAAACACCATTAATATATCCTGAATAAGTTACATATTCACGATTGTCCGCAACAAAATAAGCATCATCTAAATATGATGCGATATCCTTTACTCTTTTTGGATCGCCCGTTAAAATAACATATTCACCAACATCACTTTCTGATAATTGAGTATGATATTGTCGATTTGAACCTTCTGTATAATCAATCATAATATATCCTAGAAAGATTGGAATTGTAAGTAGTAAACATTTGGATGAAACATTGTAGTATTGAAACTATATGCTTGGCAATCATCTTTTTCTCCATCCCAATCATTGTTAAGTTTAGATAAAAGATCATCAATTTCATCTTCTTCCAATTCACTTGTCGCATAGAATTCCATACAACCAGCTAAACTTGGCTGTAAACGACTTGGAGAATAAGACATTTTTGAACAAATTTCATCCAATGCATTTTGAACTACTTCAACAATCGCATCATCTTCTTTATCTACAACAACATGCAATCTTATCTTCATTATGCATTCACCTGATCTATAACATATTTACATAATTTCTTTAAGTTTGTATCGTTAGATAAAGTAATAACTTTACCCAAACTTAAATTCAATGCCGCAATAACCGGTTCATCTTTATCCATCAAGACATTTAATGTACCTGTGGCATTTTCATAATATACATCAAACAAATAACTTTGTTTTCCGTTATCTTCTTTCTTTTCTCTTAAATCAAAATGAAAAGCATCTTTGTTTTTTAAAATAATACGAACAGCTCCTGCTCCAGAGCTAGGAATTGATTTTGCCATAAAAGCCTCCTATTTCTTATTAGCATCATAAGTAAGCATAATACCTAAGTTGGAATAAATGCTTAAATCTACATCCGCGACATCACAAGTTACATGTGCCTGCATACCTTTCAATTTAGGTAACATAGCCAATGCTTTCTTTGCGTCTTCACTATGTAAAGCTGAAACCGATAACGCAATTAAAATTTCATTTGAATGAAGTCTTGGGTTTACCGAACCTAAATATTCTGTTTTTAAATTCTGAATAGGAACAATAGCTTCAGGAGAAATCAATACTTTATTTTTATCAATACCCGCAAGATATTTCAATACATTCATAAGTACTGAAGAACATGCTCCCATTAAGTTTGTTGTCTTACCTGTAATAATGGTTCCATCATCTAATTCAATCGCACCAGAAAAAGATTTAGATTCTTCTTCTTTTTTACGTGCAGCCATAACACATGGACGATCCAATTCAGTAATTCCTGCTTTATTCATCACAACTTCTTGTTTTTGAACTTCATCATGCGAACAAAGTTCATATGCATATCTTGTTTTACTTACAAAATAACGACGAATAATTTCTTGATTACTTGCATTACAACAAGCTTCATCATCACTGATGCAAAGCCCTGCCATATTGACTCCCATATCGGTTGGACTTTGATAAGGACTAGAACCATAAATTTCTTCAAAAATATTTTTTAATACAGGGAAAATTTCAATGTCACGATTGTAGTTTACTGTAATTTCATTGTAAGCCTGTAAATGGAATGGGTCAATCATATTTACGTCTGCAAGATCTGCAGTTGCAGCTTCATAAGCAAGATTGACAGGATGATTCAAAGGTAAATTCCAAATAGGGAATGTTTCATATTTTGCATATCCTGCCTTAATGCCATGTTTATGTTCATGGTATAACTGTGATAAACATGTTGCCATTTTTCCACTACCAGGACCAGGTGCAGTAACAACAACTAATGGACGAGTGGTTTTAACGTAGTCATTTTTTCCAAATCCTGAATCAGAAATAATTTTCTTAGTATCTGTAGGATATCCTTCAATATAATAATGAAAATATACATCTATTTTTCTACGTTTTAAACGAGCTTTAAATAAATCAACCGCTTTTTGACGATTATATTGCGTTACAACAACACTACCGACATATAATCCACGCTTAGTAAATTCATTAATTAAACGTAATACATCTTCTTGATACGTAATTTGAAGATCTGAACGCGTTTTATTTTGTTCAATATCATTTGCGCTAATAACAATGACAATTTCCGCATCATCCTTTAACTGCATCAACATTTGTAATTTTGAATCTGGTGAGAAACCAGGTAAAACACGAGATGCATGATAATCATCAAATAATTTACCACCAAATTCCAAATATAATTTATCTCCGAATTGAGCAATACGCTCCATAATATGCTTAGATTGCATATCTAAATATTTTTGATTATTAAATCCAATTTTGTTCATAATTTTACTCTCCATACAACGCATTATTCTACAATAAAATATAAAAAAAGGCAAAAAAAAAAGACCCGGCAGCTAGCTATCTTCGCAGGGGCAAGCCCAACTATTGTCGCCGTGAAAGTGCTTAACTTCT